>JBGQIB010000022.1:0-39479 GCA_041498295.1 bacterium | reverse complement strand
GCTGCCGCCGCGAGACTCGAGAACGGATCCGACATGTGCCGGTACTCGACGGGCAACTCGCCGCCGAGGGGCATGTGCACGATGCCGCCCGGCGGCACCGGAATGTGCGTGTGCTCCGGCAGCCAGAGTGACTCGAAGCCACGCTCTTCCGCGGCGCGCGCGAGCCGATCCGCGCGCAGCGTGTACTCGGTGTTGAAGCCAAGGACGCCGACCTTCACGATCGTACCCCGCTGAACCCATGAGCCAGCACGATCACCCCGAGGAGGTACGCGCCGAACTCGAACACGTTCGACGCCAGGTTCGGCAAAGGCGGGATCGAGAGCGAAGACGCGTCTGGCATCGACTCAGTGTACACGCGCGCGCAGGCGGACCCGGATCGGCAGTGACTTTGGACCGCCGACGAAGTTCGTGACCGTGCGGCGCGGCGTGCCGGTCAGCTCCAGACACTCGAGGCGCGCGAGCAGCTCCTCCAAGAAGATTCCCATCTCCATGCGCGCCAGGTGCACCCCGAGACACATGTGCGCGCCGAAGCCGAACCCGATGTGCCGGTTCGGCGTGCGCTCCGCGCGAAACTCGAAGGGCGCCTCGAAGACGTCCTCGTCGCGGTTGCCGGACGGGAAACAGAGGACCACGAGATCGCCCTTGCGCACGCGCTGGCCGGCGACCTCGGCGTCGCACGCGGCGATCCGGACGAACTGGTGGATCGGGGTCGTCCAGCGCACGCACTCCTCCACGAGCGACGGCACCAGCGCGGCGTTCGCGCGCACTCGGGTGAGCTGCTCCGGCTGCTCGGCCAGCGCCCACACACCACCGGCGATCGAGGACGAGGTCGTGTCGTGGCCCGCGAACGCGACCGTGATGTAGTAGCCCATGGCGTCGATGTCGTTGATCTGCGCGCCGTCGATTCGGCTGTTCGCGATCACGCTGATCAGGTCCTCGGTGGGTGCGCGTCGCCTATCGTGAGAGAGACGCCCGAAATACTCAGTGGCTTCCTCGATCACCTCGCGCATCGCCGCCGCGGCTTCGACTGGCGTCGTCGCGGCGCCGCCGCGATTCAGTTCCTGGTCCGCGTTCCCGAAGTACTCGCGCGTCAAACGAAGCACGAATGGCTCGTCTTTCTCGGGCACTCCGAGGATCGCCATGACCACGAGCAGCGGATAGTGCACCGCGACCTCGCGCACGAAGTCGCACTCGGCGCCGATCTCGGCGAGTCGGTCGACGTGACGCTTTGCGAGCGCGCGGATGCGCGGCTCGAAGCGCCGCAGGT
Organism: bacterium; assembly: GCA_041498295.1. Classification (GTDB taxonomy): domain Bacteria; phylum Myxococcota_A; class UBA9160; order SZUA-336; family SZUA-336; genus VGRW01. Next base: position 38,212 of record JBGQIB010000022.1, on the reverse strand, counting down.
TGTTCAGCTGGAACCAGCTCTGGGTGAGTGCGCGGTAGGTGCGGTGATCGGGCTCGTTCATCGCGACGATCGAGCGGAAGAGTCTGCCGGCGCCCTTCTCGGCCTCGAAGGCGAGCTGATCCCGGGTCGCGAGGCCACCGAGACCGCTCAGAAACTCGGTGTTTCGACTCGCGACGTCGCGGATGTCCGCCAGCTTCGACGCGACCCAGAACGGAAGATACTCGGGCAGCTCGGCGCGCGCGAACGGCAGCTCGCGGCGCACGCGCGCCAGGGTCCGGTGCAATGACTCCCACTCCGCGTAGGAGGCGGGCGACGCGATCTCGCGCGCGACGTCGTCGGGCAGCCTGGCCTCCATGAGTGCCCCTTGCGCTAGAGGATGAAGCTGACTTTGCCCACGTCCCGCAGTGACTCGAGATCGAGGATTGCGCGGCGATGCTGGATGCGTACGCCGGCCTGCCGACGTTCGAGCACGTACTCGTAGCGTCCGATGTACGTGGCCGTCTGGTGGCTGCGCATGCGGTAGACGACGAAGTTCGCCGTCACCCAAGCGCGCGCACCATCGGTCCTGCGGATGCGTACATTGCCGAGCAAGCGTCGCGTGCGCGCATGCGGGTTCTCCGACCAGGTCGTCTTGCCGAGCAGCTGCTCGACCCGCGAGCGCAGGCTCGCCGCGTCGTCGGCGATCAGGAACAGCGTGTCGCTCGGATCCGCATCGGGCGCATCCGTGGACGGCACGCTGTAGGTCGCATCGTCAGTGAACAGCGCGAGCCACGCGTCGAGCCGCCACTCGTCGAGCAGCGCGGCCTCCTCGTAGAGGAAGTCCTCGATCTCGGCGCGCGAGAGATCCGCCGCCAAGAGAGGCGAACGCGCGTCAGCGGGCCGCGACACGGCGTCCCTCGGCGATCGACGCCACGTTCGGTGCGAGTAACTCTTGCCAGCGCCGCCAGAACGCGCGCATCTGGTGCTCGCCCGTGATCGGCGGCTCGGGAGTCACGATGTCGCGAGAGATGTCGTTCCACTCGCCGCCGGTCGACGCGTAGCCCCGGTGACACGATTCGAGCGCCTCGATGTCGTCCGGCGTCGCGAAGCCGCCTGGCCCGAGGAAGGTCAGGAAGTTCTGGAGTCGATGCCTCCGGTGCTCCGGCACCTCGCCACGCGGCGCGAGCGACCAGGCCTCGACGTTCATGCGGCCCGGCGCGAGCGGATGGAACGTGCGGACCGTGATCGCCATGATGTCGTTGATCACGAGGTTCGGGAAGATTCCGAGGTTGCGGCTCGTGGTCGCGATCCGGTGCGCGCGTTCCGCGCCGAGTCGCGCTGCGAGCTTCGCGCGAATCTCCTCGATCTCCGGCGCTGCGCCCTCACCGAACGCGGGCACCCAATGGGCGATTGGCCGACCCCACGCCGCCGTGTACTCGAGGCACGCGTGCCCGTTGCCGAGGTCGCGCGCGCGGTTCCACTTCAGGCCCTGTGGCAGCCCGACCGCACCGCTCGCGGCGAGATACTTCAAGTAGCGCGCGTGCGCGATCTGCGCGTGATAGCCGTCGCAGCTGTTCTCGACGAGGAGCTTCCAGTTCGCGTTGATCGCGTAGGACTGCGTGCCGCCGACGATCTCCATGCCCAGCTCGGATTGATCGGCGACCAGGTCGAGATATTCCGCCGCGCCAGCGAGATACTCGGGTAGTGACACGATCTCTGGATCGAAGCTCACGAAGTAGAAGCCGCGGTACTGCTCGAGCCGCGGCGCTTCGCGCAAGGCCAGTTTCTCGCGCGAGAACCCCGACGCGTACGCTTCTTCTCCGGGCACGCCGATCAGCCTTCCGTCGTTGGCGAACGTCCAGCCGTGATAGAAGCACTGGAAGCTGTTCGCATTCCCGCTGCGCTCGCGGCACACCTCGGCGCCGCGATGCGTGCACGAGTTGAGCAGCGCGCGCACTACGCGGTCCTTTCCGCGCACGAAGACGATGCGCCGCACGCCGAGCTCGCGCATCCTGAAGTCACCGGGCTCCGCGAGCTCGGACTCGTGCCCGAGATAGAGCCACGAGCGATCGAAGATGCGCGCGCGCTCCGCCGCGAGCACCTCGGGATCGAGGAAGGCCTGGCGCTGCACGCGGAATAGACCGTTGCGGGCGTCGTCGTCGACGTAGCTGTTGCGGAGCATCGTCATCTTCCCTCCATCAGGCGCCGCCCGCGGGATCCCAGGCCCAGTAGCGCGCGAGGGCGCCGGAATCCACGCGCAGATCAGTGCCCGTGACGTTTCGCGCGTCGTCCGACGCGAGGTAGACGACCGCGCGGCCGTAGTCACTCGGCGACGGCAGCCGCTGGGTCGGCACGCCGCGGCGGAATGACTCGAACGCATGCTCCAGGCGATCCGAAGGTCGCGGCCGCCCCCAGCGCACGGCGCGATCCATGCCTTCGCGCGGGTCGGTCGCGGTCGGCGTCAGGCTGTTCACGCGAATCCCGTGCTGCGCCAACTCCATCGCCACCGAGCGCGTGAAGTTGAGCAGCCCCGACTTCGCGGTGCAGTAACCGACGTTGCGCGGCTGGCCCTGGTGACCGGCCGTGGAGATCACGTTCACGATCGCGCCGCCCTGCCCGCGAGTCACCATCTGCTTCGCGACGGCCTGCGTGCAGAGGAAGGCGCCGTCGAGGATCACCGCGAGCTGCTTCGACCACTCCGCGAGCGGCATGTCGAGCACGCCCTTCTGGTTGAAGATCGCCGCGTTGTTCACGAGCAGCTCCACCGGGCCGAGCTCGCGCGCGACCCGCGAGACCCCCGCGACGACGGCGTCCTCGGCGGTGATGTTCGCAGTGACTGCGAGCGCCTCGCCGCCCAGCTTGCGGATGCCCGCGGCGCAGTCCTCGGCGTTGTTCGCGTCGACGTCGACGCACGCGACCCGAGCACCCTCCGCGGCGAGCGCCTCGGCGATGCCAGCACCGATGTTCGGACTCGTGCCAGTCACGATCGCGACCCGGCCCGAGAGCTTCACGCCGCCACCTCCGCCGAACGGGAGATCGAGAGCAGCTTACAGGCATTCCCGCCCAGGATCGCGGCCTCACTCGCGGCATCGAGGCGCAGGGCACGGACCTCCGCCGCGGGATCGCGCGGCCCGAGCGGCAGCGGGTAGTCACTGCCGAGCACGACCTGACTCGCGCCGAGGCGCTGGATCAGATAGCGGAGCCAGCCGGCGTCGAACGTGACCGTGTCGACCCAGAACTGCGGCAGGTAAGCCGACGGCGGCTTCGGCGCGGCGGCGCGAGCCTCGGGGATCAGCTCGTAGCCCTTCTGCAGCCGCGCGAGCAGCGCCAAGAACGTGCCGCCGCCGTGGTACAGCACGACGCGCAGCCGTGAGTGGCGCTCGAGCACTCCGCCCATCACGAGCAAGGTCGCGGCCATGCCGGTGTCGATCAGATTGCCGACCAGCGGCGAGAGCGCATAGCGCGCGAGCGCACCCGCAGGCGTTGCCTCGAACGGGTGGATGCATACCGGCATCTCGAGCGCCGCCGCGGCAGACCAGAACGGCTCGAGCCGCGCGTCGTCGAGGTCGAGCCCGCCCGCGCGCGCAGGTATCTCTACGCCTCGGAGGCCGAGCCGGTGCGCGCGTTCGAGCTCGCGCGCCGCACGTTCCGGATCTTGCAGCGGCACCGACGCGAGTGGCGCAAAGCGCGCGGGGTGGCGTCGCGCGAGCGAGGCGAGTGAGTCGTTGTTCACCTGTGCGACCGCGAGCGCGACGTCCGCGGGCGCGTCGGCGTAGAGCACGAACGGCGTGCACGACACCGCCTGCACGTCGATGCCGAGACGGTCCATGTCGGGAAGACGCGCTTCCGGGTCACACATGCGCGCGTGCAGCGGCCGCACCGCCCCACGTCCGATGTGCGCGAAGCGACCTTCGGGCCGCTCTACGATGCGTGTGTCGAGCCGCCCGCCATCCTTCGCGAGGAACGCGACCACGTCCTCGGCGACGATGTGATTGTGGAGATCGACGACACTCGCCGGTGTCACCGCCAGACCCCGAACACGCGGAAGCCGGTCGACACCCAGGACGCGCGGTACCACGTGACTTCGAGCTTGCGGCTGCCCATCGCACCCGCGGCGATGATCCAGTTGCGCAGCTCGTGGTCTCCGTTCGCTTCGAGCTCCGGGCTGTCGTAGTCGCGCAGCCGGTAGCCCTCGCCGCGTTCGAGCCAACGCATGATCTCGGTATTGCCCTCCACGTCCATCCGCATGCGGTCGTAGCGGCTCGTGAGCCAGGTGTGTGACCACGTGGAGCTCGGGCACACGAGCACGCGGTACGCCGAGGCCTCGATGATCTCCCGGATTGCCTCGCCCATCGCATACAGGCGACGGGAGGTCGGCGCCGCCGGGTAACTCGTCGCTCGCGCCGGGTCCTGGCGTGCCGCCGGATCGAAGATCGCGAGCTCGGCCCCGTAGCAGTTCACGAACAGGGGAATCAGCGGATAGCGGCCGTCGTCGTTGCGGAGAAAGAGCTGCGTGTTCGCATGCGCGTGCGGCAGGCCGTGCTTCCAGTGCGCCGACGTGAGGTCGTTCGTCGACGCGATGTCGAAGCCGCGGCGAATCAGACCGTCGCGGATCGCGATCGCCGCGTCCGCGTGGCACGGCCAGCGATACGTGTGAGTCGGATCCACGCCCCAGATGCGCTTCACGTACTCCGGATCGCCCGGCATGCGCGTCATGTGGAACGGCGTGGCGTCGACCTCGCGGCCCACGTAGATCGCGTAGGGCGGCAGGTTGCCGGGCATGAATGCCTGCGCCTGGTCGTCGCCGATCAGCAGGATCGCATCGGGTTTCAGGGCGTCGACGCGCTTGCGCAGCTCGGCGAACGCCTCCCAGTGCAGCCGGTGGTGCTCGCGCGCGACTGACTCGGGATCCGCGCCCATCTCCGCGATCGCTTCCGGCGGCTCGACGAACCTCTTGCCCGAGAGCACCTCGGCAAGACCGCATAGAGTCTTGCGAAAGCGCAGCAGATTCTCGGGCGCGCTCATCAGATAGGGGACGTGAGTGGTGCCGACGCCGAGGACTTCGCCCATGCGTCACCTCTCCGCGCGGCGCGCGCCGCTGGGTTTCGCGCTCGTGAATGCGCGTTCGAGGGTCCTGCGAATCTCGACGCGCACCGCGGCGAGATCGAAGCCCGACGGGTCCAGGAGCCACTGCAGCACGATGCCCCGCAAGAGACCGACGATGAACACCGCGAACGCCCTCGTGTCGACGTCCCGCGGGATTTCCCCGGCGCGCACCGCGGAACGCACCGTGCGCTCGACCCCGTCGCGCAGCGCGCGATCGGCCTCGACGAAGGTCGCGTGGATCTCCGGCACGAGCGCGATCGATTCGCCAAGTAACTCGTAGTAGGCGCGGCCGAGGTGGTCGCTCTTGACGACGGAATCGAGGTACGTGTCGACGGTGACGAGCAACGCGTCGAGGCCGTGCTTGTGCGCGAGCGCAGGCGCGAGCTGGTCGTGCGCGAAGTACTCCTGAAAATCGCCCGCGAGTACGCGCACGAGCTCGCCCTTGGAGCCGAAACGCTCGTTCACGAGTCCGCGGCTGTAGCCCGCCTTCTCGCCGATCTGGGCGAGCGTGGTGCGGCTGAACCCCTGCTCGGCGATCAGCTGCGTCGCCGCATCGAGGAGGCGCCGTTCCGAGCGGGCGCGCCGCTCCGCCTGGGTCGCCGGGACTCGCTTCGCCTTGGCGTTGCGCTTCACGGCTGGATCATGCTTGATGATCAGCAAGCAAGTCAAGTAGCCCGCACGCGCATGGCGCCGCGAAACCGCCCCCGTAGAGTCCCGTGCGCGATGAAGCTCCCCGCCCTATTCCGCCGGCGACACGTGTGGGTTCCCAGTGTGTGGGGCTGTCTCCTCCTGCTGCTCGCGGGCGGCTTGGCCCTGCTGTTCGCGGTGCACCACGTGTATGCGTTCCTCGCGCCGAACGAACCGGTGGCGGCTCGTCTCCTCGTCGTCGAAGGCTGGATGCCCGTCGACGAGCTCGACCAGGCGCTGCGCGCCTACCGGAGCGGCGGCTACGAGCGCGTCATCACGACCGGCGGCCCGGTCGTGGAGCAGTACGAGCACCTCGAGATCGGCTCGTACGCGGAGCGAGCTCGCGAGTATCTCGTCCGAGGCGGCCTGCCCTCCGACCGGGTGGTCGCCGTTCCCGCACCCGCGTCGGCCCAAGATCGCTCCTTCCTCAACGCGGTCATGCTGCGCGATTGGATTGCGCGCTCGGGCCTCCGCATCGACGCCGTGGATGTGTTCTCGTCGGGCGTACACAGCCGTCGCTCCTGGCTTTTGTATCGCATGGCGTTCGGCTCGCCGGTTCGTGTCGGGATCCTGGCGGCGACGCCGAGCACGTACGACCCGGAAGCTTGGTGGCGCACGAGCACCGGGGCGGAGCAGGTCCTCGGCCAGACCATCGCGTGGCTCTGGACCGAGCTCTTCTTCCACCCCGCCCGGCCCGGATCGCAACAGGAACGCTGGGGAGTCACCGACTGACTCGTTACAAGCCGAGCTCGCCGAGCGACGGATGATCGTCGGGGCGACGGCCGAGCGGCCAGTGATACTTGCGCTCGTCCGCTCGGATAGGGAGGTCGTTGATGCTCGCGATGCGGAGTCGCATCAGCCCGTGCGCATCGAACTCCCAATTCTCGTTTCCGTAGCTTCGAAACCAGACGCCGCGCTCGTCGTGCCACTCGTAGGCGAAGCGAACGGCGATGCGATTGTCGTGGAAGGCCCATAGCTCCTTGATCAGGCGGTAGTCGAGCTCGCGGTTCCACTTGCGGGTCAGGAATGACTCGATGGCCTCGCGGCCCTGAAAGAACTCCGCGCGGTTTCGCCAGCGGCTGTCGATCGTGTAGGCGAGCGCGACGCGCGCGGGATCGCGGGTGTTCCAGGCATCCTCGGCGCTGCGCGCCTTCCGCGCGGCGCTCTCGGCTGTGAAGGGCGGCAGCGGCGGGCGATCCTGGTCGGTCATGCGCGCAGCTTCCGGAGGCTCGGACCGTCCTCGCTGCTCATACTGGGAGGAGTCGGCAGCTGGACGGACGCCGAGGGACCCAGCGCCGCGGCGATACACAAGACCGCGACGCGGCCCGCGACCCAGGCGGCGCGGCTCATCTCAATCGACCGCCACGATCGCGTCGGACGACTTGATCACCGCCGAAGCAGCCGCGCTCTTCTTCAACTTCAGGTCGTCGACGGCCTCGTTCGTGCTTCATGGGAGTCACTCCTTCGCGGCAGACGACTTGAAGTCGAAGTCGCGCACGTAGTGACAGGTGTAGCCGCCCGGGTGCTTCTCGAGATAGTCCTGATGCTCGGTCTCCGCGGGCCAGAACGGGCCGGCGGCGACGATCTGGGTGACGATCGGCTTCCGCCACTTTCCAGACGCGTCGACCTTCGCTTTCACCGCCTCGGCGACCTTCTTCTGCGCGTCGTTCTCGTAGAAGATCGCCGAGCGGTACGAGACACCGACGTCGTTGCCCTGCTGGTTCTTAGTGGTCGGGTCGTGCATACGGAAGAAGAACAGCAGGATGTCTTCGTACGAGGTGAGTGCGGGATCGAACACCACCTTCACGGCTTCCGCGTGGCCGCCATGACCGGCATGCACGTCTTCGTACTTGGGGTTCGCCGTCGTTCCGCCGCTGTAACCCACTTCGGTGCTGACCACGCCGGGCTGCTTTCGCAGAAGATCTTGCATGCCCCAGAAGCAGCCGCCCGCGAGCAGCGCGGTCTCTCGCTTGTCCGATGCCGCGGGGAGCTTGACGCCCGCCTGTGCGAACGCGGGCAAGTACTGGCCGTAACCTTCCGCCGCGAGTCTCTCGACCGGGATGAAGCGCAGCGCCGCCGAGTTCATGCAGTAGCGCTTGCCGGTCGGAGCCGGACCGTCGTCGAAGACGTGGCCGAGATGTGAGTCCGCCTTCGTCGAGCGGACCTCGGTTCGCACCGAGGACAAGCTCCGGTCCTTCAGCGTCTTGATGCTCAGCGGGTCTATCGGGCGCGTGAAGCTCGGCCAGCCGGTGCCGGAGTCGTACTTGTCGAGCGACGAGAACAACGGCTGGCCGGAGACCACGTCGACGTAGACCCCCGCCGCGTGGTTGTCCCAGTACTCGTTGTGGAACGGCGCCTCGGTGCCGCCGTTCTGCGTGACGTCGTACTGTGTCGGGGAGAGTTTGTTGATCGCCGTACCCGTACACGGGCGCGCCTCGCCCCCGAAGAGCAGGGCGAGCGCGGCGAGCAGCGTGACTCGGATCTTCATGCCTTCATGGTAGCGCAGTGAGCCTTCCCCCAGGCGCCAACGAGAAGCGGCCGGCCGCCGAGGCGACCGACCGCTCTTCAGATCAGCAGTGACTCGTGGCTACGATTCGGGACTCACTCAGCCGAATAACCGAACACGGCCTTGGTCTCGAGGAATTCCTCGAAGCCGTTCACGCCCCACTCGCGGCCGTTGCCCGACTGCTTGTAGCCGCCGAACGGCGCGTCGAACGAGAGCTGTGCCCCATTCAGGTGCACGTTCCCGGTGCGGAGCCGCGCGGCCACCTTCTTCGCGTGGTCGAGGCTGCCCGATGTGACGTAGCCAGACAGCCCGTACGGCGTGTCGTTCGCGATCGCGATCGCCTCTTCCTCGTCGTGGTACGGGAGGATCGACAGGACGGGCCCGAAGATCTCCTCGCGCGCGATGGTCATGTTGTTCTTCACGTTCCCGAACACGGTCGGCTTCACGTAGAAGCCTTCCTTCAGCCCGTCGGGGCGACCCACGCCGCCGGCCACGAGCGTCGCGCCCTCGTCGATGCCCTTCTGGATCAGTGCCTGGATCTTGTCGAACTGAACCTTGCTGACCACCGGCCCGAGCAGGTTCCCGTCGACGAACGGATCGCCGACCTTCACGCCCTCGGCCGTGGCCTTCGCGATCGCGACGGCTTCGGCGTGGCGGCTCTGCGGGACGAGCATGCGCGTGGGCGCGTTGCACGACTGACCGCTGTTCATGAAGCAGTTCTGCACGCCGCCCGCGATCGCGGTCTTGAAGTCGGCGTCGTCGAGGATGATGTTCGCCGACTTGCCGCCGAGCTCCTGAGTGACTCGCTTGACGGTCGGGGCCGCGTTGATCGCGACCTGAACGCCCGCGCGGGTCGAGCCAGTGAACGACATCATGTCGATGCCCGGGTGCGACGCCATCGCCGCGCCGACGGTCGGACCGTCGCCGTTCACGAGGTTGAAGACGCCCTTGGGCACACCCGCCTCGTGCAGGATCTGCGCGAGCAGGATGGCGTTCAGCGGCGCGACTTCCGTCGGCTTCAGCACGATCGTGCAGCCGGCCGCGAGCGCCGGTGCGACCTTGCACGCGATCTGGTTGATCGGCCAGTTCCACGGCGTGATCAGACCGCAGACACCCACGGGCTCGCGGATGATCTGTGTCTTGCCGCGCTTCTCCTCGAACTCGAAGCTCTTCAGCACTTCGATCGCCTGGTTGAAGTGCGCGACGAACATCGCGGCCTGGGCGGCCTTCGACAGCCAGATCGGCGCGCCCATCTCGCTCGAGATGGTCTTCGCCATCTCCTCGTACTTCGACTGGTACACGGCGACGATCTTCTGCAGCAGCGCGATGCGCTCCGCCTTGGTCGTCTTCGAGTAACTCTCGAACGCGCGGCGCGCCGCGGTGACGGCCTTGTCGACATCCGCGCTGCTGCCCATCGAGATCTTCGCGATCGGCTTCTCGGTGGCCGGGTTGATGACGTCGCGGGTGGCAGCCTTCACGGGCGGAACCCACGCTCCGTCGATGTAGAAATTCAATTGATCTTGCATGTCTTCCTCCACGCCGGCCGTCGGGCCGGCAAATCAACAGCGGGCCGTAGTGTAGCCTGTCCTATCCGTCTTCATCTGGAGGGGCACCACGCGATGCAGAAACGGAAGCTCGGGCGGCACGGACTCGCGGTCTCGGCCCAAGGGCTCGGTTGCATGGGCATGTCGGAGTTCTACGGCGCCGGCGACGAGGCGGAGTCGATCGCCACCATCCAGCGCGCGCTCGAGCTCGGCATCGATTTCCTCGACACCGCCGACATGTACAGCCCGTACAAGAACGAGGAGCTGATCGGCCGCGCGCTGCGCGGGCGCCGCGATCGCATCGTGCTGGCCACCAAGTTCGGCATCCTGCGCGACTCCAAGAACCCCACGGTGCGCGGCATCAGCGGCAAGCCCGAGTACGTGCGCGAATCCTGCGAGGGCAGCCTGCGCCGGCTCGGCACGGACCACATCGACCTCTACTACCAGCACCGCGTCGACCCGGCGACCCCGATCGAGGAGACCGTGGGAGCGATGGCGGAGCTCGTGAAGCAGGGCAAGGTGAAGTATCTCGGGCTCTCAGAGGCGGGAGTCGAGACACTGAGGCGAGCGTCGGCGGTGCATCCGATCAGCGCGCTGCAGACCGAGTACTCACTCTGGAGCCGCGACCCCGAGGACGGAATTCTGGCGGCGTGCCGGGCCCTCGGCATCGGCTTCGTCGCCTACAGCCCGCTGGGTCGCGGCTTCCTCGCGGGGCAGATCAAGCGCTTCGAGGATCTCGCTGCCGACGACTACCGCCGCCACTCGCCGCGCTTCCAGGGCGAGAACTTCGCCAAGAACCTCGAGCTCGTGAAGCGCGTCGAGTCACTCGCGCGCGAGAAGGGCTGTACGGCGAGTCAGTTGGCCCTGGCCTGGGTGCTCGCCCAGGGCGACGACGTCGTGCCGATCCCGGGCACCAAGCGGCGCAAGTATCTCGAGGAGAACGTCGCGTCGGGCGAGATCGCGCTCAGCGCCGCGGACCGAAAGCGCCTCGACGAGGTGGCACCGCGCGGCGCCGCGGCCGGCGAGCGCTATCCGGCCGCGATGATGGGCTCGATCAACCGCTAGTGCGCGGAGCACGATTCTCGTCGCGCGGGTTTTTCCGCCCGAGCCGCGGGGCCAGCGCCACGAGTCCGCTGACAACCAACGTGACGCTACTTGGCTCCGGCGCGACTGCTCCTGCGGTCAGGACGCGAACGTAGTCCCCGGGCGAGCTTGCGGTCGTGTTGAACAGAATTTCTCTTGGGCCGCTGATCGTGACCGAGTCTCCCGCCTCCAAGCCCCTCGAGCCCGGGCTCAGGTAACCGACGCCGCTGGCTGCGAGAAAGTCACTCGCCGCGAGCGGCACCGTACTCGTCATGATTGCGAGGACGTCGGAATCGAAATCGACCGTTCCGATCACGCTTTGGCTCGGGCCCGGGTCGAAGAAGATGTAGTGGCTCGACACGATTGTTCCTGCGGGGATCGGGCTCGTGCCCACATCCGTGGCCAGTGGAGCCGCCAACAAGACACTCTGATCTTCATCGAATCCGAACAGGTTCGGACTCTGAAAGGTGTCACTCCCCACGCTGTTGATCGGGCCAAACGGGTTCGGAAGAGGCGGGGTCAACTTTACGAACGTCCCGCCAGCGGTAAGGGCCGTTCCACCCGTCACACTCCCGCCAATGGTCGTTGCGTCGGCACGGACGGACGGCGTGAGAGCGGTCGCAAGTTGTAGAACACGCCGCGCACGACGCCGCTCAGGAGCCAACGCGTGCGCAAAGAGCGCCGCACGCTTGGCATCCTTCTTGCGATCTCCAGGGTTGCCCCTCTCCGTGAGGGACAGAGGTGCTCCGCCGCCCCCCTCCCCCCACCCTACCTCAGCCTGGTGGAGCACCTCTCCTCGGGCCTCGCCCCGAGAGAGCGAGCTCAACTCGGAGGAGAACGCCTATGGAGAACCCCCCCAAGTGCGCGCATCGCGCATGTGACTGCCTCGCCCGGCAAGCGTCGCGCTACTGCGGAACCGAGTGCGAAGCTGCCGTAGCGGCTGGGTCGAGTGACTGCAGCTGCGGGCACAAGGCCTGTGCTTCGAGCCTCGGAAGCGAGGCGGCGCGCGACGCGGGCAAGCAGCGCGAGAAGCCCTGAGCTCAGCGCGCGACCGCGGGCTCGACGCTCTCCGCGAACACGACGTAGCGCAACGGGCCGCCGCGCTGGAACGCGTCGAACGGCCAGCAGGTCACGAGCGCGAGGCGCGGGGAGTCAGCGTCGGGCTCGATGCCCGACGCCGCGGCGTGGACGATCGCCGACTGAGTCACGCGAAACACTCGCCTTTCGCCGCTCGCCGCAGTCACGTCGATCTCGTCGCCGGGCTGGAGCTCGCGGATGAAGCGGAAGTGCGTGTCGCGATGGCCGGCGATCACGCTCGTGCCGCGCTCGCCGGGGAGGGGCGACGCCGCGACGCGTGCGGGCGCGAATGCGAGCGCCTCGCCGCTCGCCTCGGCGAGCACGATCGCCGAGCGTCCGAGGCGCGGGAAGCGGATGCGCGCGACAGGCCAAGTATCCGCCCAGGACCAGGGCTTGACCGGGCGGCCGGACGCGACGCTGGCGCGCCACGCGCGCTCGAGCAGCAGCTGCGCGAGCAGCGCCTTGGCTTGGAGATACACACCGTGGGAGCCGAGCGCGGTGCCCGCCGTGACACAGAGCGCGGCGGCGATCGCGGCCGGCACGCGCCGGGTCAGCACGGGCGCGGCGCCGCGCTTCGGAGCCGGCTGAGCGCGACGCCGATCGCGAGCAGGAGCGCGCCAAACAGGATCTGCCGCTCAGTTCCGGCGTCGGTCTGCGGGAGCTCGAGGCCGGGGTGCAGCGGGTCCGCGCCCTTCGTGGCGTCGGCCACGACCAGCTTCGCGAGCAGCTCGCGGCTCGCGAACACCGGCCGCGGCACGTCGCGGCCCAGCACCTTCTCGAAGTCCCAGCCGTGTGGCAGGTTCGTCGGCACGGCGCTGGAAACCAGTGACTCGTCGGACGGCCGGCTCGGCGTCACGTCGACGGCGACGAGGCTGGAGAGCCGCGACACCAGGTGGTGTTGGAGCGCGAGCTTCAGCACCTCGGCGTCGATGTCGTCCTGCGCGGCGCCCCGGTAGCGCCACTCCTCGATCGCGCCGAGCTTCGCGCGCGCCCAGAGCTTCTCGACTCCGGGGCCGGCGACCGCGGAGGCCAGGTCGAGCGCCGCCGACCACGGCGCCGCGCCGAGGCGCCCCGCTAGCCGGAGCGTTCCAGCGCGCCCGTTCGAAACGGCGGTCAGCACGATGGGCTCGCCGACGTAGAGGTCGGGCACCGGGTTCGGCCAGACCTCGAGCTCCGCGTCGTGGGTCGCGACGAGATCGGTCAGCACCGGGCTCTCGAGCTTGGCGAGCAGCGCGCTCACGCGCAGGCCGACCTCCTGCTCCGAGCCGATGTGCGTGAACGTGCCGCGGCCGAGGCGGGCGACGTGCTCCATCAGATAGGAGTTCGGCGCCGAGCCGATGCCGATCGTGAATACGCGCGAGCGCCCAAGCGAGCGGCCGACCTCCTGCAGGAGCTGGTCTTCGTTCCCGACGGCGCCGTCGGTGAGCAGCACGACCTGGCGCAGACGCGTGTCGTCGTTCGGTGTCGCGTCCGCGAGCGCGGCGCGCAGCGCCGGGAGGATCTCCGTGCCGCCGTCCGCGTCGATGCGTTCGACGAAGCGCTCCGCGATCGCCAGGTGCTTTCGATCCGCGGGGACGGCATCGGCGAAGACCGTCTCGAAGCGATCGTCGAAGCGAATCACGTTGAAGCGATCCGCCGGCCCGAGCGAGCGCAGGCCCAGCAAGAGCGCCGCCTTCGCCTGCCGCATCGACTCACCGGCCATCGAGCCCGAGTTGTCGATCACGAAGATCGCCTCGCGCGGCAGGCCGGAACGCGTCGCGGAGCCGACCGCGGGCAGGATCAGCGCGAGATAGTACGTCTCGTCGCCGATCGACTCACGAAACAGCGTGGCGCGCGGCGCGGCGCTGGGCGCGAGCGTCCAGTTGAGCACGAAGTCGCGGTCGGCCGGAGTGTCTCCGACGATCGTCACGGTCGCGCTCGCCTCGTCCGGGCGCACGATCTCGACCGCGTGATAGGCGCTGGCGATTCCGGCGAGCGGCACGCCGGCGCGCAAAGTGACGGAAAGCGTCACTGGGTTGATCTTGCCGAGCTTGGGGTCGATCACCGGCGCGCGGATCGCGCCGCGATCGGCGACGCCCGCGTTCGCGTAGCGCGGCCCGACGACGAGCGGCACGCGCAGCGAGAGCCGGTCGCCGTCGAGCTGCACCACGTGCTGATACTCGATCTGCACGACCACGGTCCCGTGCGGGTCGATGTTGGCGACCGCATTGGTGAACACGTTCGGCCGCTGTTGCTCGATCAGCGTCGCCTTCACGCCCTCCGCCGCGGCGCGCTCGTAGATCTGGCGCGCCTGCTTGCGCTCCCTCACCTCGCCTTCGAGGAAGCGGTCGCCGACCTGCATGCGCAGCGTGTCGACCCCGGCATCCGCCGGCAGCGGAAAGACGTAGAGGCCCTCGACCCACCGATCCGAAGGATTCTCGAAGGCTTCCGTGATTCGCGCGCGCGCGATCGTACCGGTGACCGTGATCGAGACGTCCGTCCTGAGCCGCGGCGCCTCGAGATAGCGCCCCGCCTCGGTCGTCCGGAGCAGCAGCGCGCCGCTGCCGACGTCGCCGGGCTGGACGAGCCCCTCGTCCGCGGCTGCGACTCCGGCGACGAGCAGCGCGGAAGAGAGAGTGATCGAGAGGATTGCGTGGGAACCGAGTGAGTACGTCGTCGTTGCCATCGACGCTGTCCGACCCGAACGGCCGGGGGATATTCAGCGCCGCTAGTCTCGGTTCGATGACACCGTATTGCGTCGCCGGGCGCCCGCAGGCGACCGCAACCAAGGGAGCGGCTGCCGGTTTCACTCTTCCCCGACCTGGATCGAGCTCAGTGGAACCGCGAAAGCGCCGCGCTCAGCTGCCGAGGCGCTGGAAGACCTTGTCGGGAGACTCGGTCTTGCTGTCGTCTCCGAGCAGGTCGAGCGCGCCGCGGATGCGCTCACACAGGCTCGAGACGTCCGCGACCTTCTGGCTCTGGAGCTGCTTCGGGAGCAGTCGGTCGACGACGATCTTCATCTGCGCCGAAGTCACATTGCTGGCCTCGAGGCCCGCGTCCATGAGCGCGAGCTGGATCGCGCCGCGGGCGCTCCAGCGGTCCATGCTCGCGGTGCGTTCTAGCTCGCTCTGGACGGCTTCGAATGCGGCCGAGCTTGCCATCGCTACGCCGTCGCCAAGCGGGCGGCGCGCGCGGAGCGCTCCACCCAGCGCGAATACGCCGCCGGCGGCATGAAGATCAAGAGGAGAAAGACCGTGTTCGCGATGCCGCCGGCGCAGGTCACCGACACGTTGACCGCGTTGCGAGCCAGATTCTCGCCGGCCGCGAGCGCCAGCGCCGAATACGAGATCCACGCCACCGAGGTGAGTCCCGAGAGCGTCCAGAGCAGGAAGCGGTTCGTGACCACGGCCTCGGCCAGACCGAGGGCCATGCGCTTGCGCATCATGCGGTAGTAGCGGAACCCCTCGAACGCGGTCCATACGTACGAGAGCGCGAGCACGGCGACCATTCCCGCGAGGGGGGAGCGCGCCTGTGCCGTGATCTCCGCGGGGTCGCTGTACGAGATGAACGCGTGCGTGATCCCGATCCCGGACCAGGCCAGCACCGCCGAGCCCAGCCAGGCGGCCCACATCGCCCAGCGCGCTTCCGGGCGAAACACTTTCATGGTGAAGAACAGAAAGCAGCAGCAGCCGAACACGAGCAGCGCTTCGCCGATGATGTACATCGGAACGGCGACCGCGCGATTCGGGAGCTGCGACGCGACGATCACCAGCGGATAGCCGAGCGCGGGCGCAGCCACATAAGACGTACCGGCGAGTAGCTCCGGCAGACCGCGCGAGCGCCGCGCCCGCTGTAGGAGTCGGACACCCACGACGCCGCTCGCGATCGTGTAGACGACGAGACACATCAAGCTGAGATTGCCCATTCGCCCGCCTCTGTGAGTGCCGCACATATCGGTGGAATCGATCGGACAGTTTATGGCGGGCGAGTGACCCGCAGAGAACAGGCGCGACAACGCCGCCACGAACGCACGCTTCAGCCCCGGACGACCCCTGGATTCCCGGCCTCGACGACGAAGGTCGCGAGGGTCGAGAGGCTGGCCGCGGGATCCGTGGCGTTCGAGATGATCTGGCAGCGAGAGGTGAGTCGATCGGGAGTCACCTCGATCGACAGATATCCCCGCCAGCGGCTGTCGAAGAAGCGCACGTGCGGGTTGTCCGCGAGATAGGCCGCGAACTTCTCGTACGGCGGCGGGTGCGACGTGATCGAGGTCCCGATCAGCTCGGAGGCCACGGTCGGCGAGCGTGGGTCGTCGAAGTCGAGCTTCAGATCGTTGGCCCAGAAGGAATGGATGTCCCCACCCAACACCACCGGGTTTCGCGCGCGCGTCTCGTGGAGCTGCCGCAGCAAGCGGCGCCGGTTCGCGGGATACCCATTCCAGTCATCGGTCCAGAACGCGCTCGCGCCGTCCGGCTGGCGCTCGCGGAGCTGCGCCATCATCACGTCCTGAGCGAGCACGTTCCAGCGGGCGTTGGAGCGGGCCAGGCCCTCGGCGAGCCAGGCTTCCTGCGCTGCGCCGATCATCGAGCGCGCCGGGTCCAGTCGCTCCGGGCAGCTCGCGTCGGTCTCGACGTGCCCACCGCCGTGATCGGGCGCGCGGTAGCACGCCTCGCGCGAACGATACTGGCGGCCGTCGAGCAGCGAGAGCTCCACGAGATCTCCGAACGCGAACCGGTCGTAAAGTCGCAGCGCCGCGCCGTTCGGATGCGAGAGACTCGGGCGCAGGGGCATGTGCTCGTAGAACGCCTGATACGCGGCTGCACGGCGCTTCAGGAATTGCTGCGGATCGGCGAAGTCCTGCGACCACTCGTTCGCGTAGTCGTTCTGCACCTCGTGGTCGTCCCACGTGATCAGCGCCGGCGCGCACGCGTGTACGCGCTGCAGATCCGGATCGGTGCGGTACTGCGCGTAGCGGTTGCGGTACGTCGTGAGCGTCGTAGCCTCGACCCCGTCACTGTGCGTGCGCACGGTCGGCCGGTGAGTGTCGAGATACTCGTAGATGTAGTCACCGAGGAACAGCACCAGGTCCGGCTGCTCCGCGGCGAGGTGACGGTAGGCGGCGAAGTAGCCGCTCTCGTAGTTGGAGCAGGACGCACATGCGAAGCGCAGCCGCTCGAGATTCGCCCCCGGAGCCGGCGCAGTCAGCGCGCGACCGATGCTGCTCTGCGCGTCGCCGCTCGTGAAGCGATACCAGTACGGTCGGCCCGCGGCGAGTCCGCTGACCTCGAGGTGCACGCTGTGCGCGAACGCGGCCTCCGCGGTGCAGGTTCCGCGCCGGACGATGCTCCGCATCGAATCGTCGCTCGCGATCTCGTAGCCGACGGACCGATCGCCGCCCTCGATGCCGCCCGGCGCGGCCGGATCGGCCGACAGCGGATCCGGCGCGAGTCGCGTCCAGATCACGAAGCCATCCGGGCTCGGATCGCCGGCCGCGACTCCGAGGCTGAATGGATCCGATGCCGGCCAGCGCGCGCAGAAGATGCCCGCACTGCGCGTCAGCGCGGGCGCCGCGACCGCGCCGGCGATCGTTCGACCAGCGAGGCGCAGGAATCTTCGCCGAGTCACCGGAGCACGCATCACATCTCGCCTCCGCGCGGTGCTGCCATTGTGACATGGGCCATGGAGAGAGAGGAGTGCCGCGGTTCAGGCCTCGGGGGCCGCGAGCAGTCGGCGCACTTCGACCACGTGCTGCACCGTTCCTCGGGTGACGATTCCCGCGAGCCGCTCGCCGTGCATGACCAATAGGAGCGGGAGGCGCTCGCGCGCGATCTTTCGGATCGCCGAAAGCAGGGAGTCACTCGGCTCGATGCGCATACCGTCCTTCAGAGCCGTCATGACGTCCCGCACGCGACGCGTCGCGAGCTCCTCGGCTGGAACCTCGCGGAGCTGATCGAGCGACACGGCGCCAAGAACTCGCTCGCCCTCACAGACCGGATAGGCGCGTACGCCGTCGCGCAGGAAGCGCTCGTCGACCAGAGCGCGGAGGGAGAGATCGGGAGCCACGCAGAGCGGCGCGCGGACCATCACGGAGGCGACGTCGACGCCTTCCAGCGCGGTGCGCAGCAGGAGCCCCCGGTATTCTGCCGTGGCCATGCCGCGCAGGAACAGGCCGATGAACAGCAACCAGAGGCCGCCGACGAGCGCGCCACTGAACAACTGGATCGCGCCGAGCGCCATGAGGCCGACCGCGAAGCCTCTGCCCAGGTTCGAAGCCAGACGAGTCGCGCGCTGCAGCGACCCCGTGCGCCACCAGACCAACGCGCGGAGCGCGCGGCCTCCGTCGAGCGGAAAGCCCGGCAGAAGGTTGAAGAGTCCGAGACCCGCGTTGATCCACGCGAGGTATTGGAGAACGACGACCGAGACACTCGGAGGCTCGCCTCCGATCGCCGCGCCGAGGCACCAGAATGCCGCGGCGAGCACGAAGCTCGCGAGCGGACCGACCAGCGCGACACGCAACTCGATCGCGGGTTCGCGCGGCTCCTCTTCGATCTGCGACACGCCTCCAAACAAGAACAGAGTGATTCCAGAGACGGGGATCCGAGCGCGCCGCGCGACCAGCGCATGCGCGAGCTCGTGAAACACGATCGAGCCGAAGAAACAGACCGTCGCCAGGAGGCCCGCGATCCAGGCTTGCACTCGCGGGATCTCGGGCATCCGCGAGGGCAGATACACCGTCGACATCGTCCACAGCACCAGCGCGAAGATCAGCAGCCAGGAGACGTCGATGCGAATCGGAATTCCGGCGATCGCGAACCCCGGACGGGCGGCGCGCTGCTCCGTGGTCATGCATCCCAGGTTAGCAAAGCGCGTGCCGGCCTCTGGGCCCGGATCATCCGAGCAGAGCCGGGCCGGCTCGGCACGCCGCTTGCGACGGCTTGCCGCGAGGGGAGGATCTCCGTGGAGCCACTCGACCCGGACCTCGTTCGCGGCCTCGGCGAGGCGGGTGCGTACCCTCCCACGGTCGGAAGCGGCGACGGGGTCGCGCACATCCAGACACATCTGTCGCACGTCTTCCTGACGCGCGACCGCGTGTTCAAGCTGCACAAGGCCGTGCAGTTCGGATTCGTCGACTTCTCGACGCGCGGCCTCCGGAACGAGGACTCGCTGCGCGAGGTGCGCCTCAACCGTCGGCTCGCTCCCGACGTTTATCTGGGAGTCGCCGCCGTCGAGATGTTGCGCGGCGTCGTGCGGGTCGGTTCGGTGCGGGAGGAGCTCGCAGCCCCGGGCGCCGACAGCCGCGTGCCCGAGCACTGCGTCGTGATGCGGCGTCTTCCGACCGGCCGCGACGCCCAGTCACTGCTCGAGCGCGGCGAGCTCGGGCCCGCTCATGTCGACGCGATCGCCGAGCTCATCTCGGGCTTTCACGCGGCTCACGGCCTCGGCGCGCCCGCGCCGTTCTCGCGCGCGAGCTGGCTCGAGCGAGTCGCCACACCGGTGCGCGAGTCGTTCGCCGAGATCGCGGAAGTCGGCGAGCTCGCGGAGCGGGCGCGCGCGGCGCTGGCACGTGCGAACGCCTTCCTGGAGAGTCACGCCGAACGCTTCGACGCGCGCCGCCGCGCCGGGCGGATCGTCGACGCGCACGGCGATCTCCACCTGCAGCATCTCTGGTTCGAGAGAGCCGGCGAAGCGCCGCTCGCGATCGACTGTCTCGAGTTCCGAGACGACTACCGGCAGATCGACGCGGCGTCGGAGGTCGCGTTCCTCGCGATGGACCTCGCGTACCGCGGCCGGCGCGACCTCGCGGAGCGCTTTCTGCGCCGCTACGCGCAGGCGAGCGACGACTTCGACTTGTACTTGGTCGTCGACTTCTTCAGCGCGTACCGCGCGGCGGTGCGCGCGAAGGTCGCGAGCCTCGCCGCGCGCGACCCCGCGCTGCCGGAGACACAGCGCCGGGCGGCGGCCGAGAGCGCGGCGCGGCATCTCGCGCTCGCGGAAGCGTCGCTCGCCGAGCCGGGTCGCGGCGACGTGATCGCCGTTTCCGGAATCGTGGGCAGCGGCAAGAGCACGGTCGCGCAAGCGCTCGCGGACGCCGTCGACGGCGTCGTCATCTCGTCCGATCGCGTGCGCAAACACCAGGCCGCACTGCCCGCGACCGCGCGCGGTCACGGCGAGCTCTACAGCGAAGCGCGTACGGCGAAGACTTACTCGGGCATGCTCGAGCGCGCGGAGCCCGTGGTGTGCTCCGGTCGGATCGCGATCCTCGACGCGACTTACGCGCGCGCCGCGCTTCGGGACGAGCTCTCCCGTTGGGCGGCGGCGCGCGATTTGCGCGCACTCCTGGTCGAGACAATCTGCGCGCCATCCGTGGCGCGCGCTCGGCTCGCCGCGCGCACACGCGAGGGCCGCGATCCCTCGGACGCCGGCCCCGAGCGATACGCGCAGAGCGAGGCGGGCTTTGAGCCGCCGCTCGAGTGGCCGGCCGCGGCGCGCGCACGGATCGCTACCGACTCCCCGACGTGGGCCGGCGAGGTCACAGCCCTTCCGCGCCGCTTGGGCGTGAGGTCAAGGCAGTGAGTGCCTACCCTTTGAGCGTCGAGCCCGACTCCGCGGGCGTCTGGCAGGCGCGCATCACCTTGGAGGTCTGAGAGAGAACGCCTCAGGGGACCGCGACAACTCGTCACGCGCTCACGCGGCGAGTGCCTCTTGGCCGACGAATCGAACGTGGCCGGCAGCCAGCATGTACTCCAGAACCGCCAGTGTTTCCGCTTCACTGTGGGCGACTGCGTTCACCGCGGAGACGAGGTCGAGCAAGAGGAGCGGGCGCTCGTTGTGCGCCTTCGCACCGCGCTCGGGTAGCGCTTGCTTCACAGTCCTTCTCGGCATGGTCTTCATGGCGGTCTCCTTGCCCACTTCAGAGAGCAAACGGCGTGCCGCACAGTCGCTGCCGGGCACAGGACGGCTCGGGTACGATGGGGAGTGGAGGAGCTCACCATGCCGTCCGACCCCGACTCCCGCCCCTACGTCGTCATCTCCGCCGACACCCACGCGGGCGCCAGCATCCAGGCGTATCGCGAGTACCTGGACGCAGAGCACCAGAAGCTCTTCGACGAGTGGCGCGGCGGCTACAAGAACCCGCAGCGCGAGCACATCGGCTCGAAGAAGCACAAGAACTGGGACGACGCCGAGCGCATGCGCGACATGGAGACGGAGGGCGTGGTCGGGGAGATCATCTTCCCGAACACGGTGCCGCCTTTCTTTCGCACGAGTGTCTTGATCTGCGGCAATCCGTCGCTCGAGAGCTACCCGCTCTGGCGCGAGGGCATCCGCGCGCACAACCGCTGGCTCGCCGATTGGTGCGCGGAGTTCCCGGAGCGGCGCGCGGGCATCGGCCTCGTGTATCTGAACGACATCGACGACGCGATCGAAGACCTGCGCTGGATCGCGGACCACGGCCTGCGCGGAGGCGTGTTGCTGCCGCACGTGCCGCCCGACTGCACGCACTTGAAGCCGCTCTACGCGCCCGACTACGACCGCTTCTGGGCGGTGTGTCAGGACCTCGGCGTCGTGGTGAATCAGCACGGCGGCACGGGCTCGCCGGACTACGGGCCGTACAAGGTCTCACTGCCGATCCGGCTGGTGGAGACGGGCTGGTTCTCGATTCGGAGTTACACCCATCTCTTGCTGTCGGGCGTCTTCGAGCGTTTCCCGAAGCTGCGCTACATCGTGACCGAGTCGGGCTGCGCGTGGGTGCCCGCGACGCTCGTGAACCTCGACGGCCTCTGGGCGCGCATGAGCTCCGGCACCGTCGGCGAGTTCCAGTTCGCGCAGGGCGCGCTTCCGCCCGAGCCACCGAGCTTCTACGCGCGGCGCAACTGCTTCTACGGCGCGAGCTCGCCGTCGCCGCGCGAGCTCGCGGGCCGGCACGAGATCGGCACCGATCACCTGCTCTGGGGCAGTGACTACCCGCACCACGAGGGCACGTATCCGCACACGCGCAAGTCACTGCGCTACACCTTCCACGCGATGGATCGGGCGGAGGTGCGCGCGATGCTCGGCGAGAACGCGGCGCGCCTCTACGGCTTCGACCTGGGCAAGCTCGAGCCGCTCGCAGCGAAGTTCGGTCCGACACCGGACGAGGTCGCGGTGCCACTCACTCCCGAGGAGCTGCCGAGGGACTCGGGGAGCATGGCGTTCGGCTGACGGGTCGATGGAAGCCGAGCCCGACGAAGACGCGCCCGCGGGCGATCTGTGTTTGCGTGCGACGATCGGTCCGCAGGCGGAGCTCGCCGCGTACCTCGTCGCCGAGGGGCTGGGCAGCGCGCCGATCTACGAGTCACTGCTGGAGCGCGAGCTGCGCAACGAGCGCACCGGGTAGGAGCGGGGGTGCGCGGCTTTCGCGTGTTTCTCCTCGTGTTCGGCCTGTGCGCCGTGGTCTCGGCGATCGCGGCGCCCTATCTCTGGCGGGGCCTGAAGAGTCTGAAGGAGCCCATCGCCAACGAGTTCAAGCGCATCGACGAAGACGCCGCGGCGTTCGCCGCCGAGCACGAGCAGCTCGACTGCGCTCCCGAGGCGTTTCGCCGGCTCGATGGCTGCGACGGAATCTGGTGCCAGGCGCAGACTCCGATCTTCACGCAGGAGTGCCTGAAGCGCGCGCGCCCGAGCCCGACGCTCTGCGACGAGATGCCTGACTCGATGTTGCAGACCGCGCTCTGGCCGGCGAATCAGTGCCGCGAGATCGAGGCGGACCCGGAGCTCTGCCGCCGAATCCTGCTCGAGGTCATGAAAGCCTGCGGAAAGAGGCATCCCGGCCACTAACGACAGAGTGACTCGCACGGAACACCGTCGCGATCCGGGTCGAGGCGCGACGCGCCGCACTTCTCGAGATAGAAGTGCGCCTCCTCGCAGCTCGACATCTCGCTGCAGCGCATCTTGGTGCCGCACCTGAAGTCGCCCGACTCACTCTTCGAGTGATCCGAAGGGTGACTTCGTGGGTGACTGCGGCGCCACTCCCACGGCGGCACGCGCTCGCTCGCCGGCAGCGCCCAGAGCCCGCGCTTCTGCGCTCGCGCGTCCTTTTCCAGCGCGCTGAAGCTCTCGTCGTGGAGATATTTCGGATACACCCAGGCCGCTCCGCGCCGCAACATCTCGGCGTTCACGTCGACGTCGCCGACGTATACACGCGCGACGGTTCGGCCGTAGCGGTCGGTGTCTCGAGGCTCGAGGCGCACGTATTTCCGCGAGACCAGCTCCACGAGTTCGCGGCGCGCGCGGTCCCCGTACGGCTGAGCGCCCTCCGGGCTGTCGATCTCCGCTAAGCGCACCACCTCGCGCGCGCCATCGGAAGTCAGCACCGTGAGCGTGTCGCCGTCGGACACCGAGAGCACGCGATTCGTCGACGGCAGCGGACCAGCCGCGAGCTGCAAGAACACGAGCAGCGAAAGCGCGATGGGGTGAGCGCTCACTGGAGGACGATACCGGAGACGGAGCTGAAGTCCCGCCGCCGCACGCTCCGCTCGGCCGAGACGGCGCGCACTTTTGCGGGCTAGACTGCGGCCCTCGAACCCAACTCGGCTGCGCGTGCGGCCGCGATCGGAGTGGACTCATGGCTAGAACCGGTGCGCTTCTCGCTCTCCTCGCGGCGCTCGCCGCGACCGGGTGTCAGACCCAGGCGCAGGCCCTCGCGAACGACCAGCAGATGGCGATCGACACCGCTCTGCGGCGCGGGCGCTTCGAGCTCGGCTGCCCCGGCGCAATGGGAACGATGCTGTCCAGCAACATGCTGCAGCCCGTCGTGTGGGGCGGCCAGGAGCGCGCCGAGTACACCGTCGGCGTCGCCGGCTGCGACCAGAAGGTGACGTACATCGTGCTGTGCCCGCAGCAATCGGATGCCTGCTTCGCCGGTCGCGGCGATCGCTAGGGACGCTCCGGTGAGACGTCAGCGTTCGTTTCTCGGTGCGCTGCTTTTCGCGGCGAGCGCTGCGTTCGCGTGTCAGATGCAGAACCCGTGGGCGCCTCCGATCGAGGTGCCGCCGCCGCTCGGTGGATCGGCGTCGATGTCCGCGTTGCCGCCGCCGCCGCTCTCGCCGCCACCCGGCGCGCCGCCCGCGACTGCGGCCGGCGATCGCTGGCCGCGGCAGATCCTGCTGGCGGATGCCACGGTCACGCTCTACCAGCCGCAGGTCGAGAGCTGGAAGGACAACCAACTCGGGTTTCGCGCCGCCGTCGCCGCGAAGCCGCAGGACGGCGGGGCCGAGATCTTCGGCGTGATCTGGGGAACCGCGCAGACGCAGGTGGACCGAGTCACTCGCCTGGTGGCGCTCGAGAACATCACCCTGACGCGCAGCAACTTCCCGACCCTGCCCGACGACGGCGCCAACTATCTCGCCGAGATGCAGCAGCAGACGAGCTCTACGAGCATCGCCCTCGACCGCGTCGAGGCGTCGCTTGGCGCGACCTTGCTCGCGCCAGCGAAGGGCGTGGCGGTGGAGAACACCGTGCCGCAGATCATCGTGAGTGAGTCGCCCGCGATCTTGATTCCGATCTCCGGCAAGCCGCTGCTGCGCAAGATCCCGAACCAGAAGTTCGAACGCGTCATCAACACGCGCGCGTTCCTCGCGCGCGAGCTGGGCGGGCACACCTTCTACGCACACGTGTACGACGGTTGGCTGTCCGCGACCGCACTCTCCGGGCCGTGGAACCTGGCCATGAGCGTTCCTCCGGGCCTCGAGCCGCTCGCGGTCGAGATGGGCGAGAGCGGGCAAGTCGTTCTGCTCGACGGCGGCAACGCCAATCCCAAGCCGTCGCTCGCTAACGGCGTACCCATCCTCTACGTGAGTCAGGTGCCGAGTGAGCTGATCGTGTTCAAGGGGCCGCCTGTCTTCGAGCCGATTCCGGGCACGAGCCTTCTGTTCGGCACGAACACTCTCTCCGACGTGATCCGGGAGCAGTTCTCGGGGCAGTTCTATCTATTGGTGTCGGGACGTTGGTATCACTCCCCGTCGCTCCCGAACGGGCCGTGGAGCTTCATCGCGAACAACGCGCTGCCCCCGGACTTCTGGCTGATCCCGCCGGGCTCGCGCGCGGGAGTCGTGCTCGCTTCGGTGGCCGGAACGCCGCAGGCGAAAGAAGCGGCGATCGAGAACTCGATCCCGCAGACCGCTATGGTTCCGCGGGCGAACGGACCAACGTTCGACGCGACGTACGACGGAGCGGTGCGGCTCGCGCCGATCGCCGGTACGCCGCTCAGCTACGTCCAGAACTCCCCGACGCCGATCATCCGCGTGGACACGCACACCTGGTACGCGCTGCGCGCGGGCGTGTGGTTCAGCGCGACTCAGTCGACCGGGCCGTGGCTCGTGGCGGCGTCGGTGCCGGACATCATTTACACGATTCCGCCTTCGTCCCCCCTGCACTACGTGACTTACGCGCACGTGTATGGCTCGACGCCCGAAGTGGTTTACATGGGTTACACCCCGGGATATCTCGGCACGGTCGTCGAGCCGAACGGCGTCGTCGTCTACGGCACCGGCTACGACTACGACCCCTGAATCGGGAACGCGTACTACGCGCCGCCGGCGACCTTCGGAATCATGGCGCAGCCCGTGTACAACCCCGCGATCGGCTGGGGCTACGGCTACGGCCTCGGACTGACCACCGCGGCGATGGTCGACACGTGGGGCGGCTCGAACGTCTACTACTCGTCGGCGTATCACGGCTACCCCTGCTGCGGCTCCGCGAGCGCGAACGTGTATGGCCAGTATGGCAGCGTGAAGACCTCGGGAACCAAGACGTACTTCACGAACTCGTCCGGCTACGGCGAAGCCGCCAGCGGCACGTACCACAACGAGGCAACCGGCACTACGGGAAGTTACAACGCGAAGCAGACCTACGACCCCTCGACCGGTCAACGCAACGCGTCGGAGGGCCGCACCTTCAACACCACGAGCGGCGCGACGGGCAACGTCAGTCACAGCGCGGGCTACAACTACGACACGGGGAGATACTCGGGGAGCTCGAGTATGTCCGCGACCGGGGCCAACGGCAGTACGGTGAGTCGGACCGGCGAGTCACAAGCCGGCGACGGCCAGGTGCCCGGCAGCGAGCATCAGACCTCCTACACCAGCGCGCGCACGGGCGACACCAGCACCGTCAACTCCGCCTCCGTCGGAAACAATCACTACGCGAGCGCGGACGGCAACGTGTACAAGAACACCGGAAGCGGCGGCTGGCAGAAGGCCGGCGCCAGCGGCTGGGGCAGCGCGGGCGGCGACAACTCCTGGGCGAACTCCGAGCAGGGCGCGCGCGATCAGGGAGAGAGTCGCTCGTCGGGCTTCGGCGGCGGAGGCTTCGGCGGCGGCGATGGCGGCGGATTCGGGGGCGATCACTCCGGCGGATTCGGCGGAGGCGGCGGCGGAGGCTGGGGCAGTCACTTCGGCGGCGGTGGCTTCGGCGACCGCTTTGGCGAGGGCGGCGGCGGTCATGGATTCGGCGGCGGCGGCGGCTTCGGTGGCGGACGCCGCTGAGCTTTCGCGGCCCGGCGAATGGCTGCCGCTCGCGGAGAGTTCCGCGCGCGATGCTGCTAACGTCACGCCTCTCGGACCCGCTCGGCGGATGGAGGACGACATGAAATTTGCTTTCGCGCGCCGCCTCGGCAGCGCGCTGTTGATCACGCTCACGCTCTCGGGCTGCGCGACGATGCAGCAGGGTGAGCAAGCGGTGGAGAACAATCCGAAGGCCGTCCTCGGCTCTTTGCTCGGCGCGGGTCTGGGCGCGGGCATCGCCGCGCTCGCCGGCGGCGGCGCGGGCGCGATCGTCGGCGCGGCGGTCGCGGGCGGAGTGGTCGGCGGCGCGATCGGCCACCACCTCGACAAGAGAGACAAGGCGATGGCCGCGCAGGCCGCGCAGATGGCGTTCGACAACAACCGCACCGGCCAGCCGTCGGTCTGGAACAATCCCGATACGGGAAACTACGGATCGATCACGCCGACGCGGACGTACCAGATCGCGACCGGGCAGTACTGCCGCCAGTACGAGCAGACCATCAACATCGGCGGCGAGCCACAGCAGAGCTACGGCACGGCGTGCCGCCAGGCCGACGGCACTTGGCAGGTCCAGCCCTCGTGACCAGGAGAGAAGCGTTGACGAGAGCGAGTGTCTTCGTCGCCCTGGCGTCGCTGGTGCTGCCCGCCGTGAGCGCGCGCAGTGACCCGCCCGCGCCGTACGACGTGCGCGTGGCCTTCATCGAAGCGGACACGAACAAGGACGGCATGATCGAGATCGGCGAGTTCTACGACCGACTCGTGGACGTATTTTTCCTCGACGACAAGGACAAAGACGGCTTCCTCAGTCACGACGAGTTCGTCGCCGCCGTCGTCATCGACGAGCCCTTCTCGCAGGTGGACCGCAACGGCGATGGCAAGATCTCGAAGCAGGAGTTCATTCGTGCGCGCCTGCCGCTGTTTCGCGCGACCGACACGAACGACGACGGCTCGCTCTCCCTCGATGAAGTGATTGCCGCATACGAAGTGAAGGGCAAGAAGTGAAGCCGCACATCGGCTGGATCCTCGCGCTCGGCGCGCTCGGCGCGTTCGCGTGCAAGACGGGTTACAACAACGCGTATGACGCGGAGTACAAGCGCCTCGAGCAGCAGCAGCAGGCGCAGCAGCAGCAGGAGAGCGCCGCGCACGGCGAGGCCGCGCGCTTCGTCGCGGTCGTGTATTTCCAGACGGGGAGCGCGGCGCTGGACGAGAACGGGATCCGCCAGCTGAACTGGTTCGTCGAGAAGATGGCGCCGTATCCACAGTCGACGTTCGACGTGCAGGGGTTTGCCGACTCGACGGGCTCGGAGTCGGCCAATGCGATGCTCTCGAATCAGCGCGCGCAGGCAGTAACTGCGTATCTGCAGTCGCAGGGAATTCAAGCGCCGCGCATCTATGCGGCCGCGTTCTCGACCAGCTCACCGGCGGCGTCGAATTCGACCACTCAAGGTCGGCGCGACAACCGCCGCGTCGAGATCGCGGTGCGCTGAGCGCGCCGTGATCCACTTGCATTTTGTTCGCGCTGGCACCTAGGCTGCCGTCCCATAGGACACAAGGAGCCGTCGTCGTGAATCGTCTCGCGCAAACCCCCGAGGGCCAGGTGCGCACGACGGCGCTTCTCGACGGCTACAACCGCAAGACCAAGACCGACGTCTCGATGGCGGGCGGAGTCGACCTCGAGCGCGACACCGCCATGCTGGTCCAACTGTGCAAGCCCGCGCCCAAGGAATCCCTCTGGTCGCGCATCAACGCGAAGCTGTAGGAGTCACGAGATGAATTTCCGTTTCGCACTGATCGGACTCGTCGCGGCATTGGCCGTGCTCGGCTGCGCGCCGAGCGACGTGAACACGACGTTCGCGACCACGATCCAGATGCCGCGGCCCGAGCGCGTGCTGATCTATGACTTCGCCGTGTCGCCCGACGAGGTGCACCTCGACCGCGGCGTGGTCGGCGACGTCGAGACTTACGCGAAGGGCGAGCCGCGCACGACGATCGAGCGCAACGTCGGTCACGAGGTCGCGAAGAAGCTCGCGCAGGAGCTCGCGAAAAAGATCACCGCGATGGGCATTCCCGCGCAGCGCGCGTGGGGAGCGCCCACGAGCTGGGGAAACTTCGTCGTGATCGAGGGCCAGCTGTTGTCCATCGATCAGGGGAATCAGGCCGAGCGCGTCGTGATCGGCTTGGGCGCGGGACGCAGCGACGTCGAGGCGAGCGCACAGCTATTCGCCGCGACGCCGACGGGGCTGCAGAAGCTCGAGTCATTCAACACGAACATGGAGAGCGGGTACATGCCGGGAATGGCCGAGACGATGGGTGCCGGCGCGATCGGCGGGCACCTCGCGGTCGCGGCCGTGGCAGGTGTCGTGACGCACGGGATCGGAGAGAAGCTGAGTGCCGACGTCGACGCCGAAGCGAAGCGCACCGCCGACGCGCTCGCGAAGCAGCTCGAGCCGTACTTCCGATCGCACGGCTGGCTCGCCGGAGAGTTCTGAGCCCCCCCCCTACTTCGTGTCCGTCTCGACGACTTCCAGGCACGTAGCGACGTTCCCTAGCTAGCGCGCGTTCGCGAGCGCGGTCTTGAAGCCGCTGTAGCTCGGTTGATCGATCGCGGCCTGGTTCACGACGGCTTCGCGCAGATACTCGGCGAGGCCGGCGCGGTCGAGCGC
Source organism: bacterium (assembly GCA_041498295.1). Taxonomy (GTDB): domain Bacteria; phylum Myxococcota_A; class UBA9160; order SZUA-336; family SZUA-336; genus VGRW01. Next base: position 9,048 of record JBGQIB010000022.1, on the reverse strand, counting down.
GATGCGGTTCTCGCGCAGCCGGCGGACGAGAGACCAGCGGAGTGACTCGAGATCGCCGCCCTCGGCGAGCAGGCCGCGCAGCCGGTCGGTCTGGTGCGCGCGATGCTTCTCGCCGAGCGCGAGCTCGCGCAGCACGACGTCGAGCGAGTTCCCCGCGACGCGCGCCAGAAACTGCGTGCGGCCCTCGGTCAGGCGCATCACGTCGTCGCGCAGGTAGTCGCGCACGCTCGTGACGAGCTCGTCGATGCGCGGCATGTCGACGCTCGACTTGGCGGCCTCGGGCTTCAAGAGCTCGACGGGTCCGGGCATCAAGAGGTTCACGCAGTCGACCTGACACTCCGAGGTGCGCCGGCCGATCGCGGGGCGCTCGACGGTCTTGTCCGGGCCGGTGCGGTAGTGCTCGGCCATGCCGAGACAGCCCACCGACCACCAGAACGAGCCGAACACCTCCCAGAACTTCACGCGGGCCGGGTCGACTCTCGCGCCCGAAACCTTCTCGTAGCCGCGAAACAGATCTGCGTAGGCCCCGAAGCCGCCGACCGGAAGCTCGCTGCGCCCGAAGCGCCACGAGTTGGTGCAGATCCAGCCGAGGTCGCGCATCGGGTCGCCGATGTGCGCGATCTCCCAGTCGAGCACGGCCACGACACCGCTGGGCGACACCATGATGTTGCCGTTGCGGAAGTCGTTGTGGACGAGCGTCGGCTCGTACGACTCGGGCAGGTGCTCGAGCAGCCAGCGCGCGCTGAAGTCGATCATCGGCTGCGGCGTGTTCAAGGCCTGGTAGCGCTGCCAGGTTTGGCGCACGAAGCTCTCGGGCGTCATGTGCGCGAGGCGTGACTCGAGACCGGTCGCGGCGAGGTCGATCGCGTGAATCCGCGCGAGAATCTCGCCGCATTGCTCCGCGAGCTTGGGGCGAATTCCGTCGAGCGACGGGTCACGCACGATGCGCGCGCCGAGCGCTTCGCCGTCGAGCCACTCCATGACGAAGCCCTCGCCGAGGCCGTCGGCTTCCGTCAGCACCCACAGCACCTCCGGCTCGGGCACGCCGGCCGCGCGCGCGGCACGCATCAGCAGCGCCTCGGTCGAGAGTCCGGGCTGACCCGCCGTCGCCGGCGGCGCCGTGCCGCCGGGCGCGCGCCGCATGGCGAGCTTCTTCTCGCCGGCGTCGCTGCGAATCAGGATTCGGTAAGTCTCCTGACTCGCACCGCCCGAGAGCCGCTCGGCCGACACCAAGCCACGACAGCCCTCGATGCGCTTCGTGAGGACGGCGGCGAGTGACTCCTCGAAGCCCGCCAACCTACGCGTCTTCCTGGACGCCCTTCGGCGCGCGCTGCTTCATGAAGCCGAACATGTAGCCGGCGATGCGGCGCATCTGGATCTCTTCCGTCCCTTCGGTGATGCGGTAGCGCCGGTGGTGGCGATAAATGTGCTCGAACGGCTTGTGCCGCGAGTAGCCAAGCCCACCGTGCACCTGCATCGCGCGGTCGGCGGCTTCGCAACAGAGTCGGTTCGACCAGTAGTTGCACATCGAGACCTTGTCGGAGACCGAGAAGTTCCCGGTCGTGTCCATGCCCCAGGCCGTCTTGTGGATCAGCGCGCGCAGCATCTCGCACTGTGTCTGCAGCTCGACGAGCGGGAACTGGATCGCCTGATTACTCGACAGCGGCTTGCCGAACGGCTTGCGCAGCTTCGCGTACTCGACGGATTCGCTGATGCAGAACTGCGCCGCGCCCAGGCTCGCGGCCGCCTGGCGGATGCGGTTCTCGTTGAAGAAGTGCTGCACGACCTGCAGCCCCCGCCCTTCCCCGCCGAAGATCGCCTCGTCGGGGACCCACACGTTGGTGAGCGAGATGCGCGCGTGGTCGGTCGGCATATTGAACGTCCACAGATACTCCTCGACCTTGAAGCCGGTCGAGCTCGTGGGCGTGAGAAACGCGGTGATGCCGTTGCCGTCACCGGCCTTGCCGCCGGTGCGCGCGAAGATCAGGTCGTGCTTCGCCTTGTGAATGCCTGTGTTCCAGGTCTTGCCGCCGTTGATGCGCCACCCGCTGCCGTCGCGCACGGCGTTCGTCTCCATGTGAGTCGCGTCGGAGCCGTGGTCCGGCTCGGTGATGCCGAACGCGAAGCCCATCGTGCCCTCGAGTAGGCCGTCGACCCACTCCCTTTTCTGCGCGTCGGTCCCGTACGCGAGCATGAGCAGCACGCCGACGTTGTTCGCGACGATCGAGTGCTCGTTCTGCAAGTCGTTGTGCAGGCCGAGACCCCGCGCGGACAGGTGCTCGCGGATGATCGCCATGCCGAGGTTCGTGCCGTCCTTGCCGCCGTACTGTTTGGGCAGCGGATAGCGATAGTGACCCGCCTTGTCGGCGACCTTGCGCGCCTCGCGCAGCAGGGCCTCCCACTCTTCGTTGGGCAAGCCGCCGCGCTCCCAGTCCGTGCGCGCGTCCTCGCGGCGGTGGTCGAAGAAGCGGATGTTGTCGTTCCGGTTCTCGAGCGGCTTGATCTCGCGCTCGATGAACTCGTCGAGCTCCAGCAGATACGCGGCGATGTCCCGGGGAATGTCGAAGTTCATGGGGGTCCTCCCGGGCGTATTAGATCCTGTCCGACACCCCGCGCACAAACAGGGGTTGGATCTGGAGGCCCGCCGTGTCGGCGCGCATCTCGGCATCGGACGGCACGGCGCCGAGCCCATCCGCGGCGGCGAGCACCGACGCCAAGAGGGTCGCGTCGCTGGAGCTGTTCAGAAAGAAGCCCGGCCGCTGCAGCGCCCAGCGGACCGCGCGGCCGAGCGCCTCCGCGTCGCGGATCGGCTCGTACCAGCTGAAGCGCTTCGAGCTGTCGTCCGGCGTCCAGCGGCGCCGCGCGATCGCCTTGATGGTCTGCACGGCGACGCGGCGCGACTCGCAGAGCGCGACGAGTGACTCGAACTCGGCCGCGTACTCGGGCGACGCCATCAGCGTGTGGTTGTACGGGAGCAGCACGGAGTCGAAGTCGAAGCGCGAAAGTGACTCGAGGTGCGCGGCGGCGACGCGCGTGCCGTGACCGGTCACGCCGATGAAACGCACGAGCCCCTGCGCGCGCGCCTCGACCAGCGCCTCGAGCGCCCCGCCGGCGGCGAGCGCGAGCTTCTGCTCCTCGGGCTCCACGAGGTTGTGCATCTGGATCAGATCGACCTGGTCGACGCCGAGGCGCTCGAGCGAGCGGTGCAGCTCGTCGCGCGCGCCCGCGGCCGTGCGCTCGCCGGTCTTGGTGGCGAGAAAGAAGTCGCGCCGGTACGAGCGCAGCCACGGCGCGAGCCGCAGCTCCGACTCACCATAGCTCGCGGCCGTATCGATGTGATTCACGCCGTACTGTAGCAAGAGCTCGAGCACGCCGTCGGCGCGCGCCTGCTTCATGCCGCCGAGCGCCGCGGCGCCAAACAGCACGCGCGAGCTCTGGTGACCGGTCCGCCCGAACGGGATGCGCTCGATCATGGGCCGACGCGCGGCATGACCTTCGTCCAGAACTGCTCGATCGACTTCAGCTGCAGCGCGTTCGGGATCAGCGAGATGTAGTTCCAGGCGAAGATCCACTGCGTCGGAAGTCTCTTCATTAGCGCCTCGAGCTGGCGAGTCACGGAGTCGACGGAGCCGACCAGTGCGAGGCTGTTCGCAAAGAAGTCCTCGACGGGCGGCCCGCCGTCGGGATCCGCGAGACCTTGGTAGAAGCCGAACGGCTCGAACCACGCGGCATTCACGAACGTGCTCGACTGACGCCAGAGCGCCTGCGCTTCCTCGTCGGTGTCGGCGACGATCACGTCGCGCAGCACGCCGACGCCCTCGCCGAGCGGGCGGCCCGAAACCTCGGCGTAGAGCTCGAAGAGCGCGCGCTCGCGCTTCGGGTGGAGCGGAGGCAGAATCGCGGTGACTCCCTGCTCGGCGCACCAGCGGATGCTGCGCTCCGAGGACGCGAACGGCTGGAACAGCGGCGGGTGCGGCTTCTGCACGGGTTTGGGTACGACCGAGACGGCGCGCACGACGCCGTCGGTGACTCCGCCACCCCAGCGCGCGGTCGCTTCGAGCGTCCACGGTGTCTCGCCGGCGGGCACGCGCCAGAACTTTCCGTCGACCGCGAGGAAGTCCTCCGTCCAGGCGCGCTTCACGATCTGGAAACACTCCTCGAACGCGAGGCGGTTCGCCTCATCGATCGCGTCGTGCTCGTGCGGCAGCGCGCCGTGAATGCCGTGCGTCTGCTGCGCCATGATGTCGACCCAGCGGCGCTGGTAGCCGCGCGCGAAGCCCGCGTTCGCGCGCCCACCGGTCATGTGGTCGAGCATCGCGATGTCTTCCGCGACCCGGATCGGGTTCTGCGACGGCAGCACGATGCCGAGCTGGCCCACGCGGATGCGCTTGGTCTGCATGCCGACGAACAGGTCGAGCAGCACCGGGTTGTTCGAGAGCTCGAAGCCCTCGACGTGGAAGTGGTGTTCAGTGAAGCTGATCGAGTCGTAGCCGAGCGCGTCGCCGAGCACGGCTTGCTCCGACAGGTCGCGCAGCATGCGGTCGTAAAGGTCGCCGCGCAGGCCGACTTTGCCGGCCTCGATCTCAGCTCGCGTACCGACGGTCGGCAAATAGAACAGCGACACTTTCATCGTGGCCCTATTCTACGCCAACCCAACAAGGAGATTTCCATGAGCCGATCGATCGAGCGCCTCGCGTCTGCCCTGCTCGTTCCGCTCGCTGCGTTCGCGTTCGCGAGCGCGGCGCCCGCGAAGGACAAGAAGCCGGTGGACGTGAAAGCCGCCTGCGAGAAGGACGTCACCAAGAAGATCAAGGTGAAGTACGCGCACGCGCACGACATCAAGGTCACGCCGTCGCGCGAGTGGCAGCAGTCGAGCACACAGAGCGGTGTCGGCGGCACCGGCGTGTACACCGCCGGAGACAAGAAGCCGCGGAACTTCGAGTGGACGTGCGTGTACGACGTCACGAAGGACAAGGTCCTCGACATCAGCTTTGACAAACCCAAGAAGGCGCCGAAGTGAGAGACTCGATGACCGCACGACGAATCGTGCTCGGGCTGGGCGTCGCCGCGCTGCTCTCGGTCGCGGGCTGCACGCAGGAGAGTCAGAACCGGCTCGGGCGCGCGATCCAGAACTGGACCGGCGACAACGGGGTGCTCGACGTCTATGGTGGCGAGAAGCTGCTGCTGCGCTTCATCAAGATCGACAAGCTGACGACGAGCCTCGGTACGTCGCATGGCTCCGACCTGCCGCGACCGTATCGCTACGGATACGGGTATCTCGACGAGAATCAGAACTACGTCGTCGATCCGGGCGAGAAGAAGCTGTATTTCGAGATCAGCGACTTCTCGACGAACTACGTCTTCTACGAGAATCCGCGCTAGCCCTCGCAACAAAGCGGCCTGGATGTGTTAGTACGGGGGCGCACGCAGGGGTGGATCATGCTCGCCAGGTTCTTGCCCAAGAAGACGGAGTTCTTTGTGCTGTTTTCGCGCCACGCGCAGCTATGCGTGGAGGGCGCGCGGCTGCTCGCCGAGCTCCTGGTCGCGCCGAACAACGCAAAGGAGCGCTACGAGCGCATCCACGCCGTCGAGCACGAGGCCGACCGGGTCTGTCAGGAGACGATGGAGACCCTGCACAGCACCTTCGTCACGCCGATCGATCGGTCCGACATTCACGAGCTGTCGAGCCGGCTCGACGACATCATGGACCACATCGAAGCGACGGCGCAGCGGATCTGGCTGTACGAGATCGAGGCGCCGAGCCCTGAGGTGCTCGAGATGGGCGCGAACGTGGTGCGCGCAACCGAGGCGCTGAAGGCCGCCGTCGACGCGCTCGCGGGCCGGCTCGACACCACGCACATGCGCGCGCTGTGCGCCGCGGTGAAACAGGTCGAGAAAGAGAACGACCGCGTGCTGCGCCGCGCGACCGCCCGGCTGTTCAAGGAAGAGAGCGACGCGCGCACGCTGATCAAGTGGAAAGAGATCTACGAGGACGTCGAGCGCGCGGTCGACCGGTGCGAGGACGTCGCGAACGTCATCGAGGGCGTGGTTCTCGAGAACAGCTGATGGAGTCGCTGCTCATCGCGGTCGTCGTGGTCGCGCTCCTCTTCGACTACACCAACGGGTTTCACGACGCGGCGAACGCGGTCGCGACGGCGATCTCGACGCGCGCGGTCCCGCCCAACGTGGCGCTCGCGGCCGCGGCCATCTTGAACGTGGTCGGCGCGCTCGTGTCGACGAACGTCGCGGCGACCTTGGCGAAGGGGATTGTGTCGACCAGCGCTGTGACTCCGCCCGTGATGTTCGGCGGGCTGGTCGGCGCGATCGTGTGGAACCTGCTCACCTGGTGGTGGGCGCTGCCGTCGAGCTCGTCGCACTGTCTCATCGGGGGTGTCTCGGGCGCGGTGCTCGCGACCTCCGGCTCGTCGCAGGTGCAGTGGGCGGGCATCGTCGAGAAGGTGTTGATCCCGACGCTGTGCGCGCCGCTGATCGGCTTCGCGTTCGGCATCGTGCTCATGGTCGCGATCCTGTGGATCTTCCGGCGCGCGCACCCCGGCGTCCTGCAGCGGCGCTTTCGCAGGGCCCAGCTCGTGTCGGCGTCGTTCATGGCCTTCAGTCACGGCTCGAACGACGCGCAGAAGACGATGGGCGTGATCACGCTCGCGCTGTTCTCCGCCGGCGCGATCCCGTCGGTGGAAGTGCCGCTGTGGGTGAAGCTCGCGTCCGCGATCGTGATCGGGTTCGGCACGTACTCCGGCGGGAAACGCATCATTCGCACGCTCGGCATGCGGCTCGTGAAGCTGACCCCGGTGCACGGATTCGCGGCCGAGACCGCGGCGTCGGTGGTGCTGCTGGGCACGGCGCACTTCGGTTTTCCGGTATCGACCACGCACGTGATCTCGACCTCGATCATGGGCGTCGGCGCGACGCAGCGGCTGTCCGCGGTCCGCTGGGGACTCACGCGTGACATACTCGTAGCCTGGGTGCTGACTCTGCCGGCGGCGGGTCTCGTCGGCGGCGCCTGCGCGCTGCTCTCGCAGTACGCGTTCGGCGCGAAATAGCGAAGTAAGGAGAGGGAGAGTGGACGGTCTCGATCTCTGGGGCATGGCGTTCGTCTTCATGCTGGCGACGTTCATCGGCTTCGACGTGATTCGAAACGTGTCGCGGCTCTTGCACACGCCGCTGATGTCGCTCACGAACGCGATCTCGGCGATCGCGGTGGTCGGCTCGCTGATCATCGCGGGCGAGCAGAAGACCACGTTCTCGACGGTGCTCGGCACGATCGCGGTCGCAGCGTCGATGACGAACATCGTCTCGGGCTTTCTGATCACGGACCGCATGCTGCGCATGTTCAAGCGGCGGGAGCCCGGGAAATGAGTTCCGGGCTCACCGAAAATCTGACTCAGGCCAGCTATCTCGCCGCGGCGGCGCTGTTCATCTTCTCGCTGCGCTGGCTCTCGCGGCCCGAGACCGCGCGGCGCGGCGTGCTCGCCGGTGTGCTCGGCATGGCCGCGGCCATCGTCGGCACCCTGTTCCACCCCGAGATCGTCCATTTCGAGTGGATCGTGATCGGCGTCGTGGTCGGCACGATCGCGGGCGTGCCACTTTCCCGTGTCGCCCTGACCGCCGTACCGCAGCGGACCGCCCTCTCGCACGCCTTCGGCGGCCTGGCCGCCGGACTCGTCGGTACGGCGAAATACAGCCTGTGGCTCGCCGACGGCGAGCTCACGGCGTTCCGCATGGGCGCGATCTCCGTCGAGGTGATCCTCGGCTTCCTGACCTTCACCGGCAGCCTGATGGCTGCCGGGAAGCTGCAGGAGATCATCCCCACTCGCCCGATCACGTATCGGAATCAGAACCTCATCAACCTGGGCCTCTTGGCCATCGCGATCGGCTCGGGTCTGTGGCTGATCATCGACCCGACTCAATGGCAACTCTTTCCGCTGTTGATCGCGCTGTCACTCCTGTTCGGCGTGCTGCTCATCATTCCGATCGGCGGCGCGGACATGCCGACGGTGATCTCGCTCCTGAACTCGTACGCGGGCCTAGCCGCGGTCGCGATGGGCTTCGTGCTCGAGAACAAGGTGCTGATCATCGCGGGCGCGCTCGACGGTTCGTCGGGCTTCATCCTGTCCGTGATCATGTGCAAAGCCATGAACCGCTCTTTCACGAACGTGCTCTTCGGCGCGTTCGGCCAGGTACTGGCGGTCGCCGTACGGGGCGAACAGAAGCCGGTGAAGAGCGCGACCGCGCGGGACGCCGCCGACTTACTCGAGACCGCGAGTCAGGTCGTCGTCGTGCCCGGCTACGGCATGGCGGTGGCACAGGCGCAGCACCGCGTTCACGAGCTGCGCGACCAGCTCGTGAAGCGCGGTATCTCAGTGAAGTTCGCGATCCATCCGGTCGCCGGCCGCATGCCGGGACACATGAACGTGTTGCTCGCCGAGGCCGATATCCCGTACGACGAGCTCGTCGAGATGGACGACATCAACCCCGACTTCCCGCAGACCGACGTGGTGCTCGTGGTCGGCGCGAACGACGTCGTGAATCCCGCCGCCCGCCACGACAAGTCGAGCCCCATCTACGGCATGCCCATCCTCGACGTCGACAAGGCCAAGTCGGTCATCGCCATCAAGCGCTCGATGAACCCCGGCTTCGCCGGCATCGACAACGAGCTCTACACCGCCGACAACACCGTCATGGTCTTCGGCGACGCGAAGGCCGTGATCGGCGACATCGTGAAGGCGCTTTCCGGAGGAAGTGGTATTCACTAGCTCCATGACTCGGGGAATGAGTCGTGGACGGTCGTGTCTCGCGTAGCTGTGCGCTGCAGTCACGAGCGGCTGCCTGGTCTTGCCCAGCTGGCACCCCGCGATTCGCGGCCGCGCGCTCGTGAAGGACTCCTGCGCGCCGGCCGTTGGGCTCGTGGTGGTCGCGGAGTACGAGGGCGCAGCTGCTCGCGAACGGCCGCCGCGCGAGACATGCCTGGCGTAGAAATCACCGGCGACAACCTCGCTCTTCTTTCCGAGGAAGCCGGTCGCCCGTTGC
>JBGQIB010000021.1:0-40129 GCA_041498295.1 bacterium | reverse complement strand
CTGCGCGCTTCGCTTGCCGCGCCTTAGCCGTGTACGCGCGCGGACGGCCGCGCGCTACGGCCTACGCTCGGCTGCGCCTCACTGCGCGCTTCGCTTGCCTGGCTCAGAGGCAGCTCAGACGTCCTCATACCCTTCGTTCACCCAGGCCTCGAGGTCCTCGGGGAGATCCGGGATCGCGCCCGTGGGGCGCGCGGCGCCGCGGCCGATGTTCGCCTCGAACATATCGTCGAAGCTCGAACGGATCCGGTCACTGAACAGCCCGATCGCGTTCAGGGTCGGAATCACGAAGCCGCGGATCGGTCCCAGCCGGCCGCCCGTGCGCTGCATGCCCTGCGCGATGCGCTCGCGGTCCTTCATGATCGAGCCGAACGCTTCGGCCATGTCGATCCCCGCCGTCTCCCAGAGCTTGAACACGGTCTGGCGAATGGAGTTCCCGACGCGCGAGTCGATCAGAAGCCGCGCGCTCTCGAACGCGAAGTCCTCGAGCTCGGCGCGCTCGCTCGGCGCGAGGCTCGGCACGACCGCCGAGAGATACTTCACGCCGTAACCGGTGTGGCGCGCTTCGTCGCGCGACACATAAGTGAGTAGCTTCTTCAGCAGCGGTTCTTCGGTCTGGTTCCGCATGTCGCGGAAAGAATAGAGCGCGAGCCCTTCGGCCACGACCTGCATGCCGACCGCCTTCTTCTTCCAGTCCTCGGTGGCGAGCACGTTGTCGAGCAGCTGCTTCAGGCCGGGCGCGATCGGGTAGACCTCGTCGAGCTTGCGGATGTAGGCGGCGAACACTTCGACGTGTCGCGCTTCGTCGAGAGTCTGCGTCGCGGCGTAAAACTTGCCATCCATGTGCGGCACCGCGTTCACGAGCTGCGCGGCGACCATCAGCGCGCCCTGCTCGCCGTGCAGGAAGTTCGAGAGCATGAACGCGGCGCTGCGGCGCGAGACCTCCCAGCGCATGTCCGCGCCGAGGTTCTTCCAAAACTCGGTCTCTTGGATCGGGATGCCGGCGAGCGAGAACGTGCGGGAGAACGCCGCGCGGTCGATCTCGGTCTCCCAATCGAGATCGCGCAGAGCGTTCCACTGGTGGTCGAGCGCGTTCGCGTAGAGCGTCCGCAGCTGATCGATCTCGCTCTCGTAGTTCCAGTTGTACAGCGCCACGAGCGCCGCCTTGACGCTGGAGGTCGATTGCGGATGCGCCGTCGGCAGCTCGTCGGGGAGTGTGTCGGACATCGTCCGGCCACTCTACTCCGCGCGACTCACTTCCCGCCAGGGCCGGTTGCCGAAGCGGTCGAGCGACACGACCTCGCCGACCGGGCGGCGCGTCGTCGGTCCGTAGCGCCCGCTCGGCCAACCGAGCGGCACGACCGCGCACGGAGTCACGTTCCACGGCAGTCCGAGAATGCGCCGCGCCGCGAACGTGCTCCACAGGGGCAGCGTGATCAGCGCGGCGCCCAGTCCGACGGCGCGCGCGCCGAGCAGCAGATTCTGCACCGATGGGAAGATCGAGCCGTAGAACGACGTCGCCGCGATGTTCGGGAAACCGAGCCGGAAGCCGCGCAGGCACGCGACGACGATCACCGGCGCTTCTTGCAGGTGATCGGCCTGCCACTGCACCGCGTCGATCACGCGCAGCATCTTGGGATCGTTCGCACTCACCCGGCGCCCGATCGCGCCGTAGAGCGAGAACGCGCGGCGATTCTGGCGCGCCAGCCCAGCCTTCACGGCGGGATCGCGCGCGACGATGAATTCCCAGTTCTGCGCGTTCGAGCCGGTCGGCGCCTTCAGCGCGAGCTCGATCAAGCGCAGCACGAGCGCGTCCGGAACCGGATCGGCCTTCAGCCGGCGCAGCGCGCGCTGCGTGGTGATCGCCTCCTCGAGTGGCATCGAGAAGCTCCAAGACTCGCTCATCGGGGTTCCTCCGTAGGCGACGGAGTCTACCCGAGTGGCGGACGAGCTCCTCGGCTCAGCGCTTGCCGTTGACCTTGTTGACGGTCGGCAGCGATGGGATGCCCGCGGTCCGCGGCGCGTTCTTGTCGATGTACGCGCTGAATTCGGGCACCAGCTTGAACACGAGTGTGTCCGCGTCGAGGCGCACGCCGCCGACGTAGAACGCGCGGCTGTTCGCGAGCCGCATGCTCGTGTTCACGAGATCCTGCATCTCGAGCTGCAGATGCAACTGACCGCCGTGGACCGCGACCGCGAGCAGCCGTACCTCGCCGCCGTTGGGCAGCTTCACGATCGCCTGCTCTCCCAGCAGCACAGGCACGACGCGATCCTCGAGCAGCGTGATCGACTGAAACTTCGCCGGCAGGTGCTCGTAGATGTCGCGCGCCAGCGGATCGACGGCGCCCTCGTTCTCGCTCGCTCGCGCGATCGAGATGTGGATCTGAATCGGCGGCAGCGCGTGCACGACGGCGGACGCGGCGGGGTCCTCCTCCGCCGCGGCAGCGGTCTGTGCGAAGCCATCGAGCGGCGTGCCTCCGAGCAGCGCGAGCGCTGCGGCGAGTGACAGCGCCGCGGTGCCGGCGCGCTGAGACAGCATCACCCCCAGCCCTCGGCTGAGTCGAGCAGGAGCGAGAGGTCGCCCCGGTCGATCAGCCACAAGGTCGTAGAGCCGTCCTTCCCTTGGAACAACACGGCGGGGCGCCCCGGCGACACGTCGTAGACGCCGCTGCTGAAGCCGTCGGCGCTGAAGTCGACCTGCTGCGACGGGAAAGTCAGCGGAATCGATTGAGTCACCGTCGAGGACGACGTGATCGGAGACTCCGCCACGGTCACAGGTTCCCCGAGAAGGTGACTGATGCTTCCGCCGAGCATGCCGGTCGTCATGTCGAAGCGCGGCATGAGCGTGAGCGCGGCGACGAACGCGACTGCGGCCGCGGTCGCGAGCGCGGGCGAGGGCCGCAGCGCAGCCGCGAAGCGCGCGAAGAACGAGTCGATGCCTCGTTGCCAAGCCGGCCGTGCATTCCGTTCGCGATCGATCTCGGCGAGCACGGGCCGAATCGAGGCAAGCAAGAAGTCGGGCGCCGGTGCCGCCGGTCCCTCGTTCCAAGCCTCGCGCACCAGTCGTCCCAGCGCGCGCGAGCGATCCACCTGCTTTGCCAAATGCGCATCTCCGTCGAACTCGCGCTCGAGTCGTTCCCGCTTCGGTCCGCGGAGCGCTCCATCGATGTAGGCGCTCACTCGCTTGTCCAGGTCGTCGTGCTTCAAACCGCGTCCTCGGGCTCTACTCCTCGCGCGACGAGGAAAGCCATCATTTTCTTGCGTGCGTAGTGTAACCGGCTCATCACTGTGCCCTTGGAGATCTGCATGGTGTCTGCGATCTCCTCGTACGACAGACCATCGACCTCGCGGAGCAGAAGAACTTCACGCTGACCGTCGGGCAAGGTCTGAATGCCCTCCGCGACGAGCTCGCGAACTTCGAGACGAAGCGAGGCGACTTCCGGGTTCGCCGGCTCGGGCAGAGTCGAGCGAGGATCGATCTCGTGCGCGATCGCGTCGTCCCACTCGACCGACGGTGCGCGTTTGCCGCGGCGACGCCGATCCAGCGCCAAATTCACCGTGATCCGGTAGAGCCACGTGTAGAAGGACGAGCGCGCCTCGAAGCGCGGGAGTGCCCGGTAGGCCTTGATGAGCGCTTCCTGCAGGACCTCTTCAGCGGCCTGTTGATCTCTGACCACTCGGTAAGCGGCGCGGAAGGCGCGCTCCGAGTAGCGGCGCACGAGTGTTTCGAACGCCTGGTGATCGTTGGCCTGGGCGGCGCTGATCAGGTCGGCGTCGCTGCGCGCCGCCTCCGCGCCAGTGCGAGCCAAGCCAGGTAGCCGCCCGAACGAGATCGCAGCGTCCACGCGTGATTTGTCCTTCCCGTCCCGGTTGCTCACAGCTTCGACCATCGCTCGGCTGGCCGAATTCGGCCAGGGCCGCGCGTTCCCGGTGCTTTTTCTAGTGCGCCGCCAACCAGCTCGAACCGCTCCCGGCGTGGACCACCAAAGGTACGGACAGTTGGGCCGCCCGCTGCATGCGCTCGACCACGCAAGTTCGCAGCGCGTCCAGATCTGCGGGGGCGACCTCGAAGACGAGCTCATCGTGAACCTGCAAGATCATGCGCGCACTCCCGGCGACGCCGCTCGCCAGATCCGAGTCGAGCTCGATCATCGCGCGTTTGATCACGTCGGCCGCCGTGCCCTGAATAACCGAGTTCACGGCCATCCGTTCCGCGGCTTGCCGCATGACCCGGTTCTGCGAGCGCAGGTCCGGGAGATAGCGGCGCCGGCCGGCCATTGTGCGCGCGTAGCCCAGCTGCTCGGCGGTGCGAATCGCCTCGCGGATGAACTCGCGGACTCCCGGATAGCGCGCGAAGTAAGCGTCGATCTGCGCGCGCGCCTCCGCTTGCGCGATGCCGAGCGTGCGCGCCAGGCCGAAGCCGGACTGGCCGTAGATGATCCCGAAGTTGATCGCCTTCGTGCGGTCGCGCTGCGCGGGCGTGACGTCCTTCTCGGCCACGCCGAAGACCTGCGAGGCGGTGCGCACGTGGATGTCCGCGCCCTCTTGGAACGCCTTCAGGAGCTCGGGGTCCTTCGAGAGGTGCGCGAGGATGCGCAGCTCGATCTGGCTGTAGTCCGCGGAGAACAGCACGCGCCCCTCGGCGGGCACGAACGCGGCGCGGATCTCCTGCCCGAGCGGGGTGCGGATCGGGATGTTCTGCAGGTTCGGCTGCGACGACGAGAGACGACCGGTGGCCGCGACGGTCTGGTCGAAGCTGCAGTGAATGCGGCCGGTCTCGGGATGCACGAAGGTCGGCAGCGCGTCGACGTACGTGCTCTTCAGCTTCGCGAGCTGGCGGTAGGCGAGTATCTCGCGCGGCAGCTCGTGCGCGAGCGCCAGCTCCTCGAGCACGGACTCGTCGGTCGAGAATCCCGTCTTGGTCTTCTTCGTCGGCGGCAGCGCGAGCTTCTCGAAGAGAACGTGCTGCAGCTGCTTCGGCGAGCCGATGTTGAACTCACCGCCGGCGAGCGCGTAGATGCGGCTGGTCGACGCCTCGAGCTCCTGCTCCAAGCGCTTTCCGAGCTCGGCGAGCTTCGGCTCGTCGATGCGCACCCCGGCGAGCTCCATGCGCGCGAGCACGCCGACGAGTGGAACCTCGATCTCGCGGTAGAGCTCGAGCTGCTCGGTGCGCTCGAGCGCGGCCTCGAGCGCGGGATACAGCGCCTGCTGGAGCGCGGCGAGCCCGCCGAAGTGCTCGGCGAGCTCCGCGTCGGCGACGGCGTCGTGCGCGCGCCGCTTCGCGCCCTTCCCGAAGCGCTCCTCCGCGGGCTTCCACTCGCGGCCGAGATAGGTGCGCGCGAGAAACTCCGGCCGCTCGATCGGCTGCGAGGGGTCGACGACGTACGCGGCCAGCGACGTATCGCAGAGCACGCCGCGCAGCTCGATGCCGCGGCGCGCGAGCGCGATGTACGCGGCCTTCAGCTCGCTGCCGAGCCAGACCCGATCGGCGCCTTCAAGCAGCGGGCGCAGCGCTTCGAGCGCGGAGTCACTCGCGGCGCGCAGCGGGACGAGCGAGGCGGAGGTCTCGTCTCCCGCCAACGCGACCGAGACGATCTGCGCGCGCATCGGCAGCTCCGGCTCGAGCGCGAGCTCGAGACCGACCCGCTCGCGGGAAGCGAGGCGCTCGCCGAGCCGCGCGATCTCCGCCGGCGCGCCGACGATCGCCACGTCGACCGAGACTCCGTCGCGCGTGACACTGAGTGGTGTAGGCTCGCCGAGCTGTTCGAGCAGGCGCCGGAGATCGAGCTCGCGGAACAGCTCCGCGAGCTTCGGGACGTCGGGCTCGCGCAGCGCCAGCGCTTCGCGGTCGAAGGCGATGGGCAGATCCTCGCGCAGGCGCGAGAGCTCGCGCGAGAGCCGCGCCGCGTCGACGCCGGCGCGCAGCGCCTCGCGGGCGCGTTTCTGCGCGATCGCGTCCACGTCCGCGAGCAGTCGGTCCAGTGACCCGTGCGTGCGCAAGAGCTCCGCGGCGCCCTTCTCGCCGATGCCCTTCACGCCGGGAATGTTGTCCGAGGAATCGCCGATGAGGGCGCGCAGGTCGAGCATCTGCCCGGGCGGGACGCCGAAGCGCGCCTCGACCTCCGCGGGGCCGAAGCGCCGATCGCGCATCGTGTCGACGACGCTGACCGTCGGCGACACCAATTGGAGTAGGTCCTTGTCGGTCGAGGCGATCTCCACCTCGAAGCCGGCGCGCTCGCCCGCGCGCGCGAGCGTTGCGATCACGTCGTCGGCCTCCTCGCCCTCGTACTCGACCGTCGCGATCCGGTACGCGTCGACGATGCGACGGATCCACGGAAACTGCGCGCGCAGATCCTCGGGGGTCGCCTCGCGCGTGGCCTTGTACCCGGGCGAGAGCTGCTTGCGGCGCTTCGGGCCAGGCGCGTCCCAGACCACCGCGACGCAGTCCGGCGCGCTCTCGCGCAGGAGTTTCTGCAGCATCGTGATGAAGCCGAGCGTCGCGTTGGTCGGAACGCCGGCGCTATTCGCGAGCGCTGGAATCGCGAAGAACGCGCGGAAGATGCTCGAGCTCGCGTCGACGAGAAGCAGCTTCGGCGCCATCGCGGGCCATCATAGCTCGGCGAAGCGGCGCACGAGCGCGGCGTCGGCGCGCAGTCGCTCGAGGTCTTCGCGCGTCTTGATCGGGAAGAAGCGGCCGGTGGGTCCGCCGCGCGGCGTGGCGACGTAGGTCGTCTCCGCGAAGCGCGATAGCTCGTTCACGAGTCGCTCCATCTGCACCGCCGTGCGCCCGTCGACGCTTTTCTCGACGTAGAACCAGGACAGCGGGTGACCCTCCGCGAGCAAGCGGAGCGAGATCGCGAAAGTGTTCGTCGCGAGAAACGGCAGGCGCCTGCTGTCGAAGCCCGCCGGGAAGCGGAAGCCCTCGACCATCTCGAGGCGACCGTTCACGAAGGCGGGCGCGCCACCGACGTCGCCGGGCAGGGTGGCCGCCAGCTCCGCGGTGAGCGCGCGCTCGCGCGCGAGATGCAGCCCGATCAGCACTGGATCGAGCTCCGCGCCCAGGTTGTCGATGTTCGAGAGCACGACCGTCTCGACACCGCGCTCCGCGAGGCGCGCGGCCAGCCCGGAACGCACGAGCGCCTCCGGGAAGTCGCCATGACCCGGCGCGTAGAGCGAGACACGGCCCTCGTCGTCCTGCATCGCGTCACCACTCGGCGTCAGGCGGAGTGACACGCCCTGCAGGAAAACGTCGACGTCGCGCGCCAGGCCGCGCTGGGCGAGAAACTCGAGCGAGCGCGCGTGCGTCGCGAAGCTGTTCATGATCAGGAACGGCACCGGCCCCAGGCGGCGCGCTTGCGCCAGCTTGATCTCGAGGAACGTCCGCCCGCCGACCGCCTCGACGATGCCCTTCACGTCGCCGCCGAAGCGCGTCGCCATGCCGCCGTTCAGCACCGCCACGGCCACGCGCCCGCGGGCGATCGCCTCGCGGCCCGCGCGCTCGAGCTCGGCGCGCTCGCGCGCGGGGATTCGCTCGACGGCTTCGACGTGCTCCGGGCCCGCGGCCTCGACGCGCCCGCGGAGCGCGTTCGCCGCCTTCGACAGCTCGCCGGTCGCGATCGCGCGCGCGTGCGCCTCGATCCGCGCGCGGTCGAGCGCGAGCGCGGGATGCCCGGCGACGCCCGCGCGCGCGAGCTGCTCGTCTACGTCGCTTTCGATCGTCTTCCAGTCGAACGACATGCCGGATGGAAATCTCGCCGTCCTTGCGCGGCGCGACAACCCCGCGACCCTGTGCGCGTGCCGCCGAGAGCGCCGAACCCTGGCTCTACGCGCTTCATGCCGCGCGCCACCCTGATCCTCGCAGGCGGCTTCCTGCTGTTCCTCGCCGTGTCGCTCTTGTACGCGCTGCCCGTCATGCTGGAGCCGGTGCCGGACGGTGCGGCCCCCGACTACCTCGCGGAGCGCGTCCGTGCGCACCTCGCGGGGAAGACGTTCATCTTCCTCTCGCTCTCGATCCTCGCGGTCGCCGCGCTGTCGGCGCGCCCGTGGAAGCGGTGAGCCCCGAGCTCTACTTCGCGTACGGGTCGAACCTCGACGCGGAGCAGATGCGCGAGCGCTGTCCGACGGCGCGGGGTCTCGAGCGCGCGCGGCTGCCCGGCCATCACCTCGACTTCAGCCACTACTCGACGCGCTGGCGTGGCGGCGCCGCCGACGTGGTGCCCGACGGCCGGGCTGCGGTCTGGGGCGTGGTGTATTCGATGGGGGCCGAGGATTTCGCGCGCCTCGATCGCTTCGAGAGCGGCTACGAGCGCGTCCGCTTGGAGGTCGAGACCGCGGGCGGAGAGCGCCTGCAAGTCACGAGCTACGCCGTGCGCGACAAGGGACGCTTTGCGCCCCATCCCGAGTATCTCGACAAGATACTGCGCTGGGGCGCGCGCTGGCGGCTGCCGGGCGACTATCTCGCCGAGCTTCAGAGGCGCGCCGGGGCCTAGCCCCACTCGAGCGCGGTCGCGCCCCAAGTGAGTCCCGCGCCGAACGCGAGCAGCAGCAACTTGTCGCCTGGGCGGAAGCGGCCCGCGCGGTTGCACTCGTCGAGCAGGATCGGCACCGACGCCGCGGAAGTGTTTCCCAGCACCGCGAGATTCGTCGGCATCTTCTCGGCCGGGATCTCGAGCCGATCCGCGACGGCGGAGAGAATGCGCTGGTTCGCCTGGTGCGCGATCACGTGGTCGACGTCGCTGATCTTCCAACCAACCTTGTCGAGCGTATCGCGCGCGACTTGCTCCATCGATTGAACGGCGACCTTGAAGACCTGCGCGCCCTTCATGTGCACGAACGCCTCGCGCTGCGTCAGCACGTAGGGCGAGAGCGGCATGCGCGAGCCGCCGGCGGGAATGATGATCGCGTCGTGGTACTGGCCGTCCGACTTGAGCGTGGTCGCGAGCACGCCGCCGGGTCCGTCGCCGCGCTCGACCACCGCCGCGCCCGCGCCGTCCCCGAACAGGATGCAGACGGTGCGCTCCTCGTAGTCCATGAAGCGAGTGAGTCCCTCGCCGCCCGCCAGGAGGATGCGCTTGTAGTCGCCGGTGCGCAGCATCGCATCCGCGACGCCGAGCCCGTAGACGAAGCCCGAGCACGCCGCGGAGATGTCGAACGACGGGATCGTCAGGCCCCGGCACAGACCTCGGTGCACCCAGTTCGCTGTGGACGGAGTGAGCGTGTCGGGCGTGCAGGTCGCGACGATGATGAGATCGAGATCCTCGGGCCCGAGCGCCGCCATTTCGAGCGCCCGCTCCGCGGCGCGAGTCACGAGATCACTGGTCGCCTCGCCGTCCGCCAGCATGCGCCGCTCGCGGATGCCGGTCCGGGTGACGATCCACTCGTCGTTGGTCTCGACCAGGCGCTCGAGATCGGCGTTCGTGAGTGCTCGCTCCGGCAGTGCGGATCCCGTGCCGGAGATGCGAGTGCTCACGCGGCGTTCTCGACGCGCGCCTCGATGTACGAGGTGATGTCGCCGAGCGTGCGGATGTTCTCCGCGTCCTCGTCGGGCACCTCGATCGCGAATTCCTCTTCGATCGCCATCACGAGCTCCACGACGTCGAGCGAATCCGCTCCGAGATCGTCGAGGAGGTTCGCCTCGGGAACGAGCGACTCCTTCTCCACTCCGAGTTGCTCGCTCACGATTGCAATGACGCGTTCCGCTAGATCCATCGTCCTCTCCTCCCCCTCACAGTTGCGCACTCTTGTGCGCTTCGGTTGCGGCAGTGGCTTCGGGTCCGTTGCCCGACCCGTCGGTCAACCAAAAAGTGACTCACGGTCACTTTTCGGCCGTGGTCAGTGTCATGGACGTCCTTTGGGTTGTCAACGCGGGTCCCGATTCCGCCGTAAGCCCGCGCAAGTACAGCTCGATCGTCTCGCCGTAGACCTTCGCGACGTCGCGCTCCCAGAGCTCGCGCCGGGCCGGCACCTCCAGGGTTTGGATCACCGCGTTCGCGCCGACCCAGACGACGTTTGCGGTGAGCCAGGGATCGCACGGCGCGAACTCGCGCGCGGCGACGCCGCGCTCGATCACCTCCGCGAGCAGACCGAGCGCGCGCTTCCAGACCTCAGTCACGAGCGCGACGAGGTTCGGCGGCAGCTCACCGATCAGCCGCTGGTTGTCGATTGCCCAGAAAATCCGGAAATACTCGAGCTGCGAGGTGTAGTGATCGAAGTAGAAGCGCGCGAGCCGCCGCATCTGCTCGTGCGCGCTCTGCTTCGGATCGACCACGCGCCGCATGCGCTCGAGAAACACTCCGGCGTTCTGCACCAGCACCTCGACGTAGAGCTCGGCCTTGCTGCCGAAGTGGCGGTAGATCGTGCCCTTCGCAAGCCCGGCGCGGCGCGCGACCTCGTCCAGATTCGCGCGCTCGAAGCCTTGGCCGAAAAAGACCTCGCGCGCAGAGTCGAGGATCCGCTTGCGGCTCCGCTCACTGCGCTTCGCGGGTATGCGGACCAATGTATGCCCGCGCGCTACACCGGATCGCTGCCGTCGTACTGGAGATGCTCGAAGAGCGCCGTCGAGAGATAGCGCTCGCCGAAGCTCGGCAAGATCACGACGATGAGCTTGCCCGCGTTCTCGGGCCGGCGCGCGATCTCGAGCGCGCCGTGCACGGCGGCGCCCGACGAGATACCGGACAAGAGGCCCTCTTCCGTGGCGAGCCGGCGCGCCATCTCGATCGCCTGTTCGCTCGAGACTTTCACGACCTCGTCGATCAGCGCGGTCTCGAGGATCTCGGGGATGAAGCCCGCGCCGATCCCCTGGATCTTGTGCTTGCCGGGCTTGCCGCCGGAGATCACCGGGCTCTCGGCCGGCTCGATCGCGATCGCCTTGAAGCTCGGCTTCTTCGCCTTGAGCACCTGGGCGACACCAGTCAGTGTACCGCCCGTGCCGATCCCGGAGATCAGGAAATCGACTTCGCCGTCGGTGTCGTTCCAGATTTCGAGCGCGGTGGTCTCGCGGTGGATGGCCGGATTCGCCGCGTTCTTGAACTGCTGCGGGATGAAGCTGTCGGGAATCTTCGCCGCGATCTCCTCCGCCGTCTTGATCGCGCCGTTCATCCCGTCCGCGCCGGGAGTCAGTACGACCTTCGCGCCGTAGGCGCGCAGCACCGCGCGCCGCTCGCGCGACATCGTGTCGGGCATGGTGAGGATCAGCTTGTAGCCCTTCGCGGCGGCGACCATCGCGAGCGCAATGCCGGTGTTTCCCGACGTAGGCTCGACGATCGTGCTCTTGCCGGGCTTGATCTTCCCCGCGCGCTCGGCCGCCTCGATCATCGAGGCACCGATGCGGTCCTTCACGCTGTTGGCGGGGTTCTGCGCCTCGAGCTTCGCGACCACGCGCGCCTTGACGCCGGCAGTCACTTTGTTGAGCTGCACCAGCGGGGTGTTTCCGATCAGCTTGGTCACATCTTTCGCGATCTTCATGACGGGGTTCTCCTTCGTGTCGCGGCTGGGAATGGTAACACCGGCTCGGCCGGCGCGGGGTTCGGCCTCAAGTCGCGGGCAAGGCGAGGTTCGTCGCCTCGACGCGCGCGCCGGGGGTCGCGGCGAGCAGGCGCGCCGCGATCTCCGCGACCAGCGCGCGCACTCCGTCGCTGCGCTCGGGGTGAGTCATGGGATCGAGGCGCACCGTGGTCGTGCCGCGGTCGTGCGCGGAGAGCTTCACGTAGAAGGGCTGCTTGCGGCCGGCTTCGATGCACAGCGCCTCGATCAAGAGCGCCCGGCCGCCGCGCTCGAGATACAACTCGTCGGCGCGCAGCACGTCGGAGCCGCGGCGCACGACCAGCGGCGTCCAGGCGCGCGCGAACGCGGCGAGATCGCAGTCACCCGCGATCACCGCGTGCGGCATGCGACCTCGCGCACGGGCGCGAACGAACGGCGGTGAATCGGACTCGGGCCGAGCCGCGCCAGCGCCTCGAGGTGCTCGGGCGTTCCGTAGCCGACGTGGCGCGCAAAGCCGTAGCCGGGATACGCGCCGTCGAGCGCGCGCATCAGCGCGTCGCGGTGGACCTTCGCGATCACCGACGCCGCGGCGATCGATGCCACGCGCGCGTCGCCGCCGATCACCGCGACTTGGTGATACGGGAGATCGGGCACGCGCCGCCCGTCGACGACGACCGCGTCGGGTGCGGCGGAGAGCGCCGCCAAGGCGCGCTGCATCGCGAGCTGGCCGGCGCGGTAGATGTTGAGCCGGTCGATCTCGTCGGGCGCAGCACTGCCGAGCGCAATCTCGAGCGCGCCCGCGCGGATCAGGAGCTCGAGTCTCTCGCGCGCCTCCGGCCGCAGCCGCTTCGAGTCGTCCAGGCCGATCAGCGCGAGCCCGAGCGGCAGCACGACCGCGCAGGCGATGACCGGCCCCGCGAGCGGCCCCATGCCGACCTCGTCGACGCCGGCGATGCACACGTGACCAAGCGCTCTGAGCTCCCGCTCGAGGCGCCAGAGCCGCGCGACCCGGCGGCGCTCGCGCGCGCGCCGCTCGGCGCGCTCCGCCAGCTCCTCCGCGAGCCTGCGTGCGCCCGCCCGCGCGTCGGCTCGCAGCGAGCGCAAGAGCGGCGCCGGAGTCGCGACACCGTCCTGTGTGTAGCGGCGGCGCAGCTCCGCGAGGCCGATGCGCCCGAGCTCCACCGCTACTCCTCGCGCTCCATGCCCAGGCGCTTCTCGATGCGCCGCACGCGCTTGATCAGCTCCGGAAGTCGTTTCGACGCGACAATGACTCGCGTCCACAGCCGGCGCTCCATCGCCGGGTAGCCGAGCACCTGCTCGCCCGGAGCGATGTCGTTCGCGGCCGCGGCCTGCGCGCCGAGCACGGCGCGGTCCCCGATCGTCAGGTGCCCCGCGGAAGCCGCGCGGCCGGCGAGGAAGACGTACTTCCCGACGATGGTGCTGCCGGCGATTCCGGTCTGCGCGCACACCGTGCTGTGCTCGCCGATCTCGACACCGTGGGCGATCTGCACCTGATTGTCGACCTTCACGTCTACACCGAGGCGTGTACGGACCTCGGCGTGACCGCGCTTCGCGTGGCCTGGGTGAGACGCATCGATCGTGGTGTTCGCCCCGATCTCGCAGTCGTCGCCGATCTCCACCGGACACACGTGCGGAACGCGGATGCGCACGCCGTCCGCGCGCGTCGCGAAACCGAAGCCCGGGGCGCCGATCACGGCGCCGTTCTGCACCAGCACGCGCTTGCCCAGGCGCACGCCCTCGCGCAGGCGCGCGCCCGAGTGAATCTCCCCGTCGTCGCCGATCTCGACCCCCGGGTAAATCGTGACGTGCGGGTGCACGCGCACGCGTGCGCCGAGTCGGGCGCCCGCGCCGATCACCGAGTACGCGCCGACGGAAACTCCGGCGCCGAGCTCCGCGTCCTTCGCGACGACCGCCGTCCGGTGGACGCCCAGCTCGGGCGCGGCTCGCGGGACCAGCAGGTCGATCGCGCGCGCGAAATCCGCGTACGGCGCGCGCGAGCGCAGACAAGCGCGGCCGAGTGACTCGAAGCCCGGCGGCAGGAGAAACGCGCCGCCGCGCGACGCCGCGAAAGCGGCGCGGTACTTCGGTCCGGTCACGAAGGCGAGCTCGCTCGGACCCGCGTCTTCGAGGCTGGCGAGGCCTTCGAGCACCAGCGCGCCGTCGCCCTCGAACACGAGCCCCAGCGCCGCCGCGAGCTCGGCGAGCTTCACCGTCTCAGTTCCCGAGCAGCTTCGCGAGCGGCGTGCGGTACAAGAGGCGGAGCACGCGGCGAAGCCGCGCGAGGTCGCGCGCGCGATACGGGTACCAGAGCAGCTCGCGCTTCGGGCGCAGGCGGGGCAGCACGATCGACTGCACGTGGCAGTAACTCTTGAGACCCAGCTCGCCGTTCACGCGTCCGATGCCGCTCTCTTTGCGGCCGCCGAAGGGACTCTCCGCGATCGCGTACGTGGTCATGCAGTCGTCGACGACCACTCCGCCCGCTTCGAGCCGGTTCGCGAGCCGCCTTCCCTTCCACGAGTCGCGCGTCCACACGCTCGCCTGCAGGCCGTACGTGCTGTCGTTCGCGAGGCGCAGCGCTTCTTCATCGTCGCGCACGACCTGGATCGGGAGACACGGGCCGAACGTCTCTTCGCGCATGATCGCCATGTCGTGAGTCACGTCGACCAACACCGTCGGCTCGAAGAAGAAGCCGGCGTACGCGGGATTGCGCCGCCCGCCGGTGAGCACGCGCGCGCCCTGCGCAACGGCGTCGGCGACGTGGCGCTCGATGACTTCGAGCTGCGCGGGGCTCGTGATCGCGCCGACGTCGACCTCGCCGTCCGCCTCGGGGCCCTGGCGCAGCTCGCGTGTCAGCTCGACGACGCGCGCGATGAACGGCGCGGCGATGCGCTCCGACACGTACACGCGCTCGGTCGACATGCAGATCTGGCCCGCGTTCGCGAACGCGCCCCAGACCGCGCCCCGCGCGGCGCGCTCGAGGTCCGCGTCGTCGCAGACGATCATCGGGTCTTTGCCGCCGAGCTCGAGCGTGCACGGAATCAGCGCACGCCCGCACGCCTCCGCGATCTTGCGCCCGGTCCGCACGGAGCCCGTGAACGCGATCTTGTCGCAGCCCGCGTCGACCAGCGCGGCGCCGGTCGCGCCGTCGCCAGTCACGAGCTGGAAGACACCGTCGGGCAACCCCGCGTCCGCGAGCAAGCGCGCGAGCGCCTGACCGACGAACGGCGTGATCTCGCTGGGCTTCAAGACGACCGTGTTCCCGGCCATGAGCGCCTGGACCGTCGGGTTCAAGCTCAGCACGAATGGGAAGTTCCAAGGCGTGACGATTCCGACGACGCCCATCGGGCGCCACGACAGAATCAGCTTCTTGGTCTTCAGGAGGTGCAGTCGCTGCTTGCGATCGCGCAGCAGTCGCGCCGCGCGCTTCGCGTAGTACGTGAGCGCGTCGCAGCTCGCGAGCACCTCCGTGGCGAGCGCCTCCATGCGCGGCTTGCCCGTGTCGCGGCAGATCGTGTCCGCGATCTCGTCCGCGCGCTCGACGAGGAGATCGCGCGCGCGCAGCAGGATGCGCCCGCGCTCCTCGAAGCCGAGCGCTGCCCACGCGACCTGGGCGGCGCGGGCGCGCTCGAGCGCGCGGCGCACGTCGTCGGCGGTCGCCACTTCGATCTCACCCAGCGGCTCGAGCGTGGCCGGATTGAAGACGCCGAGCTTACGGCGTCCGTACAGCTCGCGCGGAGCGTCGACGGGACGTAGCAGTGCCATTCGTTCGCTCTCCCCCCTGCCCTTCGTCGTCGTTCGTAGAAGATCGCTCCAGGCGTGTCAATCAGAGTTTTGACGCCGCGCCGAGGCGTGTGAGATAAGCGCGCCGTGAGCGAGACGCGCAACGAGCGCCTCGACCCGGCGGCCACGGACGCGCCGGAGCTCGGGTCCGACCTGGTCGACGTCTACGAGGAAGGCGTCGGTCCGCCCACGCCCTCGCCGCAGGCGCTCGGCGTGTTCGAGCTCGCGTGGCCCACGATCCTGGCGTTCGGCACGCAGACCTTGGTGCGCGTCGTGAGTCTCGCGATGGTCGCGCAGCTCGGTGAGTCGGCGGTCGCGGGGGTCGGGGTCGCGAATCAGTTCTTCTGGCTCGCGCAGTCGCTCGGCACCGTCGCGCCGACGGGCATCGTGGCGCTGCTCTCGCGCGCGGTCGGCGCGCGCGACGTAGAGCTCGCGGATGCCTCGCTGCGCCAGGGGCTGTGGCTCGGGCTCGCGGTCGGGCTGCTGTCGACCGTGCTGCTGCTGCCGCTGACGGCCGGCGCGATCGCGGCGTACGGCGTCGACGCCTCCGTGACCGCGCTGGGCAGCGAGTATCTCTTCTGGGCGACGCTCGGAATCGTTCCGATCACGCTGTCCGTGGTGTTCGGCGCGGCGCTGCGCGCGGCGGGAGACACCCGTACGCCGCTCTGGATCGGCGCCGCTGCGAATCTGTTGAACCTCGCACTCGGCTGGGCGCTGATCTACGGGAAGCTCGGGCTACCGGCGCTGGGCGTCGCGGGTGCGGGGATCGCCGCGACGCTCGCGGTGTCACTGCAGCTTCCCGTGTTCTTCTGGCTCTGGCGCAGCGGCCGCCTGCGCATCGCGCCGGCAGGCGCGAGCGCGCGTCCCGATCGCCAGGTGATGGGGCGCCTGTTGCGCATCGGCTACCCGGCCGCGATCGAGGGCGCACTCTTCCAGGTGGGGCTGCTCTTGTTCATGCGCATCGTCGCGCCGTACGGAACCGAGGCGCTCGCCGCGTATCAGGTCGGCACGCAGATCCTCGCGTTCTCGTTCCTGCCGGGGCTCGGCTTCGGCGCGGCGGCGTCGACCTTGGTCGGCCAGCATCTCGGCGAGGGCGATCCGGTGCGCGCGGAGCGCTCGGGTTGGCGCTCGATGCTGGGGGCGATGCTCGCGATGAGCGCGATGGGCGCGCTCGTCATCGCGTTCGCGCCGCGGCTCGCGGCGCTCTTCGAGCTCTCGCCGCTCGCCGTCGAACGCACCGTGGACTTCGTCTGGATCCTCGGCGCGGTGCAGCCGCTGATGGCGATCGAATACACGATCGGCGGCGCGCTGCGCGGCGCGGGTGACACGCGCTTCCCGCTGTTCGCGATCTTCGCGGGCCTGTTCTTCTTCCGGCTCGCGCCCGCCGCGATCGCGGCCGGCGTCTTCCACGCGCGACTCAACATCGTGTGGGGGATGCTGGTGCTGGACTACGCCGTGAAGGCGGCGCTGCTCAGTGTCCGGTTCGCGCGCGGCCGCTGGAAGACGCTCGAGGTCTAGCGCGCGGGCTGCGACGCAAAATAGTGTAGGAGGTCGGTCTCGGTGACGATCCCGACGATCTCCTTGCCGTCGACCACCGGCAGACAGCCGATCTTGTACTCGGCCATCGCGCGCGCGGCGTCCTGTACGGATTCGGATGGAGCGATGGTGCGCGGCGGTGCGGACATCACCTCGGCGATCTTCACGCCTTCGAGGAAGATCTTCTGCTCTTCGGCGGAGATTCCCATCACGTTCGAGAGCGAGGCGCGCATCAGATCGCGCTGCGAGACCACGCCCACGAGCTCGCCCCGGTTCACGACCGGCAGGTGCCGAACGTGGGCGAGATCCATGATCTCCTTCACGATCCAGAGCGTGTCGTCCGCGGAGATGCGCACGACCTTCTTCTTCATCACCGAGCGAACGTGGACCACCCTGGTCCATTACCACGCCGACCGTCGCGATGACAATGCGCGTCATGTACCCTGTTGCCCGTGGCCAACGATCCGGACGACGATTTCGAGCTGCGCCGGCGAACGGGGCCCCTGGAGGCGTTCTTTCAGGAGGCGGTGCGCCGCGCCGCGAACCTCGGCATTTCGACGTTCTTCACCACCGAGGAGGCGGTGAGGCGCGCGTTTTCGGAGTCCGTGCCGCCCGACTGGCTCGAGTATCTCAACCGCCAGGGCAGCGACGTGCGGGGCGAGCTGCTCGACCGGATGTCGCGCGAGTTCGGCGACTGGCTGCGCCAGGTCGACATGGCGCAGATCATGAGCAAGCTGCTCGAAGAGCACGACTTCGACCTCCGGATTTCCGTGTCCGCGAACCGCCACTCGAAGGAGCGCGCGCCCGAGCTCTCGCTCCTGCAGCGCCGAAAGTGAGCCGGCGGCCCGGCCCGGCGAGGTAGAATCCCGCCGCACCGGGAGGGCTTCTGATGCTGCGCCTTGCCTATCTCGTGGGCGCCGTCGCGCTCACGGTCTTCTACTACTACTTCTTCGGGGCCGGCCCGACGCCCTCCGAGTACGTCGACGACCTCGAGTGGTGGCGTCCCTGGGGAACCGTGATGCACTGGCCGGCGCTCATGAGCCTGGCGCAGATGGCGCGCGCCGGGTTCCCGCAGGCGTGGCTGCCGATCCTGTCGGGTTGGCTGCCGGCGCTCGCGGTCGCGGCGCTCGGCTGGCGCATCATGCGCAGCGCGCTCGGCCGCGCGCTGCTGGTGTTCCTGACCTTCCTGATGCTGGCGTTCGTGTACTACGGCATGCGCGCGGAGCAGGTGTGGCGCTTCTTCGAGTGGCGCTTCGTCGCGGTCGCTGCGTCCTTCGCCGCGATCACAACGCTGATGCTGTTCGCGGCGTCGCTGCTCGACGAGACACTGCGCCGCTCGCGCGTGCTCGCCGCGGTCGCGGTGCTCGCGATCGTCGCGGGCATCTTCCTGCTCAGCACCGAAGTCACCGGCACGAACAGCCAGATGCAGTTCAACATCAGCCCGTGGCCGATCATCACGCTGTTCGCCTTCCTGCTCGCCGGCGCGGCGATCGCCGCGCTGCACGCCGCGGCGGGCGCCGCGCTCTGGATTCGCTCGCGCGTCGCAGGCGCCCTCGGGGGTGTGCTCGGCTTGGTCGCGGCCGCGCTCGTTGGCGGCATCGCGGGCATGTACGTCTTCAGCGCGCCGCCCGCGCGCGTGCTGCTCGCGTTCTTGGCGATGTTCGTCGCGGGGATCCGGCTCGCGCTCGTCCGGCGAGCCCCCGAGAGCGCGGGGCGTTCCGGCCTCGTGCGCTTCGCGACGGGCGTCCTTTTGCTCGTCGCGATTCTCGGCTCGGCGCAGATCGGCGGGCTCATGCAGCGGCGCGCGCGCGACGTGACCGCGCTCCAGGTTCTCGACGCGCTCGAGACCTACAAGAAAGACAACGGCACGTATCCCGACTCACTCGACGCGCTGGTCCCGAAATATCTCAGCGAGATACCGCGCCCCGAGATCGGCCTGATCCGCGACGACGACGACCGCTTCAGTTACTCGAACTACGGCGACTCGTACGCACTGGAGTTCGCGAGCGTGCTCTGGGTGCAGTGCCAGTACAGCCCGCCGTACGAGTTCGCGGCCGGCGGCTCCGGGGACGAAGCCGAGGAGTCGGAGGTGCAGGACTCACCCTACGAAGGTCAGCACGCCCCGACGAAGGACGACACCCCCGAGGTCAGCGCGCCGAAGGAGCCGACCGCGGAGGACCTTGCGGTGAAGGCCACGCTCGCGAAGCACGGTCTGAACGGGGCTTGGACCTGTCCGAAGGAGCCGCCTAAGCTCTGGTGACGAAGGCAGGCGACACAGTGACGCAGCTCGAGCTCGGCCCGCGCGAGCGCTTTCGCAGAGCGGCGCGTACCAGCTCCGCGATCGCTCGCATCTACCTCGGCTACAAGGGGCTGCGGCTCCTCGATCGCGGACCGCTGCGCGGTGTGGTCGGGATCGCGCGCCGGCGCTGGGACCGCGTCTCCGCCGCGACCCTCGATGGCGCGGCGCGCGAGCTCGGCGGCGTGCTGCTGAAGGCCGGGCAATTCCTGTCGACGCGCGCCGACGTGCTGCCCGCCGCCTACGTAGAGCGCCTGGCGCACCTCCAGGACCACGCGCGCCCGCAGCCCTACGCCGTCGTGCGTCAGGTGCTGTGCGAGGAGCTGGGCGCGCCGCCCGAGGAGTTGTTCGCGCGCGTCTGGCGCCGGCCGATGGCGTCCGCTTCGCTCGCACAGGTTCACCGCGCGACCTTGCATGACGGGCGCGAGGTGGCCGTAAAGGTGCAGCGCCCCGACGTGCGCGCCGCGCTCGCCGCCGATCTCTCGACACTGCGCGTCGCCGTGCGCGCGATCGAGGGGCTCGAGGGCTCGCTCGGCTTCGCGATCCTGCTCGATCAGCTCGAGGGCAACCTCGCGCGCGAGCTCGACTTCGCGCTCGAGGCGGAGAGCGCCGGACGCATGGCCCGGAACTTCGCGGCGTCGCCGCGCGTGCGCATCCCGTCCGTGGTGCCTGAATTCACGCGCGCGCGCGTGCTCGTCACCGAGTATCTCCCCGGGATTCGAATCACCGACCGAGTGCGACTCACGCGCGCGGGGGTCGATCCAGCGGCGGTCGTCGAGGCGCTGCTCGGCGCGTACGCCGCGCAGGTGTTCGAGCACGAGCTCTTCCACGCCGACCCGCACCCTGGCAACCTGCTCGTGCTGCCCGGCGCCGGCGGCGAGTTCGCGCTGGGCTTCGTCGACTTCGGCCTGGTGCAGGAGGTTCCGGCGGGCTTCCGCGCGGGCGCGCTCGAGCTCGCGCAGCGCGTGCTGGCGCGCGACGCCGTCGGCACCGCGGCCGCGTTGCGCGCGCTCGGCCTGGCGACGCGTGCTCCCGAAGGGCGCACGATCGAGCTCTTCGCCGAGCAGCTGATGGCGCACCTCGGCCGGGTCGACGCGCAGGTCGCGGGCGATCGAATGGCGCAGCTCGGAGCGGAGCTGTCGAAATTGCTCCGGGCCGACCCGCTGGCGACGATCCCGCCGCATCTGTTCCTGCTCGGGCGCGTCCTGGGATTGCTCGCGGGCGTGTCGGCGCAGCTCGGCGTGCGCGCGAACCTGGCGCGCGCACTCTTGCCGAGCCTATTCGACGCGCGCGCGCGATGAGCGACCTACACTTCGGCGTGACGCCCTGGCGCACGGACGCGAGCGGCGCGGCGGAGTCACTCGCGGCGCAGGGCGAGCGCGCGGAGGCGCTCGGCTTCAGCTCGTTCTGGCTGCCGGAGAGTCACTTCGGCGTGCGCGGCTCGCTGCCGCAGCCGCTGTTGTGCCTGGCCGCGGTCGCCTCGCGTACGCGGCGGATCCGGCTCGGCACCACCTCGTATCTGCTGCCGATTCGTCACCCGGTCCAGGTCGCGGAAGAGGTCGCGGTGCTCGATCGCCTCTCCGCCGGCCGCGTGATCCTCGGCATCGGCCGCGGCTTCCGCAGCGAGTTGTTCAGCGCGTTCGGCGTGCCCTCGCGCGAGAAGCGCGACCGCTTCGGCGCGGCCGTCGACGCGATGCTGCGCGCGTGGCGCGGCGAGCCGGTCGCGTTCGACGGCGAGGGCGGCGCCCCGGTGCTGCTCGCGCCGCTGCCCGTGCAGCAGCCACACCCGCCGCTCTGGGTCGCGGCGTTCGGCCCGAAGGCCGTGGAGCAGGCGGGACGGCTCGGCCTGCCCTACCTCGCCTCGCCGATCGAGCCACTCGACATGCTGATCGACAACTACGAGCGGCACCGATCGGTGTCGGCAGAGGCGCGCGCCGCGTGCGTGCCGGTGATGCGCACCGTGTTCGTCTGCGACGACGCGCACAAGGCGCGCCAGGTGCGCGAGGGCTTGGCCGCGCAGTCGGCGGCGCTGCTCTCCTCGCGCGCGCCCGCGCTGCGCCGCTCGGGGGCGGCGGATGTCGCCGAGGTCGCGCTCGTCGGCTCGCGGGCCCAGGTCGCGGACGCGATCGCGCAGCACCGCGAGAAGCTCCGACTCACTCACTTGATCGCGCGCGTGCAGGTCCCGGGAGCAGAGCCCGCCGAGATCGAGGCCGCGCTCGAGCGGCTCGCGGAGCTCGCCGCGACGCTCTGACTCGGCTCAGGGCTCCGGGCGCTCGAGCGCGCGCAGGGCGCTGCCGACGTCGCCCGGCTCGACGAGCTCGCCCTGCTCGGCCTCGCGGTAGATCGCGGCGAGCTGCGCGGTCTGCTCGGCATCGAGCGGGCGAGCGAAGTCGCGCTGGCGCAGGCTGCGCAGAATGCGGCGGTTCAGCGGATCGAAGAAGCGCGCGTCGAAGTCCGCGGTCGTGTGCATGATCGACGCGGGATCGCGCACGTGCACGGCGCCGAACAGGTGGGCGAGCTCGTGAGACGCCGTGAGCACGCTGGCTTCATCCTCGCCCACGCACAGCGCGACCGCGTGCGCGCCGAGCGGAACGGCGAGCCCCGTGCGCACGGAGCGCAGCGCGAGCTCACTCACCTGCTGCGCGGGCGCGAGGCCGAGCACGACGCCGCCGGGCGGCGGCGCGAAGCGCTGTGCGGCCTCGAGCAGCGCGTCGAGGCTCGCGCCGCGCGCGCGCTGCGGCCATGCCTCGCGTGTCGCGACGAGCACGACACCGGCCTCGCGCTCGAAGACCGCGCTCGTGTCCGCGATCAGGCGGCGCACGCGCGCGTCGCCCAGATCGCAGCCGTCGAGCACGCGCAGCTCGAGCTTGTGCGGAGGCAGCGCGCGCCGGCCGCGCAGCCGGGCGTCGAGGCGCAGCGCGAGCTTCTCCGCGTCGAGCGCGAGCGCCTCGAGCGCCGCATCGTCGGCGCCGCCCTCGGACGAGTCGTGGCGCGTCGAGATGCGCGCTTCCCACAGGCGCTCCGCCTTCGACCAGAGCTCGATGCGCAGCGAGACACGCCCCTCGGCCGGGCCCCAGCGCTCGCGCACGAATCCGACTTGCAGCGGAGTCACGCTGAAGCTGCGCCACTGTCGGCCCTCGAAGACTTCGATCGCGCCCGTGAGCACGAGCGGCGGCGCGCCGCGCTCGGCCCACGCCGCCGGATCGCGCGGGTCGAACTCGACCGGAGTCACGGAGGCGAACGTGCCGGCGCGCTGCAAGGTCGCGATCAGCTCGGCGCGCACGCCCTGCGCGACCGGCCGGGCGAAGTCGGCGTCGCCGGTGCGCTCGACGCCTTCACGCGCGATGCCCAGGCGGCGCATGTGCAGCTCCGGCCGATAGCTCGCGCGCAGCTCCTCCGGGCGCTCGTCGGCGAACGCGGTGACACCGAGCGGTGGCGCCATCGCCCAGCCCGCGTCGTCGGAGACCGGCCACGCGAGGTGCGGCTCGAACGCGGCCGGCCCCCCGCTGGCGCAGCCTGCGAGCGCGAGCGCCGCGGCCAGGAGAGGGGCGAGACGCCTAGTCCTCAAGCTCTCCACTCGGACTTGTGAAGATCAGGAACGCCATGGACGGACGCTTGGACGAATCCCGCATGGCGAACTGCATGCCGTCGAAGCTCCAGCCCTTCGCCACGGTTTCGTTGATGATCCGCTCGAGTGACTCGTCGGTGACGGACGAGGTTTCGACCACCTTGTACGACACCTCAGCCACGATGACGCCGCGCGAAGTCTTTCGCGAAGTAGGTGATGATGCGATCCGCGCCGGCGCGGCGAATGGCGATGAGACTCTCGTCGATGACGCGGGGTGATTCAACCCAGCCGCGCTCGATCGCGGCCTGCAGCATGCTGTACTCGCCGCTCACCTGGTAGGCGAAGAGCGGCGCGGAGAAGCGCTCTCGCGCCTGGCGGATGATGTCGAGGCACGGCATCGCCGGCTTCACCATGATCAGGTCGGCGCCCTCGGCGAGATCGGTCTCGATCTCGGCGAGCGCCTCGCGCGCGTTGGCGGGGTCCATCTGATAGCCGCGCCGATCGCCGCTCTGCGGCGCGGACTCGGCCGCCTCGCGGAACGGCCCGTAGAACGCCGAGGCGTACTTCGCGGCGTAAGACAGGATCACGGTGTCCTCGAGCTGCGCGCCGTCGAGCGCGCGGCGGATCGCGCGCACGCGTCCGTCCATCATGTCGCTCGGCGCCACGATGTCCGCGCCCGCCTCCGCGGCTACGACCGCGGTGCGCGCGAGCAGCGGCAGTGTCTCGTCGTTGCGCACCGACGCGCCGTCGTACACGCCGCAGTGTCCGTGGTCGGTGTACTCGCACAGACACACGTCCGCGATCACCAGCAGCTCGGGCGTCGCCTTCTTCATGGCGCGAATCGCGCGCGGCACGACCCCGGCGGGATCGTAAGCGCCGCTGCCGAGCGCGTCCTTGCGGGCGGGGATGCCGAACAGGATCACGCCGCCGAGGCCGAGGTCCGCGATGCGCTTCGCCTCGTCGGCGAGCTGGTCGACCGAGAGACGCGCGACGCCGGGCATCGCGGCGATCGGCTCGCGCACGCCACTGCCCTCGACGACGAAGAGCGCGTCGTAGAGATCCGCGGGCGTGAGTCGAGTCTCGCGCGCGAGCTCGCGCAGCGCGGGGGTGCGGCGCAGGCGCCGCGGCCGGTGCTCAGGAAACGACATGCTCTGCCTCCGCGTATGCGCGCTCGAGCGCTTCGACGAGCGCGCTCATTGTCGGTCGATCGGCGACCTCGGGCCGAGCTCCGGGGCAGACGGCGCGCAGCGCCTCCGCGGTCGTCGGCCCGATACACGCGAAGCGCGCGCCCGCGACGAGCTCGGCCTTCTCATCCTCCGAGAGCAGCTCGAACAGATGCTCGACGGTAGAGGGGCTGGTGAACGCGACCGCGTCGATGCCCGAGCCGAGCGCCGCGCGCAGGGCCGGACCCGCATCGGCCGGGGTGCGCGTCCGATAGGTCTCGGGCGCATCGACGCTCGCGCCCCGGCGCGTGAGCTCGACGGCCAGCGCCTCGCGCGCGCGCGCGGCGCGCGGGAACAGGACGCGCGCGCCCGCGAGCGTCCCGGCGCTCTCGATCGCCGCCGCGAGCGCCTCGGGTGAGCCCTCGTCCTCGGGGCACACGGCAACGTGCAGGCCGGCGGCCTGCGCGGCGCGCGCCGTCGCGGCGCCGATGCACGCGATCTGCGCGCGTGGCGCGGGGGGCAGGTGCGGAGCCGCGAAGCGCACGGCGTTCGCGGACGTGAACACGATCCAGTCACAGCTCGGCGCGCGTGAGAGTGACTCGCGAAGCTCGTCGGGTCGCGAGCTCGGCGCGAACTCGAGAAGCGACACCGCGATCGGCTCCGCGCCACGCGCGCGAAGCTCGTGGGAGAGCTCGGCGCGCTGCGACGCGGCGCGCGGCACGAGCACGCGCTTCGCGAACAGCGGCAGGAGCTCGTACCACGCGATGTGCTCGCGAAACTCGACGACCCGCCCGATCACGATCACCGTGGGCGCCGAGAGACCCGCCGCGCGCACGCGCGCCGCGAGCTCGGAAAGGCGCGCGGTCACCACGCGCTGCCGCGGGGTCGTGCCGCGCGCGATCGCGGCCGCCGGCGTCGCCGGGTCGCGGCCGCCCGCGATGATGCGCGCGCAGATGTCCTCGAGCCAGCGCGTGCCCATCAGGATCACGAGTGTCTCGGCGCTGCGCGCAAGCCCTTCCCAGTCGATGCGGTGGTCGAAGTCGTCCTTGCCCCGGTGACCGGTCACGACCGCCACCGACGACGAAAGACGCCGGTCTGTGACTGGAATCCCCGCGTACGCGGGCACCGCCAGCGCGGAAGTGATTCCGGGCACGATCTCGAACGGGATGTGCGCGGCGCGCAGGCGAGACGCCTCCTCGCCGCCGCGCCCGAACACGAACGGGTCGCCGCCCTTCAGGCGCACCACGCGCTTGCCCAGCCGCGCCTTCTCGATCATCAGGTCGGCGATCTTGTCCTGCGCGACGCCCTTCGAGCCGTCGCCGCGTTTGCCGACGTCGATGCGCTCGCACTCGGGATTCGCGAGCTCGAGCAGCGCGGGCTCGATGAGCGCGTCGTAGAGCAACACCTCGGCGCGCTCGAGCTCGCGCAGCGCGCGCAACGTCAACAGATCCGGGTCGCCCGGTCCGGCGCCGACGAGCACGACGCGGCCACTCACCCGCGCCCCTCGATGAGCCGGCGCGCGCCGCGCGCGAGCAGCTCGCGGCCGAGCGTGGCGCCGAGCATCTCGGGCGAGCCGATCTCGCCCTCGGCCGAGCCCTCGACGCGCTCGCGTCCATCGGGCGAGATCACGAGCGCGCGCAGGCGCAGGCGGATGCCGTGGATCGTGGCGAACGCCGCGATCGGCGTATGGCAGTCACCGCCGAGCTCGAACAGGAACGAGCGCTCGGCGCGGATCTGCGCCGCGACGTCGCGGTCGTCGAGGCGCGACACGATTTGGTGTACGTCGTCGTCGTCGATGCGCACCTCGAGCGCGAGCGCGCCTTGCCCGCCGGAGGGGACGTAGCGCTCGGGATCGAGCGGATCGAGCAGGCGATCCTCGAGGCCGAGGCGGATCAACCCCGCCGCCGCGACGATCACCCCGGCGAGATCCATCGTCTCGATCTTGGCCAGCCGCGTGGGAACGTTGCCGCGCATCGCCACGGGCTCGAGATCCGGGCGCAGCGCGCGCAGCAGCGCGGTGCGCCGCATGGAGCCGGTGCCGACGCGCGCGCCGGGCGGCAGCGCCGCGAAGCGGCGGCCCGCGCCGCCGACGAACGCGTCGCGCGGGTCCTCGCGCTGCGGATAGGCGCCGATCGTGAGCCCGTCCTCGAGCTGCGTCGGCATGTCTTTGGCGGAATGAACGGCGAGATCGATCGCGCCGTCGAGCAGCGCGCGCTCGATCTCGCGCACCCACACATGCTTGCCGCCGTGATCGCTGAGCGGGCCTTCGACCCGGTCGCCCTGAGTCACGATCTTCACGATCTCGACTTCGTGACCGTGCGCGCGCAGCATGCGCGCGACCGTCTCGGCCTGGGCGAGCGCGAGAACACTGCCGCGTGTGCCCAGACGCAGCAGCGTCATGACTCCTCCTCGTCGTCGAGACCGAAGAGATCGCGCAGCGCCTCGGCGTAGTAGAGCGACGCGCCCTGCTCGGCCTCGCGCCGCAGCTTCTCGAGCGGGCGGTGCAGCAGCTTGGCGATCAGCGCCTGCGCGACGCGCTCCGCGTCTTCGCCGTGCGTGCGCGCGAGCTCGCTCGCGGCCATGCGCTCGAGCCGTTCGCGCAACTCGCGCAGGGTCGGAACGTGCGGCAGCACGGCGAGCCAGCGCAGATAGTGATCGGCTTCCTCGCGCGCGATCACGCGCGCCGTCTCGGCCGCGGCCGCGCGCTGCTGGCGGCCGCGGTCGGCCGTCGCCTCGAGATCGTCGAGGTCGTAGAGATACACGTTCCGGAGCGCGGCAACGGCGGCGTCGACGTTGCGCGGGATGCCGAGGTCGACGATCAGGAGCGGGTGACCGCGGCGCTGGTCGAGCGCGCGCGCGAGCTCTGCCGTGCCGAGCAGCGGCCGTTCGACCTGCACCGAAGTGATCGCGATGTCGGCACGCGCGAGCTCGGCGGGCAGCTCCTCGAGCGGATGCGCGGCGCCGCCGTGTCTCGCCGCCAGCTCGACCGCGGTTCCGAGAGTTCGATTGACCACGGAGATCTGATCGGCGCCGGCCTCGCGCAAGCCGCGCAGCGCCGACTCCGCCATCTCGCCCGCGCCGACGAGCAAGACGCGCTTGCCCGCAAAGTCCTCGAAGATCTCGCGCGCGAGCGCGACCCCGACGCGCGCCACGGACACCGACGCCGCGCCGAGCCCGGTCTCGCTGCGGATGCGCTTCGCGGCGCGGAACGCGTGCTGGAAGAGGCGCCCGAGCACGGGGCCACAGCTGTGCGCCGCGACGGCCGCGCGGTACGCGTCCTTCACCTGGCCGAGGATCTGCGCTTCGCCGAGCACCATCGAGTCGAGCCCGCCAGCGACGCGAAAGAGATGGCGCACGACTTCGCCGCCGCAGAGCTCGTAGATCTGCGCGGGCGCGGCGGAGCCGTCGCCGAGCTCCTCGCGCAGAAACCGGTGCATGTGCTCGAGCGCGTGATCGCCGCCGCGCGCCACGCCGTACAGCTCGGTGCGATTGCAGGTCGAGAGCAGCGCGCCCTCGTCGAGGCGTGCTTCGGAGACGAGCTTCGCGTCGCGCTCCGCGAGCTGCGCGGGCGCCACCGCATAGCGCTCGCGCACCGACACGGGCGCGGTCCGGTACGACAGTCCGACCAGGAACAGGTTCACGAGCCCGCTCCGATCAGGTTGATCCCGATGTACGAGCAGGCGAGAAACAGGAAGCCGAGCACTACCCCGCGCGCTGGCCACGGCCCGCGCTCTTGTCGCAGCACGCGCGCGCCGACGGGCACGAGATACACGCCCCAAGCCGCGAGCAGGAACAGCGTGTGTCTGTTCCACGGATCGAGTTCCTGACTCACGCTCCACGCGAAGCCGGTCGCGACTCCGAGCGTGAGAAGCGCGAAGCCGAGCGCCAGAGTCACGTGCTCGGCGTGGTCGAGACTCTCGAGCGCGGGCAGACCTTGATGCCACGGCCTGCGCCGCTTCAGCCCGCGCTCCTTCGCGAGATAGCCGAGCCCCGCGAGGCTCGCGAGCGCGAGCAGGCTGAAGCCCGCCGTGCCGAGCAGCACGTGCGCGTGCGACCAGATCCCCGCGCCCTGCGCGGGGCTGGCGCGCGGCGCGCTGAGCTGCAACCCGAGCACCGCGGGAATCGTGAAGCCCGCCGCGATCGTTGCGACCCACGGACCGGAGCTGCGGAGTCCGAGCCGCCGCGGCGCGATCAGCCACGCGAGCGCGACGCCCCAACCGATCAGCGAGAGCGCTGCGGGGAAGCTCGACAGCGGGACGGGCGGGTTCTGCAGGTGCAGGCCATAGAAGCCGACCGCGTGCAGCGCGGCCGCGAATCCGACGACGAGCGGAACGCCGCGCGCGCCGAGACCGAGATTGCGACCCGTCCAGCCGAGAAACGCGGCGAA
This sequence comes from bacterium, assembly GCA_041498295.1. GTDB lineage: Bacteria > Myxococcota_A > UBA9160 > SZUA-336 > SZUA-336 > VGRW01. The sequence goes on along the minus strand of JBGQIB010000021.1, from coordinate 11,900 downwards.
TAGATACAGCGCGCCCGCGAAGCCGTGCGCGACCAGCGTCATCGCGCGAGCCTCGCCATTCCGGCCGCGACTTTCTCGGCGTCGTTCACCTGTTCGAAGACCCGGTACGCGGGCTCGCCGAACAGCACGAAGTGCACCGCCTCTAGCGACGTCTCGCCCGCGAAGTGAGCGCGCACCTCGGCCAGCATGACTTCCGCGCAGCGCTGCATCGAGAAGCCGCCGACGCCGGTGCCGAGCGCGGGAAACGCGATCGAGCGCAGCTTCCGCGCGCGCGCGAGCTCGAGGCTGGCGCGCGTCGCGGCGCGCAGCGCCGGCTCAGCCACGCGCTCACCCGGCTCCATCACGGCGGCGTGAATCACGAAGCGCGCCGCCAAGTCACCCGCAGCCGTGAGCGCGGCGGCGCCCAGCGGCACGGGGCCATGGGCGTCGCAGGCCTTTTGGATCGACGGCCCGCCGCGCTGCCGAATCGCGCCGGCGACGCCGGATCCGAGCTGCAGCTCGGTGTTGGCGGCATTCACGATCGCGTCCGCGGACACGGCCGTAATGTCGCCCTCCGAAAGCAGAATTCGGCCCATCGTCGAGGGATCTTCGCGCCAATGGCAGGGGCCGGCAAGCAGTCGAGGAGGCGCTCCGATACGCTGTCCAGGATGGCGCTTCGCGTCCCAGTCACATGGCTCGTATCGGTCGCGGCGGCCGTGCTCGCCTGCTCACCGCCGGCGGAGTTCCGCGTCGTCAGCTTGGACGAGGCGCGGCGCCTGGTGGAGAAAGAGCGTCTGGCGGTCGTAGAGGTGCTCGTGGACGCGCGCGGCCAGACGCCGACGCTGGTTCCGGCGGGCGCTGGGGTGCTCGTATTCGGGCTGGACGCAAAGGCTGCGCGCGCGCGTGCGGCAATTTTTGCGCGGGCGGGGAACCGACCGGTGCTCGTGTTCATCCCACGCGATGCAGATGAGCGCGGCCGGTTCTATGCTGTCGCGAGCCGGAAGCAGGAGGAGCGACGTGGGAAAGATTCTTGACGTGACCGATGCCACCTTCGAAAAGGACGTGCTGAAGAGCACCGTGCCCGTGCTCATCGACTTCTGGGCCGAGTGGTGCGCCCCGTGTCGCCAGCTCGCTCCGACCATCAAGGAGCTCGCCGAGGAATACGGCGACAAGCTGCGCGTGGTGAAGATCGACGTCGACGCGAATCCGAAGACCGCGGCGCAGATGCAGGTGCGCGCGATGCCCACCTTGCTGATGGTGAAGAACGGCGCCGTCGTCGCTCAGCTCGTCGGCCGCCAGCCGAAGGACAAGCTGAAGCAGATGATCGCGCCGACGCTCTAGCGCGTCGGCCTCGGCCGCTCGAAGAAGCGCACCGGCCAGTGGCGCGAGAGCGCGTGCCGGTAGAGCAGCGGATCCGGATTCACGACCACCGGGTGCCCGACCAGGTCGAGCAGCGGTAAGTCGGTGATCGAGTCCGTGTAGAAGTAACTGCGCGCGAGATCGATGGACTCACGCTCGATGAGCTGCTGGATCCAGTAGATCTTGCCCTCGCCGAAGCAGATGGGCCGGATGACGCGCCCCGTGAACACCCCTTCGTGAGTCTCGAGCAGCGTGCACAGCATGTGCTTCACACCCAGGTGTTCCGCGAGCGGCTCGAGCACGAACTTCGTCGCGCCGGAGACCAGCGCCACCAGGTGACCCTGCCCGAGGTGCCAGCGCACGCGGGACTCCGCCTCGGGATAGATCGAGGGGAAGAGCACGTTGCGAAACAGCTCGGCCGCGTCCTTCGCCAGCGCGGCTTCGCTGCGCCCGCGGAACTGCACGCTGTTGCGCTCCACCCAGCGCTCGATGTCGAGCAGGTTCAGCTTGTAGCGGAGGTAGGTGCCGAGGCCGAACAGCACCGTCTTCCAATCGATCTCGCCGCGCTCGTACAGCGTCTTCAAGTACGCGGTGCCGGAGTTCTCGGCGAGGATCGTCTTGTCGACGTCGAAGAAGGCGGCGACCGAGGCTCTGCGCGCCGCGCGTCCGGCCGATGACATGGCTCGATTCTATCCGCTCGTCAGAAGATGTAACGCCGCATCGACACGTTCATGAGCAGCCCCAGCGCGATCATGCAGGTGAGCAGCGCGGAACCCCCGTACGAGAGCATCGGCAGCGGCACGCCGACGACGGGCAACACGCCGATCACCATGCCGACGTTGATCGCGCCCGCCCAGAAGAACAGCGACACGATTCCCACCGCGAGATACGCGCCGAACAGGTCCTTCGACGAGTGCGCGATCATGAGCCCTCGGATCAGGATCCCGAGATACAAGACGAGCACCGACGCCGTGCCGACGAAGCCCCACTCCTCGCCGAGCACCGAGAACACGAAGTCGGTCTGCTCCTCGGGCAGGAAGTCGAGCTGGCTCTGCGAGCCGTGCAGGAAACCTTTGCCGAAGAGACCGCCGGCGCCGACGGCGATCTGCGCCTGGATCGAGTGGTACGCGGCGCCCAGCGGATCGCGCTCGGGATTCATGAACGTGAACACGCGCTCCTTCTGGTAGTCGTGCAGGAAGAAGAGCCAGGCGACGGTCACGGCGGCGACCCCCGCGGCGACGATCAGCACGATCGAGGTGACCCGAACGCGGGTCACTGCCAGGAAGCTCGCCGAGACGATACACAGCACGAGCGCCGTTCCGAGATCGGGTTGCTTCACGACGAGCGCGGCCGGGATCGCGACGAGCACCGCGGGGCCGACGAGGTCGAGCAGGCCGATCGGCGAAGTCGCGCTGCGCCGCGCCAACAGGCGCGCGAACAGGATGATCAGCGCCAGCTTCGCGAGCTCGCTGGGCTGCAGGTTCATCGGGCCGAGATCGATCCAGCGCTGCGACCCGTTCACGATCCGCCCGATGAAGAGCACCGCGACCAAGAGCAGAATCACGCCGCCGTAGAAGGGAATCGCGATGCGCTCGAGCGTGCGGTAGTCGAGCAGGAGCGTGGCGAGCAGGAGCGCGAGCCCGAGCGCCATCCAAACGAGCTGACGCCAAGCGGTGTCGGGCAGGAACGCGCTGCGTTCCGGCGACGCCGAGATCAGGTTCACGATCCCGATCAGCGCGATGGCGAGACCCATCACGAAGATGGGCCACTCGAAATTTTGAATCAGTCTACGGTCGATTCCGGGCATACAGGTCCGCTTCGTTCTCGAGGAAGCGAGTCACGACATCGCGCGCGATCGGCGCCGCGGCACTGCCGCCGTGACCGCCGTGCTCGACCAACACCGAGACGACGATCCGCGGCTCATCCGCGGGCGCGAAGGTCACGAACCAAGCGTGGTCGCGGTCCTCGTGCTCGACGTCTTCCAAATTTGCGCGCGCGCCTTGCGGTAGAGCGACCACCTGCGCCGTGCCGGTCTTGCCGCCCGCGATCACGCCGCCCGGCAGATTCTTCATCACCGAGCCCGTGCCGTGCGGCTCATTCACGACGCCGATCAGCCCGGAGCGCACCGCGGCGAGCGTCTCCGCCGAGAACGGCAGCTCGCCCAGAACCTCCGTGTCGACGCTGCGCACGATGCGCCCGTCCGGCTCCTCGATGCGCTTCAGGACGTGCGGGCGATAGCGGATGCCGCCGTTGACGATCGCTGCGTACGCGGTCGCGAGCTGCAGGGGGGTCCAGAGGTTCATCCCCTGCCCGATCGCCAGCGAGACCGTGTCACCCTCGACCCACGGAGTCCGGTCGCGGCGCTCCTTCCACTCCTTCGTGGGCACCAGGCCGGACATTTCTCCCGAGAGATCGATTCCCGTGCGCGCGCCCAGCCCGAGCTCGCGCGCGTAGTATGCGAGTCGATCGACGCCGAGATCGAGGCCGAGCTTGTAGAAGAACACGTCGCACGATTGGACGATCGCGGTGTGCAGATCGACGACGCCGTGACCGCCGGGCCGCCAACAGCGGTACGTGCGCCGCCCGAGACGGAACCAGCCGCCGCAGGTCACCTCGCTGTGCACTCCGATCAGCTTCTCCTCGAGGCCGCCGATCGCGGTGACCACCTTGTAGGTCGAGCCGGGCGGATATTGCCCCTGGAGCGCGCGGTTCATGAGCGGGCGGAACGGATCCGCGGTCAGCTCGCGCCAGCGCTCCGGGTCGACGCCGATCGCGAACTCGTTCGGATCGAAGTCGGGGTGACTCACGAGCGCGAGTATCTCGCCGGTGCGCGGGTCGAGCGCGACCACCGCGCCGGCCTTGTGATCGCGCTCGAGCGCGGCCTCGGCCGCCTCTTGCAGGCGGTGGTCGATCGTGAGCACGACGTTGCGGCCCGGCTCCGGCTCGACGGAGGAGAGCAGCTGGAGCTCTCGGCCGTGCGCATCGACGAGCAAGTTGCGCCCGCCGGGACGGCCGCGCAGATCCATGTCGAGCAGCTTCTCGATCCCGCCTATGCCGATGATGTCGCCGCGGCGGTAGCTCTGGAACTCCTTCCTCGCGAGCTGATCCGCGGCGACCTCGCCGAGCCAACCGAGCAGGTGGGACGCGCTGTCGCCGAAGCGGTAGCCGCGCACCGGAGTCACTTGAGTCAGCACGCCGCCCAACGCCCAGAGGCGGCCCTCCACGCGCGCGAGCGCGTCGCGGTCCAGGTCGTGCGCCACGCGCTGCGGCTGGAAACGGCTCCGGCCGCGCGGCTCGCCGTAGCTGGCGCGCACGGTCTCGAGATCGCGACCGGTGAGACCCGCGATGCGCGACAAGGTGGTCGGGACGTCCTCGGTCTCGTGCGGTACGACGAGCACGTCAAACGACGGGCGCGAGCCGACGAGGACTTCGCCGTTGCGGTCGGAGATGATCCCGCGCGGGGCGTCGACGCGCTGCGTGCGCACGCTGTTTCGTTCTGCGGAGATGCGGTAGACGTCGCCCTGCACGACCTGGAGATAGAACAGGCGCGTGAGCAACAGCATCCAGACCGCGACGACGACCACCGCCGCCGCGGTCAGACGCCGCTCGACGATCGCGTCGGCCGGCGAGCCCGTAGCGGTGAGGCGGTTCACGGTCGGCTGCGCGCGCCCTGCGTCGCGAGCACGGGCCAGGAGCCGTCGCGGTCCGCCTCGACCAGCAAGCGGCGGAACACGTGCAGGAGCGGCGCCGCGCACAGCGCCGTAGTGAGCGCCGCCCCGGGGGCGCGGATCAGCAACTCACTCCACTCGAGCACGCTGTCCGGCGCGAACATGCGCTGCGTGACTCCGAACAGCGCGAAGTTGGCGAGCGTGTACACGCCGACGTAGGCCGCCCAGGGCGCAGCGGCACGCAGGTAGAGCGCGCGATCGAGGAGGCGAGTCGCCGCGCAGGCGGTGCCGCACAGGAGCGCGAAGAGCCCGGGAGGCGACGCGGAGAGCACGTCCTCGACGAAGCCGGCGCCGAACGCGAGCAGGAGCCCTTGGACGCCGCCGCCGCGCAAACCGAGCGCGAGCGCATAGACGAGAACGAGATCGGGCTGCGCCAGCGTCGGCAAGACGAGCCGCGCGACTGCCTGCGCCAGCAGCAGCACCACGCCAATGCCGAGCAGGCGAAGCAGGCCGCTCATTGTGGAGCCGCCGGTGGCTCGCCCGGCTTCGGGGCCACGGCCGCGGGTTTCGGTGCGGCGGGCGCGCGCTTCGGAAGGCCGCGGACGGGCGCCTTGGGAACGTCAGCGGCGTGCGCCTTCGGCGCGTCTGCGACCTGCCCCTTCGGCGCAGTCGCGGCCGCCGGCCACAGGCCTTCGTCTGCCGCCGAGAACGACTCCTCCGCCGGAATCTGTCGCTGCTCGAGGATCACGAAGACCTCCTCGAGGCGCGTGAAATCGACGGCTGGCGTGATCTTCGCGCCCAGGAACAGCCCCGAGGTCTTGCGATCGACGCTGGCGACGCGCCCGACCACGAGCCCCTTCGGGTAGACGGTGCCCAGACCGGAAGTCAGCAGCAGATCGCCTTCCTCGATGTTCTCGTGGCGCAGCACGTACTCGAAGTCGCAATCGTGACCGGAGGTGCCACGCACCGTGCCGCGGGCGCGCGTGCGCTCGACGTAGGCGTCGACCCGGCTCTGCGGGTCCACCACGAGCAATACCTTCGAAGCGCCTGGGGTGGTGCCCGAGACCAAGCCGACGACGCCGGAGTCGGTGATCACGGGCATCCCTGGGCGGATACCGGCGGCTGCCCCCTGGTCGATGATGAGTGACTGGAACCACGGCGAGAGGTCCTGGTGGATCACGTTCGCCGGCACCATCGGGATCTCGCGCTGTGCGCGGAACCCGGCGAGCTTCTGGAAGCGCTCCGATGACAGGATCGCCTCGCGGTACTGGTGGTTCTCTTCCTCGGCGCGCGCGAGGCGCCCGCGGAGGCGCTCGTTCTCCTCGCGTACGGCCACCAGCGCCATGTAGTCACCCCAGACGCCGCGCAGCTCCGACAGCGGCAGGGTGACCATGCGCTCGAGCGGCAGGCTCAGGTTCAGCACCAGCCGAGGCGCGAAGCCGATCTCGGCGGGCGCCTTCCGCGAGGCCATCCCCAGCGCGCACAGCGACGCGAGCGCGAAGTAACACAACGCGAAGCGAAAGCGTCGCAGCAACTCGCTCAAGTGATTCGGCTTCCCCGCCGGCGCGCTTAGGCCTTTTCCGTCACGTCCCGAAGGAGGTCCGCCTCGTCGAGGCAGCGCCCACAGCCCATCACCACCGCGGTGAACGGGTCCTCCGCCAACATAATCGGCAGACCGGTTTCTTCCCGTAGCAGGATGTCGAGGTTTCGCAGCATCGACCCGCCACCGGAGAGCACGATGCCCTTGTCGGCGATGTCCGCGGCGAGCTCGGGGGGAGTCCGTTCGAGGGCGATCTTGGTGGCCTCGACGATGGCGTTCACGGGCTCGGTCAGCGCCTCGCGAATGTCCTCGGAGTTGATCTCGAGGGTCTTCGGGACGCCGGCGACCAGGTCGCGGCCCTTCACGACGAGCGAACGCTGCTCGTCCGAGGGGTAGGCGCTGCCGATCTCGATCTTGATGCGCTCGGCGGTGCGCTCGCCGATCAGCAGGTTGTACTTGCGCTTCACGTAGTTGAGGATCGCATCGTCCATCTTGTCGCCACCGACGCGCACGCTGTTGGCGTAGACGATGCCGGAGAGCGAGATGATCGCGACCTCGGTCGTGCCACCGCCGATGTCGATGATCATGTTCCCCGACGGCTCGGTGATCGGCAGGCCCGCGCCGATCGCGGCGGCCATCGGCTCGTCGATCAGGTAGACCTCGCGCGCGCTCGCCGAGAGCGCCGACTCGCGCACCGCACGCTTCTCGACCTCAGTGATTCCCGACGGTACGGAGATCACGATGCGCGGGCGCAGGAACGTCGAGCGGTTGTGCGCCTTCTGGATGAAGTAGCGCAGCATCGCCTCGGCGATCTCGAAATCGGCGATCACGCCGTCGCGCAGCGGTCGCACGGCTTTGATCGAGTCCGGCGTTCGGCCGAGCATGCTCTTCGCTTCTTTGCCGACCGCGCGGACGCGGTGTTTCACGGTGTCGACCGCGACTACGGACGGCTCGCTCGAGATGATCCCGCGACCCTTCGCGTACACCAGCGTGTTCGCGGTGCCGAGGTCGATGGCGAGATCGTTGGAGAACATCCCGAGCACGCGGTTGAGCACCTTCAACATGCGGTCTCGCCTCGCGGCACCTCCGTCGACCGGGCGGTAAGCGGAGGGCGTAAGTGTCGATGGAATCGCGGTTTTCGGGCTGTCCCGGGCCGCGTCGCGATTCTACGAGGCATGCTTTCGCTGTGCAAGTTTGGGGCTTGTACAACGCACCGAAAACGGCAGTTTTGCCGCGACTTGGCGGAGGGTTCGAGATGAAGCGACTCGGGATTTGGCTGCGGAACATCGCGCTGCTCGCGGTGCTCGCGACGTTCGCGTTCCTCTTCGGGCAACCCAAGGGCATGAGCGGCCGCAGCGGGCATGGCCCCAACGTCGTCGTGTCGGTGAACGGCGAGGACGTGTCGCGCGAGGTCTTCGAGTTCTTCCGCGAGCAAAACCAGGAGACGTTCCGCCAGTTCAGCCAGCAGGGCGTCGACGCGGAGAAGCTCGCGGCGCTGATCGACGATCAGACGCGCGCTTCGCTTTTGCGCCGCTATCTCATGGCGCAGGAAGCCGAGTCACTCGGTCTCTCTGTCTCCGACGTTTCGTTGAAGGAGGACTTCCAGAGCAATCCCGGATTCCTCGTCGACGGCAAGTTCGACCGCGAGGTCGCCGAGCGCTACGTGAATCGCACCGGACTCGGCTCGCGCGAGTACGCCGCGCAGCACCGCCGCGACATGCTGCTGCGCAACTTCTCGCGCTTCGTGGCGTCCCCGGTGCGCGTCTCCGACGGAGAAGTGCGCGACGAGATACTCCGCGACGGCACGAAGCTGACCTTGCGCGTGGCGACCGCGAGCAAGGCGGCCCTGCGGGAACACATTTCTGTGACGCCCGAGGAGGCGAAGGCGCTGCTCGAGAAGCAGCCCGAGCGCGTGAAGGGCGCGTATCAGATGCACATCGCGGACTACACGCGCGAAGAACAGATCCACGCGCGCCACATGCTGTTCACCGGCGAGGACGCGGAGGCGCAGGCGATCAAGGCGCGCGCGCGCGTCCTGGCGGGCGAGAGCTTCGCGGCCGTCGCGAAGGAAGTCTCGGTCGACGAGGCGACGCGTTCCGAAGGCGGAGATCTCGGCACGTTCCCGCGCGGCCGCATGATGCCCGCCTTCGACGAGGCCGCGTTCGCGCTCGAGGTCGGCAAGCCGAGCGGCCCGGTGAAGACCGAGCGCGGCGTGCACTTGATCCTGGTCGAGGTTCACGAGCAGGCGAGTCAGACGCCGTTCGAGGCGGTGCAGGAGAAGCTGGCGTCGGATCTCTTGCGCGACGACCGCGCCGCCGACGCCGCGCGCGGAGCCGCGAACCACCTGCTCGAGAAGGCCAGCGCGGGGGAGCCCTTCGCGAAGGCCGCCGAGGCCGAGAAGCTCCCGGTCAGCGTGACGCCGCCCTTCGGCTTCCGCGACGCGGCCATCCCCGGACTGTCCGGCGTGCCGGACCTGCGCGAGTCGGCGTTCGCGTTGACCCCGGAAAAGCCGCTCGCGAAGCGCGTGTTCTCCGACGCCGAGAACCTCTACGTCATCTCGCTACAGACGCGCGACGTGCCGAGCGAGGCGGAGATCGCGGCAGAGATGGCCAGCACGCGCGAGCGCCTTCTGCAGCGAGCCCGCGGTTTGACGACGCAGCTCTGGTTCAGCGAGCGGATGAAGCAGCTCGAGGCGGCCGGCAAGGTCCACCAGTTCGATCTCGCCTCGCAGCGCTGAGCGAGGCACCGAGGTAGCTCGCTGCCCGCGCGCGGGCCGCTCGGCCACTGCCATCCGTTGCCTAGGGGGGGACTGCCCCGCAGGTGCCGGCTGTCCCTGCGGTGCAGGGCAGCGGACAGGCCGCGCACTTCGAGCCCGGCAGCTTGTTGGTCAGCGAGCGGGCGAGTCCGGTGTCGCTTGCTCCGATGATCGCGTCGGTCTCGTCCAGGTCGTAGATCGCGCAGGGGCGAAGACCCGAGGCGCCGCACGTGTCGGTCGCTCGGCCCTTGTTGTTCGCGGCCCGGACCTCGCCGACGTCAGTGTTACCGACCAGGCCGGTACCGGAGAACTTCGCGTCGCAGCGGTTGCCATAGCCGTCGTGGTCGTCGTCGCGCTGGCCGCCCGTCAGCGTGGCCCACTGTCCACAGCTCGTGGACGTGAAGCAGCCGACCGGCCGCGGGTTCGGGACGTTCACGCAGTTGTCGCACAGGTCGCCAACACCGTCGCTGTCCGAGTCCGCCTGATTGGCGTTCGCGATCGTCGGGCAGTTGTCACTCGCGTCCGGGATGCCGTCGCCGTCCGTGTCGACTCCGCCCACCGCGGTGGCGAGCGCGGTGACCGCCGTGGGGACGTTCGCGGCCGCGAGACTCGCGGTCACGTAGAGGTTGCCCGAGACGGTGACTGAGCCGGTGCCCGCCGCAGAAACGACGAGCGTCCCAATTCTGTGTACCCCGAGCTCGCCGCTGATCGGATTCCCGCCGTTCGCGCGCAGCACGTTGCCGGTGATCGCGGCGATTACGTCGGAGCCAGCGCCCGCGTCCGGGGTGAAGCTCTGAAGCACGACGCTCGGCGAGCTGGTCGAGACGTACACGTCCCAGCCACACACTTCGTCGCCTCCGCCCGAGAGGCAAGCCGTCGAAGCCGCCGAAGCCGTTCCGCCGGTCTGATAAAAGAGGTTCAGCGAGACACTCGGACCGCCCACCGTGACGGTCGCGGCAGGCGCGCCCGGGGTACCCGCATTCGTCGGATCCTGGAAGACCGTCACCACGGCCGCGGCGTGAAGCATGCCGGCAGGCGCGAGCAAGAGAAGCGCAGAGATCAGTGCCTTCCAGGGACGCATCGTGACTCCTTCTCGGACAGGGCTCGTGCCCGGCAGATCTGACCACGCGAAGCGGAAACGGTCAAGACTCCTGAAGTTGCGCACGCGTGATGCTCGAGCAGAAGCTGCGAGGGGCGGTGCCGCTTTCGCGACACCGCCCCTCTGTATCTACAAACTCCCGATGACTGACTGGGAGTCTTAGGCTGCCCTGCGGCGAACCAGCGAGATGCCTGCGAGGCCGAAGCCGAGCAGCAGGAGCGACGCCGGTTCTGGAGCGGGGTTCCCCTTGGGATTCTGACGAATGGCGAAGTCGAGAATCTTCGTCGTCGCCGCGTTGTCCTGCACCGCCGTGTAGCCGTACAAGTCGTCGCCAGGACCGACGTCCGAATTGGCTGCGCTGCAGACCGAGCCAGTCGCTCCGACGCAGTGCGCGCCAATGATCGTGAGAGTGCCGAGCAGTGTCGGGCCCGAGCCCACCGCGATCGCCGTACCCACTGCGCTGTTGTTGATGCCGAAGGCGCTGGTGGTCCCGTCACCAAAGACGTCTGGGTTCAAGTTGCTGGAAACGGTATCGATGCCCAAGTTCAGGGGATTCAGAGCCAGAGCCGTCAAGTTCGGCCCGCCAAGAAGAGCGATGCCGCCCACTCGGGTCGTGTCCGTGATGCTCACCGTGATGTCCCACAGTTGGGATCCCTGAGCCTGCTGAGTCACATCGATGAAGACCGTCGCCTTCGCGACGCCTCCAAGAGTGAGTGCCGTCGCCAAGACGGCCAATGCTAGAAACTTCCTCATGATCTGTCCTTCCCTCCGTTCAGGTTGAGCTCGTCCAGAAAACCGGTACCGCGAAGTCTGTTTGAGCTCTGCATTGAATCGATTGTTGGATCGCATCCTACCATACAGGAACTACGCCTGGGTCGGAAATCCTTCGGTTGCCCGTCAGATTTCCGACCCAGGTGTCTTCTTCACTACCTCAAGGCGGCACCGCGCCGCAGCTGCCGGCCGTCCCTGCGGTGCAGGCCAGCGGACAGCTCGGGCACTTCGGACCCGGCAGGGCGTTGGCCAGCGTTCGCGCGATTCCTATGTCGGTTGCTCCGATGAGCGCGTCGGTCTCGTTCAGGTCGTAGATCGCGCAGGGGCGAAGACCCAGACCGCAGGTGTCGGCCGCTCGGCCCTTGTTGTTCGCGGCCCGGATCTCGCCGAGGTCTGTGTTGCCGACCAGGCCGGTACCCGTGAACTTCGCGTCGCAGCGGTTGCCAAAGCCGTCGTGGTCATCGTCGCGCTGGCCGCCCGTCAGTGTTGCCCAGAATCCGCAGGTCGGGCTCGCCGCCGTGAAGCAGCCGACCGCTCGCGGATTCGCGATCTTCACGCAGTTGTCGCAGGCATCGCCAACGCCGTCACCGTCCTGGTCCATCTGGTCGGCGTTCGCGACCGTCGGGCAGTTGTCGCCGTTGCCGGTGTTGCAGATCCCGTCGCTGTCCGGATCGTCCGGACCGCCGAGAACGCACGGATCCGCGCATACCGCGACACCGCCCACGATCG
>JBGQIB010000020.1:0-41944 GCA_041498295.1 bacterium | reverse complement strand
GCGCGATCACCGGCAGCGACGGCGACAGCGAGGGCCTGCCCAACGCGCTGGTCGAGGCCGCCGCGACCGGACTGCCGATCGTGGCGACGCGCCACGGCGGGATCACGGAGGTCTTCGAGCACCGCCGCACTGCGCTGCTCGCGGACGAGGGCGACGTCGCGGGCGTGGCCGGCGCGCTGCGCGAGCTGGCGACCAACACCGAGTTGCGTCGCGCCCTCGGGCGCGCCGCGGCGAGTCACGTGCGCGAGCACTTCGACGCGAGCCGCCAGGTGAAGCGCTACTGCGAGATCTACCGCTCGTTGGCCGAGGCGCACCGGCCGGGCGCGCTGGCGGGTCCAGCGTGGAAGCCCGCGGAGTACTCGACGGAGGTGCGCGCCGCATTTGCATCTGTGAGAGCGGGCACCGAGCTGTCGGTAGCGAAGCTTTTCGAGCTCGCCCTGCGCCGCGAGCCGGGGTACGGCACGCGCGTGGAGGCGCGCGGCTGGTTCGATCGCGCCTACGATCTGAAGCGCTACGTGCCTCAGTCACTCAAGTTCCCGATCAAGGCGGCGATCGGCCGCGCGCTCGGTCCGTGGCTCGAGCGCCGCGCGTCTCCCGTGGCGGCGAACGCCGTCGACGAACGCGTGCTCGACCGGTTCAGCGAGGACCCGAACCTCGCGCGCATCGATCCCGGCTGGAGCGAGGCCGAGCTGGCGCACCGGATTGGCGCGGAGCGACCGGCACCGTGACCTCGTCGCTGCGCAACCTCGTCGCCCGCCGCGACCTCGTGCGCGAGCTCACGCGCAGCGAGATCCGGAGTGACTCCGCCGACTCCAGCATTGGCCTTCTCTGGTGGTTCGTCGACCCGCTGCTGATGATGGCGATCTACTCGCTGCTCGTGGTCGGGATATTCGGGCGGGGTCACTCGGTCGGAGCGCCCTACCCCTTGTTCGTGCTGTGCGCGCTCACGCCTTGGAAGCAGCTCACGACCGGGGTCGGGAAATGCACGCGCGTGCTGCGCAGCAAGGAGGGCCTGATCAAATCGGTGCCCTTTCCGACCGTCGCCCTGCCGCTCTCCGTCGTGGGCTCGAGCTTCGTCTATTTTCTGGCGGGCTTTGGGGTGCTGGTGGTCGCGACGGCGCTCTGGCCCGGGCTGCCTCACGAGGGGCGCTGGCTGCCGCTCGTTCAGCTTCCCTTCCTGATGATCTTCCAGCTCGCCGCGGTGAGCGGCCTCGCGCTCGCGACCGCCTGCTACGGCGTTCTGGTGCGCGACCTCAGCAACGTGATCACCTATCTGCTGCGCGCCGCTTTCTATCTGACGCCGGGCCTCTACTCCGCGGAACGCGTGCAAGCCGCGCTGATCGCGCGCTTCGGCGAGACGACCGGCGAGCGACTCTTCTCGGTGTACATGGCCAATCCGTTTGCGGCGCTGGTCACTGGCTACCGCGACGCGCTCTTGTACGACCGTTTTCTCGAGGCGCGCTACTGGCCGGCGCTCGCGCTCTCGAGCCTGGCGCTCTTGGGGATCGGCTGGGCGGTGTATCAGCACTACGACCGCCGAGTCATCAAGTTCCTGTGAACGAGCGCGAGCCGTCGCCTTCGCTGGTCGAGCTTCGCGGAGTCGGCGTGTTCTACCGACTGCACGCGCACGGACGGCGTTCGTTCCGTCAGGTCGTGAAGCAGCGGCGCTTCTGGGGCCCGCGTCCCGTCCTTTGGGCGCTGCGCGGGCTAGACCTGGAGCTCCGCGCGGGCCAGTCACTGGCGATCGTCGGCCACAACGGCGCGGGCAAGAGCACCCTGTGTCTCGTGCTCGCGAAGATCTTGACCCCGGACGAAGGCAGCGCCGCCGTGCGCGGGCAGGTCGCGACGCTCTTCGGCCTGGGGCGCGGTTTCAACCTGGAGCTCTCCGGACGCGACAACATCCGCCTCTACGCGGCGTTCCTCGCGATCCCGCGCGGCGAGCTCGCCGAGCGGATGGCGGAGATCATCGCCTTCTCGGAGCTCGAGGAGTTCATCGACGAGCCCGTCGCGCGGTACTCGACCGGCATGCGCGCGCGTCTCGCCTTTTCGGTCGCGACGTCACTGCAGCCCGAGATCCTGATCCTCGACGAGGTGCTCTCCGTCGGCGACCACACGTTCCAGCGCAAGAGTGAGTCGCGGATCCGCGCTCTGATCTCGAAGAGTCAGCTGATCGCGATCGTCTCGCACCAGACCGCATTCCTGCGCGAGACCTGCACGCACGCCCTATGGCTCGACCACGGCCGTGCGCGCGCCTTCGGCACCGCGTCCGAGGTGCTCGACGAGTACGACGCTGAGGTGGGACCTCCTATTGCGCGATCCGGTACTCTCCCGCGATGAAAGAGAAACCCTTCGTTCTCCGCACCGCGCTGGCCGTCGTCACGAGCACCGCCCTTCTGATCGGCTGCGCAAGCCGAAACAACACGATCTCGCAGGCGGAACGAAGGGACGACGGCCGGCCGGGCTTCGAAGAGACGCGAGCCCGCGCCGGACGGGCCCATCTATCTGGTGATGCGCCTCTACTGGCCGAAGGAGACACCCCCTTCGATCCTGCCGCCGAGTGAAGGCACCTGGAAGCCGCCGGCCGTGAAGCCGGTATCATAGAGTCAGTCGGGGCTGCCCACGACGCCGGCGTCGGCCAGACGCTTGAACTCTTCGTCCGTGACACCCACCTCGCGCAATACCTCGCGAGAGTGTTCGCCGAGGGCGGGCGCGGGCCTACGGATGCGCGCGGGTGTCTCGGCGAAGCGCGCCGCCGGCCGCGGCTGGCGGATGCGCCCACCCGCTGGATGGTCGAGCTCCGCGAGGATCTCGTTCTCGACGATCTGCGGGTGAGTCAGGACTTCTTCGCGCGTCAGGATCGGCGCGCACGGTACGGATTCGCGGTCGAGGCGTTCGAGCCAATCGGTGGTGGTGCGCTCGCGAAGCACGGCGGCGGTCAGCTCGAGGCGCGCCTGCACGTGCACGATGCGGCTCGTCGGCGTCGCAAAGCGCGGGTCGTCGAGCCACTCGACGTGCTCGAGCGCGCGACACAGCCCGCGCCACTCCGCATCGGAGACGGCGCCGGCCGTGAGGTAGCCGTCGCGCGTTTGGAACACCAGATCCTGCGCGATCTGGGCGCGGCTCGCGCGGACCTCGCCGCCGACGAACGTGAGTCCCGTCATGCCCTCGGGCCACAGATAGGCCAGCATCACGTCGAGCATCGCGAGCCGCACGTGTTGGCCGCGGCCGCTGCGCTCGCGCGCGAACAACGCAGCGGTGATCGCCTGCGCGGCAGTCACGGCGGTCGTCTTGTCGGGGATGATCGTGCGCACCATCTTCGGCCGCCCGGTCGCGTCCGCTTGGATCGCCGCGAGCCCCGACAGCGCCTGAATCACGGGATCGTACACACGCTTGTGCGCATACGGCCCGGTCTCGCCGAAGCCGCTGATCGAGACGTACACGATGTCCTGGCGCAGCGCGCGCACCGCAGCTTCGCCGAGCCCCATCCGCTCGATCGCGCCGGGGCGGAAGTTCTGCACGAAGACGTCGCAGGTGGGAATGAGTCGCAGCAGCAAGGCGAGCCCGTCGGCGGACTTCAGATCGATCGCGAGCGAGCGCTTGCTGCGGTTCGACGACACGAACGTGGCGGTCACGCCGCCGCGGTTGGCGCCGAGACTGCGGACGAGATCGCCTTCCAGCGACTCCACCTTGATCACGTCGGCGCCTTGGTCCGCGAGCATCATCGTCGCGATCGGGCCGGAGATCATGCTCGTGAGGTCGAGCACGCGGACGCCCTCGAGCGGGCCGGGCGCGGCATCGGAATTGCTTTTCATGTACTTCGCCTCCGGAATTCCGCACGGTCGCGGGCCTGTGGCCGGTATCATGACGACTCGAACACAGATCGACAGGGAGATTCCACAATGCGCATATCGCTCGTTCGAACCGCGCTCGGCGTTCTGGCGTTCACGGGGCTCCTCGTCGGAGGAGCCAGCGCGTTTGCCGAGACCCTGAGCTACGGGGCCAGCCTCGACGGCAAGGACGAAGTTCCGCCGAACGACAGCAAGGGCACCGGCAGCGTCGACGCGAAGTACAACAGCTCATCCATGAAGCTCACGTGGGTCGTGACTTACAAGGGGCTGACTGGCCCCGCGACCGCCGCGCACTTCCACGGACCCGCCAAGCCCGGTGACAACGCCGGTCCGATCATCACTCTTCCCGCCCCGCTCACGAGCCCGATCAAGGGCGAGGAGACTCTGACGAAAGAGCAGGTCGTCGACCTCGAGAAGGGCCTCTGGTATCTCAACGTGCACACGGCGGCGCACCCGCCGGGAGAGATTCGCGGGCAGCTCATCAGCAAGTAGCCCGGTCTCAAGCGCCCTTCACGTAACCCATCGCCTCGACGATCTTGCCGCCGCGCACGCGCATGAGATTCACGCCGCGCACGGAGTCAACCTCGCCCTTTCCCCACACGTAGCGCCAGCGCAGGATCGCGCGGTCCTCCGCGGCGATGAACATCTCCTCGACGTCGAAGCGCGCTCCGAGCTCGGCCGCGAGTCCTTGCCAGACGGCCAGGCACGCCGCGCGCCCGACGTGCCGCGAGCCGCTCGGCGCGGGGATGGTGTTCTCGAGCGTGCAGTCCTCCGCAATCAGATCCACGAGCGCCGCGGGATCGTGGCGAACGAACGCATCGTTGAAGCGGCGCATGAGCTCGGCGGTTTCGTTGAACGACATCGGGTTCCTCACTGCGCTTTGGCGCTGACCTGGGTTTGGGACGCGCGATACATCTCGAACTCCTCCGCGAACGCGCGCGCGACGCTTGGCCGCTTCTGCAGCCGCAGGTGGTACTCCTGGAGCGCCGGCCAGCTCGCGAGGCTCACGCCAGTCGCCATCGTCCAGTTCAGGATCGTCACGAGATACGCGTCGGCAATGGAGAATTCGCCGAGCAGGAACTCTTGTCCCGACAGATGCTTTTCGAGCAGGCCAAAGCGCAGCGCGATCTTGTCGCGCGCGTAGGCTCTCACCGGTTCTGAAGCCTTCGGGTCGAGGAGCGGCAGAAAGATCGCCTTGTGCAGCTCGGTGCCGACGAAACCGAGCCACTCGCGCATACGAGCTCGCGCCAGCGCGCCCTCGGGCATCAAGTGAGCGTCGGGGAAGCGGTCGGCGACGTACTGCAACACCGCCGCGTTCTCGGTCAGCAGCTCGCCCTCGTCGGTGCGCAGCACCGGCACCTGGCCCATCGGATTCACGGCGTAGAAGTCAGCGCCGTCCGGGAGGCGCTTGGCGCGCGTATCGACCTGCGTGAACTGCGCACCTGCGGCCGGCGCGCCGACCTCGTAGAGGCTGATGCGCGTGGCGAGCGAGCAAGCCAGAGGCGCGAAATAGAGCTGGATCGTCATGGGGAATCTCCGGTGATTGATTTCTGTACTACTGTGTACAATAATAGCCGACGGGTCAAGGAGATTTATACGAGATGGTACACAAAGAGCTGAAGCGCCCGCGCGGCCGCCCGCGCGCCTACGATCCCGACGACGCCTTGGCGCGTGCCACCGCGTCGTTCTGGCGCGCAGGCTTCTCCGGCACGTCACTCGACGACTTGAGCGCGGCCACGGGGATGAACCGGCCGAGTATCTATGGCGCCTTCGGCGACAAGCGCGATCTGTATCTCGCGGCGCTCGATCGCTACGTCGAGGTCTCCCGGGCGCAGATGACGGCCGCGCTGTCCGATGCGCCGATCGCGCTGGCGCTGCGGCGCGTGTACGACGGCGCCCTCGCGCTCTACTTCGCCAAGCCCGAGGCGCCGCTCGGCTGCTTCTTGATCGGCACCGCGGCGACCGAGGCGGGAGTCGACGCGCGCGTGCGCGCGAAGCTCGGCTCCGGCCTGCGCGAGCTGACTCGCACCT
This sequence comes from bacterium, assembly GCA_041498295.1. Taxonomy (GTDB): domain Bacteria; phylum Myxococcota_A; class UBA9160; order SZUA-336; family SZUA-336; genus VGRW01. The sequence goes on along the minus strand of JBGQIB010000020.1, from coordinate 36,065 downwards.
TCGAGGCGCGCTTCCGCGCGGCGAAGAAGAGCGGCGAGATCGCCTCTCCTGCCGCGCCCGCGCTGTTGGCCGAGATGGCCGGAGCTGTGCTGCACTCGCTTGCGCTGCGCGCGCGCGCGGGTGACTCGCGCTCGTCGCTTCACGCCTTTTCGCGGGACGCGGTCAAGCTCTTGTGCGGCGCCGCGCCGGCGAGGCGACGCTCCTCGTAGCAGACCAGCGACCCGAGACTGTGCGCGCACATGAGCGAAAGGGATCCCTCCATCATGGTGTCGAGCAATCGCTTGCGGAGCTGCGCGCGCAAGCGGTCCCGAGAGCTCCACTGCGCGAGCATGCCCGCGGTCCAGCGAGTCTCGGGCACCTCCGGATCAGGAAGCCCGAATCTCTCTCTGCGGGAAGCGGTTTGCGCGTAGACTGACGCAGCGTGACGAGCGAATCTCGAGAAGCTGCGGAACACCCGGGGCGCGAGCGCGGAGCACTCGGGACGCTCTCGGGCGAACGCTACCTGTTGCGATCTCGACTCGGTCAGGGCGCGTCCGGCGTCGTGTATCGCGCTTGGGATCGCGAGCTCGGAATCGACGTCGCCCTGAAAGAGCTTCGCCGCGCCGGCTCCGCCAACCCGCGCGAGCTCAAGAGCGAGTTCCGCGCGCTCGCCGGGCTCGCGCATCCGAATCTGGTTCAGCTACACGAGCTGGTGTTCACCGACAGCGAGTGCTTCTTCACGATGGAGTGGGTCCGCGGGCAACCGTTTCCGGAATTCGCGCGGCGCGGCGATGCGATCGATGCCGGCGGCGTTCGCGAGGCGCTCTGGCAGCTCGGACTGGGCCTTCTGCACCTGCACGCGCACGGGAAGCTCCACCGCGACATCAAACCGACGAACGTGCTCGTCGAGCAGAGCGGGCGCGCCGTCGTGCTCGACTTCGGCCTCGTCTCCGAGCCGAGCTCCGGCGACCCGGCGCCGGGCCGCATCGCCGGAACTCCGGCGTACATGGCCCCCGAGCAGCTCTGGGGTCAGTCACTCACTCCGGCCGCCGACTGGTGGGCGGTCGGCGCGATGCTCTACGAGTGTTTCTCGGGACGCGTGCCGGCGGAGACCGGGAACATCTCGAGCGGCGAGCGGGCGAAGCCACTCGCAGCGCTCTGTCCCGCCGCGCCCGCCGACCTGTGCCGGCTGGTCGACGACCTGCTCGATCCAAACCCGTCGGCGCGGCCCGACGGGCGCGAGCTCTTGCGGCGTCTGCGCCCGGCGCGTCCATCGCAGCTGCTCACGGAGGGCTCCGCCCGGGCGTTCATCGGACGCGGCGCCGAGCTCGAGTCACTTCACGCTGCGCTCGAGGCGAGTCGCTCGGGCGCGGTCGCGCTGCGCGTTCGGGGCCCATCGGGCATCGGGAAGACGGCTCTGGTCGAGCATTTCGCTCGGGAGGCGCACCTGACCTCGGGGGCGATCTTGCTGCGCTCGCGTTGTCACCCGCAAGAGAGCGTCGCATTTCCGGCGTTCGACGGGATCATCGACGGGCTGAGCACGCTCTCTCTCGCGGCCAGCGCGGGGCGTGACCTCGACTCACGCGAGCGCGCCTCGCTCGCGCGGCTTTTTCCCGTGCTCTCGCCGCTTCTCGGAGACGCGCTCCGCGACGCATCGCTCGCCGAACCGATCCGCGTGCGGCGCGATGCTTTCGAGGCAGTGCGCAAGCTGCTCGCGCGGGTCACCGCCGTCCAGCCGGTGATCCTGTGGATCGACGACACACAATGGGCCGACCCGGACAGCGAGCGCCTGCTCGAGGCGATCCTCCGCCAGCCGGCCGCGCCACGGGCGCTCGTCATCCTGTGCGGGCGCGACGATGGCGAAAAGCCGTTCGCGGCGGAGCTGCTGGGCGAGCAGGCCGTCGACCTCGGCCCGCTCTCGAGTGAAGAGACTCGCCGGCTCGCGGACGACATACTCAGCGGAGAGATCAGCGCCTCGGTGCGGGCTTCGATCGAGAGCGCCGCGGAGGGCTCTCCCTTCCTGGTGCAGGAGCTCGCGCGCCTTTGGTCCGATCAACGCTCCGCGGTGGACGGCCTCGGGCGCGCGAGCGACGCGCGCGGCCTGATCGCGGACCGTTTGACCAGCCTTTCCGCGCACGCCCGCGAGTTACTCGAAGTCATCGCGCTAGCGGGTCGGCCACTCGAGCGAGAAGTTGCACTCACGGCCGCGCGTCTTCCAGCCGGAGACCGACCGATCGTGGCGGCGCTCGAGCGCAATCACTTCGTTCGCCTGCGCAAGCGCGACGCCTCGCTGGCCGTCGAGACCTACCACGACCGGATCCGCGAGGCGGTGCTGTTCAATCTGCCGGACGTGACGCGGCGCGAGCGTCACCTCTCGCTCGCGGCAACCCTCGAGGCGCGCGGCGCCTGCGAATTCGAGGAGCTGGCGACTCACTACCATGGCGGCGCGAACCTGCCGCGGGCGGCGCTGTTCGCGGCGCGCGCCGGCGAGCGGGCCAGTGACGCGCTGGCGTTCGCGCGTTCGGCCGAGTGGTACGAGCGGGCGCTCGCGTGGGGAACGGACGCGCACGGGCGCGACGAGCGCCGCGAGCTCCTCGCGCGCCGCGGCGCTGCGCTCGTGAACGCGGGCCGCTCTGCGGACGCGGCGCCCGTGTATCTGGCGGCCGCGCAGCTCGGCTCGGCGGAGGAGCGGAACGAGCTTCGCAGGCTCGCAGCCGAGCAGCTGCTGGTCAGCGGGCGCGTGGCGGAGGGGATCGAGATCCTTCGGCCACTCGCGCGCGAGCTCGGCCTTCCTTTTCCCAGGACCCGCATCGGCCTTGCCTGGGCGGGCTGGCGCGCCCTGCGGCGGATCGAGCGCCGCGGGCTCGGCTTCGCGGAGCGCAGCGCTGCTGAGGTGGATCCTGCGATCGCTGTGCGCGTCGACCTGTGTTACTCGGTCGCGCGCGGACTCTCCGCCGTCGATCCGCTCGCCGGGGCACACCTGCCCTGTCGCGGCCTCCTGCTCGCATTGGACCATGCCGATCCCCGGCGGGTGGGCCGCAGCCTCGCGGCTGTCGGCGGCGCAGTACTGGCGCCGCTGCCCGGCCGCCTCGGCGAACGCGGGCGGGAGATGATCGAACGCGCCGCTTCGCTCGGCGAGTCACTCGGCGATCCGTATTTGGACGCCGCCGCGCGCTGCGCTCGCGCGCAGGATCACGTTGTGCACGGGCGCTGGCGCAGCGCCGTCGCGGAGAGTCTCGCCGCGATCCAACTGCTCGAGCGCCGCTGTCCGGGTGCGCACTGGGAGGGGGCGTCCGTGCGCATGGCGCTCCTGCGCGGGCTCGAGGAGCTCGGCGAGATGCGCGAGATGGCGGTGCGCGCGCAGCGGATGGTCGACGAGTGCGAGGACTGCGGCGATCGCTACGGCGCGGCGACCGGGTTGCTCTTCGCGGCGGCCGCCGACTTGGCGCAGGACGAGCCCGCGCGCGCGCGCGATCGGATTCGCCGGGCGCGCGAGCGCCTGCCGCGCGACGCCTTCCACATCCAACACTTCTATGCGTTGCGCGCCGAGGCGCATGCGGATCTCTATGAGGGCCTCGCGACCGAAGCCATGGCGCGCGTCGCCGCGGGCTGGCCGGAGCTCCGGCGCTCCGGCTTGCTGATGGTGCCCATCACGCGAATTGACGCCCGCCTGCTGCGCGCGCGCACACTGCTCTCGGGACCTCGCGCTCCGCGTTCGGTCTCCGCCCTGCTCGATCGCCTCGCGCGCGAGACGCGCGTCGACACCGCCGCCAGCGTCGCCCTCCTGCAGGCGCGCCGCGCGCTCCTCGACGACGACAAGCCCCGCGCGGCTCACTGCCTGCTGCGCGCCCGCGACGACTTCGAAACCTCCGAGATGCGCATCCAGCACGAGAGCTGTCGCGCCGCGTCGGCGCGCTTGGCCGGTGACTCCGACACCGCGGAGGCGGCCGACATGCGCATTCGCGCGAAGGGCGTGCGCCAGCCGGAGCGCTGGGCGTCGGTGTTCGCCATCCCGCTCGAGCTCGTCACGCCCAGCTAGAGGAAGAGCCGGCGCGAGGGAACGAAGTAGAAGTACGCCTTGGCCTCGAGCGGGCGGCCCGCCGCCACGGCGATCTTGAAGTGACTGATGCGCTGGTCTACCGCGATGGGCCAGGAGCCATCATCGGTCGGCGCGGCGAAGCTCTGCGGCCAGTCGAGCAGCGCCGCGCGGCGTTCATCGGAGCACAGCCCGTCCTTGACCAGGCGGTCGAGGAAGCCCCGCGCCGACGCGGTCGCGCGCTGCAGATCGCGCGCATCGATGCTGAGCTCGAGGCTCGCGCGCGCGCCGATCGACTCACCGACATCGAGCTGGATCGCGACGAGATTGTCTCCTCCGACGTAGCTCGCGCGCAGCCGATCGAAGGCCTCTGCGTCGCCGGCCCAGCCGACGTCGCGTAGGAAACGGATCAAGTGAGTCGCGGGTAGCGACGCGAACACACGAACCGCGTCGACTCGGCGCGACAGCATAGCGGCGACATGCATGAACGAGCCGCCCTCGGGAAGCGCGTCGAACGCCGCCGCGAGTCTCTCGGCGACTGCGCCCGGCAGCGGCGCGCCGCGCAACAGCGGCAGCGCGAGCTCGCCGACCCAGGACGCCAACGCGCGGATGCGCGCCGACTTCTGCTGCCACATCGGAAGCGGCTCGATGCACACGAAGACACTCGGGATCGGCGCGGCGTCGCTCGCGTGGTCAGTGTCGAACTCGAAGATCAGGAACGGGACGAAGCGCGCGAGCGGAGAGCCCTCGCGCCGCCACTCCCGCGCAAACGCGCGCAGCGCTCGCCACTCCGGGTGCTGAAGCACTGAGTCGCGAGCTTCGTCGAGTGCCGCGAGCTTCTGCGCACAGCCGCCGCCCGCGGTGAGCCAGATCGAGTAGTCGGCGTGCGGCGCCGCTTCGGGCGCGAGCGGCGCCTCGAAGCCCGCTGCGACCGCGACGCTTGGCAGCGCACGAGAGAGCGCGCCGATGCGCTCTTCCGAGATCGAGGGCACGAGCGCTCGCGGAAACCCAGGGCGCGCGAGCACTCGCTGCAGCGTCCAGTCAACCACTGTTCTCGTTCAACACGAGCTGGGGACCGTAAGTCACCCCGTATGGAGCCGAGTCAGGCAGGAACACGACGGTCCAGGTTCCGTACCAGGTCGAGTCGTACTTCGTCTCCTCGGTGCGGAGGTAAGTGAAGAAGATGCTCTTGACGTAGACCTCGGTGATCTGGAGCGTGTGTCCCGCGGCGCCCGCCGAGTCTCTCAGCTCGACGGTACCCTTCGGATACAAGCCTTCGCCGATCAGCTCGAGCCGCAGCATCTTCGGGTCGCCCGCGAACAGCGGCCAGACCTCGCGCAGCTCCTGCTGCGGCTTCGGCCACCCGGCTCCGAACGACGCGGCCATCCTCACCAGGCCCGCGAAGTCCTGATGGCCGTGGCATTCCAGATACTTGTCGACATCCATGTAGTTGCGGATGCCTTGGGTCGTATCGAAGCCATGCGTCGGGGACTTGTACTCGTCGACCATCCGCTTGGCGCACTCATCACATCCCTGAGCGTGCAGGTGTGCAACGACCGTGTCACGGTCGAGCGTGAGCAGCGCGTTCCGATCATCCGCTTCGAGCTGATACATCGGCCCGCTCATCGTGCAGAACGGATCCTTGAAGAACTGCTTTTCGAGGGGCCCCGGAGCATTGGGGCTGCCCATCTCGTTCAGCAGATCGTTGAGGAGCCTGACGAGGCCTTGCTTGTTGCTCATTTCGCGTCCCTCACGGTCGATGACCGCCGTAGATGCACTGCAAGAAGAGTGAGCGGTAGCTGCGCTGAGTCAGCGACGTCAGCAGGTCCTCGAAGTCCGTCGCGAGCAGCGGAAGCGCGCTCCCGATTCTCGAGATCTTGCGAATGACTTCCTCGAAGCGGCTGCCCGTGCTGCTCTCCTGCGGCGGCATGCGATCGATCAGATACGCGAGGTGGGCCATCAAAGGCCAGGTCAACGCGGACACGTCCGAGTACGTGCGTCGGTAGTGCGGCCCGCGGTTCCCGCAGTCGGAAGAGGTCGTGGGTGCACCCTCCAGGCGCCTGCGCCCCCGATCGATCCAGACCGCGACCGCTTCGTCGATCCAGCCGGCGTCGCCGTTGGCGGCGAGCGTTCCGCGGCCGAAGTAGCTGTGAGAGATCTCGTGCCGAACGCGACTCTCACTCACCGCCGCCGCCCCGGCGTATTCCATCGCCATGGTCTTGCTGCTGAGCAGTAAGAGCTGGTCGTACGGAAACGGACCCAGGAAGCGCTCGAGCTCGCGCAGCGCCGTGAAGGCTTGCGCCGAGTGGTCCTCGTACGGGCCGCCCAGCGCGGCCGTCGTGAACGTGGTCACTTGCACGGGGCGCTGGTCGCGCAGCTGCCGCGGATGCTCGAAGCGAACCGAGTGAACCGCATCGCGCTTGGCGACGACGAGAAATGGGCTCGACGAATTGAAGTGGCTCGGGAACGAGATCTCGACCCGGTTCCCGCCATAGCTGATCACCGAGCCGTTAGAGAACACGGTGTGGTCCGAGAGCCCGACGGCGCCGCTCGGATCCCAGTTGATCGCAATCTCCATGGGGTGCTGGTCGAACTCGAGGTTCGCAGGGAGGTACCGGTCGAGGAAACAGCGGCCTTTGAACGTCCCGCTCGTGTCCTCGAAGTCGTTCATCTCGAAGAAGAGCGGAAGATCGGCGGCGTACGTGAGGTGCGCGTCGTAGCGAATCTGCGCGCAGTGCATCGAGTCGGCGTCGACGACGCCCTTCACGACTCGGTACTCGTACGGGGAGTTGTCCGGCGCGGGAACGACCTCGGTGCCCAAGTCCAAGGACGCACCGTCGAGGGTGACGCTCGCGTTGATCGAGGGCTGCAAGTGGAAGTCGATGATCGGCGTGCCCCGGTCCGAGTTCGTGAAGCACACCTCCGAAATGATCTCGGCTCTGCCGTCCGGGTGCAGCATGATCTCGTGTCGCGTGTGGCGGATCTTCACGAACGTCCGCAGTCGCCCACCGCTCTCGAAGTTCCGCGGCGCGCCACGCCCTCGCAGGTACTGCTCCAACAAAGCCACGCCTCCCCCTCTGTGTTCGCCTCGCCCACATAGCACCAATCATGCCTTCGTGTCGACGATTTCGATGAGGCGCGGGCGCATCAGTCACTCTTCCTGGAGACGCCGGACCGCGTGCGCGTCTGCAATCGGAGACAATGCCGCGCAGCCACCCGTCCGTCGGCGTTGCCTCGAGGGTATGCGGATTGCTCACCGCTGGGATGCGAGATCGGAGTAAAATGAGATGCGGGTGACGGACGCGGGAACCAATCGGATCGTCGACTACTACCGGGAGATGGAGTCCTCCTTCGCGAACTGGGGCGGCGGAGAGGGTGGCGCGATGCACTACGGCCATCACGACTCATCCGAAGCACCCCACTTCCGCAGCCTGACCCGGATGAATGAAGTGCTCGCCGACTTGGTCGGCGTCTCGGCGCGCGACCGCGTACTGGATGCCGGCTGCGGCGTCGGCAACAGCGCGCTTTGGCTGGCGCGCGAACGCGGAGCGGCGGTCCTCGGGATCTCGCTGTCTCCGCTCCAGGTGGGCCAGGCGAGCCGCCTCGCGCAGAAGCTCGAGCTCGCCGAGCGCGTCGAATTCCTGGAGCGCGACTACCGCGCCACGAATCTCGCGACAGCGTCGTTCGACGTCGTCTGGGCCGTCGAAAGCCTATGCCATGCGGAGGACAAGGAGTCGTTCTTCGCGGAGGCCAGGCGCGTGCTTCGGCCCGGCGGCCGCCTGATCGTGGCGGACTATGTGCTCGAACCCAGCGAGCGCGACGAGGTGGCCGAGTACGTCCTCGAGCGCTGGACCACCGGTTGGGCGATCGCGCCGCTCTGGACGTGGGAGCGCCTGCGCGCGGCCACGCTGGCCGCGGGCTTCCGAGAGCCGCGGCGCGTGGACCTGAGCGACGCGATCCGGCCGTCCGCCGACGAGATGTTCCGGCGCGGCAAGGCGGGCTTTCCCGACGACCTGCTCGACCAGGGAAAGAGCGTCCGACAAATCGCGCACGTCGAGGCGTGTCTTCACCAGAAGGTCGCCCTCGATCTCGGTCTGTGGCGCTACGGCGTTCTGGTCGCGGAACGCTGAACGCGAGGGCATCGATGGGCGACCCGAAAGCAACGTCGAGAGCCGAGATCGAGCGCGACCTGTATCTGCGCCTGCTCTCGCTCGGCCGCAACGACGAGGTCGAGCCGTTTCTGAAGGAAGCGCTCGAGCTCGTCATGGAGCTGACGGGAGCGCGAGTCGGCTTCCTCGAGCTCTTCGGATCGGACGGCGCCGGACAGTCCTCCGAGGGCGGCTGGCGAATCAGCTCCTCGTGCACGGATGAGGAGGTCCGCGACATCCGCGCGCTGGTGTCGAGCGGAGTGATCGCGAAGTCACTCGCGACCGGAAGCACGGTGCGGACCTCGTCCGCACTACTCGATCCGGAGTTCTCGTCGCGGCGCAGCGTTCAACGCAACGCGATTCACGCCGTGCTCTGCGTGCCTGTCGGATCACCGCCGATCGGTGTCTTGTATCTCCAGGATCGCGCCGAGGCCGGTCCCTTTTCCGAGGACGACGCGAGCGCCGCGGAAGTCTTCGCGCAACACGTCGGGCCGCTCGCGCGCAAACTGGTGGCGCTGGCCGAGCACGCGGCCGGTGGCGATCCCACGCGCGAAGCGCGGCGCACGCTGCGCCACGACGGCTTGATCGGCCGCAGCCGCGCCTTCGCGTCGACGCTCAGCCTGCTCGCCGCCGCCGCGAAGAGCGACGTCAGCGTCTTCTTGACCGGCGACACGGGCACTGGCAAGAGCCTGCTCGCGCGAGTGATTCACGCGAGCGGCCCCCGCGCAAACGGTCCGTTCGTCGAGGTGAACTGCGGCGCGATCGCGCCGACCCTCTACGAGAGTGAGTTCTTCGGCCACGTACGTGGCGCATTCACGAATGCCGTGCGCGATCGCGTCGGGCGCTTCTCCGCGGCGGACGGCGGAACCCTCTTGTTGGACGAGATCGCGGAAGTCCCTCTGGATCTGCAGAGCAAGCTGCTGCGCGCCCTGCAGGAGGGGCTGATCGAACGAGTCGGAGACGATCAAACGCGCAGGGTCGATGTGCGCGTGATTGCGGCGACCAACATCGACCTCGACAAGGCCGTCGCGCAGGGCCTCTTCCGCCAGGATCTCTACTTTCGCTTGAACGTCTTCCCAGTGCGCGTTCCGTCGCTGCGCGAGCGCCCCGAGGACATCGGCGAGCTCGCCCGGTACCTGCTTGCGAGACACTGCGCCCGGTATCGCGTGCCTGCGATGGAGCTGTCTCCCTCGGCTCTGCACGCCCTTCAGGCCGCCGACTGGCCCGGCAACATCCGCGAGCTGGAAGGCAAGCTCGAGCGCGCCGTCGTGCTCGCCCACGACCACGGAGAGACTGTGCTGACACGCGCCCAACTGTTCCCGGAAGACCGGGAGCCCGGCGAGGACCCGCCGGCGACGCTTCACGCGGCCACGCGCGCGTTCCAGAAGGAGTTTCTCCGCATGGCGCTCGAAGAAAACGACTGGAACGTGACTCAGACCGCGCGCATGATCGAAGTCGCACGCTCGTACCTGTACAAACTCATCGACGCACACGATCTGGCAGCCGAGGTCGACCGCTCCGGCAAGAAGTGACCGGAGTCACAACTCCGATCGAATCACGATGCCTTGGACGAGGCTCCCCATCTCGATGCGCAGCTTGTCGGGCGCAACCTCCAGATGCGCCAGCTCGCGCAGGGTGGCCTCGCGAATCGCGCGCCCGATCCGCTCGCGCTCGGAGTCCGAGAGAGTGATCCCCTTGAACTGCACCTTGAACTCCGTGTCCATGTCCACCTCCTGCCCGCAACCCGTGCATGCGGCGTACCAGCGACGCGAGCTCGAGGTGAAGCTTGCCGGGAGCCATACGTCGGTACTGGGAGAGTCACTCTCTCCTAGAGAGTACATCTGCCGCAGATACGCCGGCGGATCTTACGAGCCGGCCGCTTCGCGCTCGAGCTCCTGCGCGCGCGCCTGCAGCGCCGCCAAGGCATTCGCGTCATGCGCTGCGAAGACTCGCCCCTGGAGCAGTGACTGGAGCGCGGGGCGCGCGCTCGCGTCCTCGAGCAGGCCGAGGAAGAGCGGGGGCATGCGGTAGAAGAGCAGGATGAGCTCGCGCCAGACCTCGCCGCCGCGGCGAACGGTCTCGTCGTAGGCGGCGAAGCACTCGGCGGCGCGCGCCGGATCGGCGAGCGCGTCGCCGATCGCGCGCGCCGCAAGACGCGCGGACTCAGCGGCGACGGACACGCCGGACGAGAAGATTGGGTCGACGAACTGCGCTGCATCGCCGAGCGCGATCCAGCCGCGCCCGGCCACCCGCTCGCCGAAGTAGCTCTGGCTGCCCTCGACTTCGAGCGCGTGGAGTGACTGCGCCCTCGCCATTCGCTGGGAGAGAAGGCCATGACTCGCGATCATCTGGGCGAAGAAGCGCTCGCCCGAGTCGTCGCGGGCCAGGCCGGGCTGGCCCGCGCAGACGATCCCGATCGAGGTCACGTCCGCGCTGATCGGGATCTGCCAGGCCCACGCGCGCGGCGCGGCGAGCACGTGGATGTGAATCCAGTCGGCGATCTCCGCCCGGCCCCGGTCGACGCCGCGGAACCAGCCGTGCACGGCGATCTGATCGAGCCGAGCGTCGTTGCGGCGCGTGCGCAGCTGGCGGCCGAGCAGTGCGGCACGGCCGCTGGCGTCCGCCACGATGCGAGCGCGCAGCGGCTCCGAGGTGTTCGCGACGTGAACGCTCGGCGCGCTGCCGTCGCCGAGCTCGATGCGCTCGACCTCCGCGCCCTGGCGGATGCGCGAGCCGCGCGCCGCGGCATGCGCGAGCAACAGCTCGTCGAAGCGTGATCGGTCGACGTGATACGTGTGGTCCTGGGCGATGCCGAGATCCGGCATGGCCCGGAACGGCAGCGCGACCTCGCGCCGACCATCGTCGAGCGTAAACATCGCGCCGTGCTTGCGCACGAAGCCGCCGCCCTCGAGCTTGTCGAGGAAGCCGATCTCGGCAAAGACGCGCGTGGTCGAACAAACGAGTGACTCGCCGACGTGGCGGCGCGGGTGCACGGCGCGGTCGAGCACCACGTGGTCGATTCCGGCGCGGCCGAGATAGGAGGCGAGGATCGAGCCCGCGGGTCCGCCGCCGATCACGACGACGTCGGTCTCGCGCGCCGCGGCCGCGACCGAGGGCGCGGGCGACACCCGCGCGGTCTCCTCACCCGTCGCCTCCGAGATGCCCATCCCCGCGAAGATCGCGCTGCGCGCGGCCGCATAGCCCGGCGCGCCGAGCACGCGCGGCCGCGTGAGCTCGATCTGCACGACTCGGCGCACGCTCGCGGGGCGCTGGGTCAGCACGAACACGCGGTCGGCGAGCTGTACCGCCTCCTCGATGTCGTGAGTCACGAACAGGATCGTCTTGCGCTCGCGCTGCCAGATCCTGGTCAGGTCGGCGCGCAGCTTGAGCCGCGTCAGGTAGTCGAGCGCGCCGAACGGCTCGTCCATGTAGAGCACGTCGGGATTCGCGGCGAGCGCGCGTGCGATCTCGACTCGCTGGCGCATGCCGCCCGAGATCTCGTGCGGGTGGCTGCGCTCGAAGCCGCCCAGCCCGACCAGCTCGATGTAGTGCGCGACGGTGCGCGCGCGCTCCTCGCGCGAGAGCCGCGCGAGCCCGAAGCCGACGTTCTCCGCAACCGTGAGCCACGGGAAGACGGCGCTTTCCTGGAACACGAAGATGCGTCGCGGGTCGGGGCCGCGCACCGCCTCGCCCTGCACGCGTACTTCCCCGCGCGTCGGCCGCAGGAAGCCGCCGATCACGTTCAAGAGCGTCGACTTGCCGCAGCCCGATGGCCCGACGATGCAGACGAACTCGCCCCGCGCGATCTCGAAGCCCACGTTCTCGAGCACGTGAATCGGCTCGCCGCCGGGGCGGCCCGGGAATTCGACCCACAGGTCGCGGACGGAGATCGCGGGCGCGTCCACCTCAGTGCGCATAGCGCCAGCGCACCCATTTCAGCTCTTCGAGCAGCCGCATCACACCGTCCAGCGAGAGCCCGATCAGCCCGATGATGATCATTCCCGCGATCACGAGGTCGTAGCGGTTGCCCGCATTGCGCGAGTCGATGATCAGATACCCGAGCCCGGAGCGCAGCGCGATCATCTCTGCCGCGACCACCACGAGCCACGCCACGCCCAAGCCGATACGCATCCCGACGACGATCTGCGGCAGCGCGGCGGGGATCACGACGCGGCGGAACAGCGTGAAGCGCGAGACGCCGAAATTCTCGGCCGCGCGCAGATAGCGTGTGTCGATCGTGTGCACGCCGACCGTCGTCTGCACGACCAGCGGAAACACGGACGAGATGAAGATCAGGTAGATCGGCGACGCATTCCCCACGCCGAACCAGAGGATGGCGATCGGAATCCATGCGATGGGTGAGATCGGGCGGAGGATCTGGAAGATGGGGTTCAGCGTGTCGTACGCTCCGCGCTTCCAGCCCATCCACAGGCCGAGCGGCACGCCGATGGCGACGGCGAGCAGGAAGCCCGCGGCCACGCGCAGCAGCGACGCAGCGATGTGTAACCAGAGCGTGCCGTCGCGAATCAGCTCGATCGTGCCGGTCACGACCTGCCCCGGCGTCGGGAAGATGACGCTGCCGGTCGCGACGACGACCGCCCACCAGACGGCGATCAGCAGCGCGAGCAGCGCAACCGAGGGAAGCGCTTGCTTGATCTGGCTCATGTCGCCTTCAAGAATTCCCGCATTCGCCAGCGAAGTCGAGCCCACGGAGTCTCGGGGAACGGCTCGACGCGGATCGTCATCTGTCCGCTCGCGTGCGCCGTGCAGGCGAACTGATAGTCGGACGCCACCGCGAACGGCAGCCGGAAGCTCTGGCCCGGCATCAAGAGGGTCGGCCCGAAGGTCTGCGGGACGTCGTCCAGGTTCTCGAGCACGAGCACGTCGCGCACGCCCAGAGTGAGTCGGATCTGGTTCGGCAAAATCTCGACCTTGTCGCCGGCCATGCGGCGGGCCCAGGTTCCCTTCGGGATCTGGAAGATCCGCTCGTGTGAAGCGGAGCGAATCGGAGTGAGTCCCGCCCAGCCGGCCGCGCCGAGGGCGCAGCTCGCGACGAGAATCAACGCCGGGGCTCGCAGCTTCATCGCTTCAGCAAGATCCGCACGTCGTGCGCGTAGTCGTCGGGGCTCTGCCCGTATGGCATGAGGGCGCGCATGAGTCCCTGGCGATCGATCAGGTAGGTGTAAGAGGAGTGGGAGAAGGTGTAGCTGTCACCCGAGGTCTTGCGCGTGGCGCTGATGCCGAAGTCCTTGCGCACGGCGGCGAGCTGCTGGTCCGTACCGGTTCCACCGATGAAGGTCGGATCGAAGCTGCCGAGATACTTCGCAAGCCGGGTGACGTCGTCGCGCTCGGGATCGACCGTGACGTAGACGACTTGGACGTCGTCCGCCTGCGCACCGAGCTTCTTGCGCGCTTGGGCCAAGGTCGCGAGCGTCGTCGGGCAGACCTCGGGGCAAGAGGTGAAGCCGAACCCGAGGATGACGACCTTTCCGCGGTAGTGACTCAAGCGCAGCTCTGCGCCGTCGGAGCCACGCAGCGTGAAGTCCGGCGCGGCGCGAGGCGGGTCGAAGGTGCCGGCCTTGAGAGCCCCTTCGTCTGCAGCGAGAAAACAAAGCGCGAGTAAGAGACCCCTCATCTCAGAGATCGATCGCCGCCGGCTGCGCGTTCCTCACGAAGCTCTCGTCCAGGTAGCTCTCGTACGGGATGGGGTGCTTGATCGTCCCGGCCTCGATCGAGAGCTGCATCAGCTCCTCGAACTCCGACCGGATCATGCGCAGATCGCCGTACGTGACTCGGTCGGTCGGATTCTCCATCACGAACTTCAGGATGTTCGGATCTTGATTGAAGTAGCCGCGGCCCGCCGCGATCACGACCGCCTTGTCGCGGTTCGCCTGCTTGGCGTCGAGCCACACGCCGGCGCCCAGCACGTGATTCACGAGCTCCTGCACCACCGGCCGCCTCTCGGCGATCAGCTCCTCGCGCACCGTCAGCACGCAGCAGATGTACTTGGGCCACTCGTCGCGCGTCATGCGCAGCGGCCGCGCGTAGCCCGCGCGCTGCGCCGCGGCGCCGAACGGCTCCCCGGTGCAGTACGCATCGACCGCGTTTGCGTAGAGCGCGGCCGGCATGTCGGGCGGCGGCATTTCGACGATCTCGACCTCGCTCGCCGCCATGCTCTCCTGCGCGAGCATCTTGCGCAGGAAGAGAAAGTCGACCGCGAAGCGACTCGGGATCGCGATGCGCTTCCCGACGAGCTGCTTGAAGTGCTGGTACGGCGAGTCACTGCGCACCATGATCACGGCGCCCGAGCGATGCCCGAGTGACACGATCTTCACCGGGATCTTCTTGTCCGCGAGATCCATCACGAGCGGCGCCAGCATGTACGCCGCCTCGATCCGCCCCGCCATCAGCGATTCCTTGATCTCCGGCCAGCCGCTGTACTTGCTGTATTCGTAGCGGCCGCCGCCGGCCGCGACGCACGCGATCGGCAGCGTGAGATTGCACGTGACCGGGAGCCCGCCGACGACGAGCGTCTCGGCGGCGGCTCTGCCCTCCTCTTTGGAGCTCGAGCAAGCGAGCGCGCCCAGAGAAACCGCGGTTGCGACGGCACCCTTGAGAACCTGGCGTCGGTTCAGCCAGAGCTCCATCTCGCCCACTCGATCCAATGCCACCCCCGCCGGCGTACCGTCCAAGCGACACGAATTCTAACCGAAGATCGAGCGCACTGACTCCGCGTGCCGAGTGGTAGGCTTCGCCTGGAGGCACGCATGGACCCATCGATGCCCCCGACCCTCGTCGAGGCCATGGGGACGGAGCCGTTCTGGATCCGTGGCTGGCTCGTCGTCCTGGTCGTGACGCATCTCGCCTCCGTGCTCTTCGTGGTCGCGCGCGACGCGGGCCGCTGGCGGATGCGCGTCGAGCCGATCGCGATCCTCGCGAGCTTCCTGGCGGCCGCGGTGCTGATGACTTGGCTCTACGGCCAGGTGGGGTACACGCGGCTGCTGGGGCTGGCGCATCTGGTGTTCTGGACTCCCGCCTACCTCTGGGTGTTGTCGCGGCGCCGAGCGATCGGCAGCGCGTCGCTATTCGGCAAGTACGTGCACGTGTACCTCGTGATCGCCGGGATCTCGCTCGCGATCGATGCGATCGACGTGGTGCGGTATCTCGTAGGCGACGGTCACCTCCTGCACCGCTGGGGCTGAGGCAGAGGTCCGCTCTGGGACTCAGTTTGCTTGGAGCACCAGCACCCAGTCGTCGTCGCCGTCGCGGTTTGGCCCGGGGGGCGTGAAGTCGTGCGAGGCCGTGTTCTGGAACGGAGCGCCGGCGATGGCGCTGAACTTCCCTGTGCTCGGGTCGTACCATGACGCGCTCGCGGGCGCCGAGAGCTGGGTCATGTCGACGGTGATGTGCCCCTCCGTCGGCATGGTCGGCAGATAGGCGACGACGAGTGACCCGTCTGGCGTGCGAGCGGCGGTCACGTAGTCGCTCTCGCCGACGAGAGCGAGGTCCGAGAAGGTGCCGAAGCCCACGGTGACGACCATGTGAGTCTGATCGGGGACCAGGTCGTACCACGGCAGAGACTCGAAGAGGCGCCTCACGTAGCCCATCTGGACCGCGCCCGGCGTATCGAAGTGACTCTGCCACCCAGGAACCATGGGCCAAGTGTACTTGTTCCCGTAGAGCTGACCGGCCGCTCCGCTCAACAGCGCCCAGTACGCCTGGCGGCGCAGGATCTCCGTCCCGTTTGGGACCGCGGCTTGGTTCTCGAACTCGTAGTTCGCCTCGACCAGAAAGGTGGGCAAGGGATTCGGCGGCAAGGGATTGCGGTTGTAGTCGCTCAGCACCTGCGCGTAGGTCGCGTGGTAGGTGTAACTCGCGTTCAGCTGGACGATCGGCGCCCAGGTCGGATCGTCGAGCGAGCTGCCGTGCACCTCCACCGTGTGGATGTGCTGGTGATCGAAGTCCTGGATGCCGAGCGCGACTGCCTCGGCGGCCGCGTCATAGTCGTCACCGTTCTGCGGCTCGAAGTCATTCCCGCTCATCCAGATGATGTTGTCGAAGCCTTGGTAGCGATTCCCGAGATAGCGGCCGTAGCCACGCGCGGCGCCGACGGCCTGGTTCTTGATGATGTCGCTAAAGCTCCCGGTCTCGGCGGGATCGAGCAGCACGGTGATTCCGCGCTGCGCCGCCAAACGGAGAATGTCATCGACGCGCGAGAAGTATTCCTCGTTCGGAGTCGAAAGGTCGGGATTGGAGGGGTTGGAGTAGTTCGTGAAGGGACGGATTCCGTCGAACGTGCTGGCGTCGCCGCGTCCCCCCGTGTAAGTGCCGCAGAGCAGGTTGACCCAGAGCGTGTTGAAGCCTCGCTTCTGACGGTTGGCGAAGAAGGCGTTGGCCTGGGACTCGGAGAGATTGACCATCAGCGCTTGGGGCGAGTCGCCCGTGATCAGGAACGGATCGCCGCTCTGGTCGACCAGGTAGCGGCCGCTGTCGCTGACCCCGGCGGGAAACCTCGCGCTCGCTGGCGTGGGGCCGAGGTATTGGAACGCCGCGAGCTGCAGGACCCAGCCCGTCCCCGATTGCGACGCAGTGACCTGATAGGAGCCCGCTGCTGGCCCAAACCCTTCTGCGGTCAGTTCGCCGCCCCGGTGAGTCCGCTTCTTGAATCCGCGAGTCAGTCGCTTGATCGATGGCCCGTTGGATGCGGCGCCCACGAACAGGAACTCACTCGAGCTGCGGGTCGTGACGGATCCGCTGTCCATGTCAGCCAAGGTTCCCGACGCCGCCACCGCCGCATCGAACGGCACCATGCGACCGAGCCGCGTGTATTCGTGGATGTACAGCGCCGCGTGCGCGGAGATCGGCGTCGCGAAGCTCGCCGTGACGGCGTTCTTCCCGCCCTCGATGTCGCGCGCGTAGAAGACCTGCGCGTGTACCGAGCCATCACCCGATGGAGTGGGGCCGACGGCACTCACGTAGGCGTTCCCATTGGTGTCCGCCAGCGAGACCGCGCCGCCGTTGTCCCAAGCGACGTAGACGACGATCACGTTGCCCGACTTGTTGGCGCGGCCGAAGTCGACGCTCACGCTCGCGCCCGAGCTTATCTCGCGGTCGCGCTTCTGGACAAAGACGTGCGCCGCCGCGGCGTCTGCGGGCGTCGCGACCAGTCCCGCGAACGCGGCGCATAGCGCCAACGCGAGGCGGGCGACTCTCGAGGGCCTATGGTCTTGGCGCCCCAGCGTCATCTCCGCAGTTCGACTTCCCCATCGCACCCAATATCGCATGTCCCGGGCGTGAGCGGCGTCGCCGCAGAGCTGCGTGCGAGCTGCCGGCTAGAGGCCGAAGGGATACGTGTCTGGCAGACCGTCGATCTGTCGCGCGGCGAGCGGTTGTACGGCCTCCGTTCGGTCGAACCAGACGTACTCGTCGAACTGCTCGGGGAGCACAGCCTGAAAGTAGTGACTCGCGAGCTCCGTCTCGGGCCGATAGATCACCCCGATGGCGCGCTCGAGGCGCGGCTCGCAGAGCTCGCGGCGCAGCTCTGGGTCACTCCCGCGGCGCAGCGGCAACAGAAACGCCGGCGCGCCCGAGTCGTGACAGAGCGCCTCGTAGCTCTTCTCGAGCGCCGGTCGGACCGTCTTTACCTCCATCGGGCCATCCCAATACGACGCAGCCGCAACGGTTCCGTGGTCGGTTCCGAATCCGACGCTGTAGATGGCGTCTCCGAAGTGTCGGCGGCACAGCTCGCCGATGTTCAACTCGCCGCGTGCGGACATCTCCGTCGCGCGGGCGTCCCCGACGTGAGAGTTGTGCTCCCAAACGACGGCGCGCGAGTTCGGACCGCCCTGCTCCAGGAGCGCCTGCAGCGTCGCGAACATGTGCTTGTCGCGCTGGTTCCAGGACTCGTGAGCACCGTAGTACATGGCTCGGAAGTACGCCTCGGCGTCGGCGACCAAGCGCGCGTTCTGCACCGCGTCGAAGAATCCGTCGTCCAGCGCGCGCGACGACTCGAGCCGTTTCGCGAGCAGATCGTCGAGCATGCGAACGACCTCGCGCTCGCACGATCGGTACTTGGCGGTGAGCGCGGCTCGCCCGTAGGCGGCGGGATCGCTCTGCCAGGGAGTGAGACAGCCGTACCGCTCGCGCGCCACTCGCGCCGTTACCGGGTCGACACTGTCGAGATAGCGCAGCACTTCGGCGATGGAGGTGTACATCGAGTAGAGGTCGAGGCCCGCGAAGCGGACGCGGCGCTCTCGCGGCCGCGCCGAGTTCTGATCGCGCAGCCTCTCGACGAAGCCGGCGAATTCGCGGTTGCGCCACATCCAAGTCGGAAACCGCGCAAACGCTCGCCACTCACTGGGCGGCGCGTCGAGCTGCCTCGCGTACTGATCCACGCGCGCGGCATCGGGCCAGTCGGCCTCGACCGCAACGACATCGAACGATTTGCGGCGAATCAACTCCTCCGTGATGCGGGCGCGCATCGAGTAGAACTCGGAAGTCCCGTGGCTGGCCTCGCCGAGCAGAACGACACGCGCATCGCCGATGCGCCCGAGAAGCGGCCCGAGATCCGCGTCGCCGGCGTTCTCGAACCGCTCCGCCGCGCGCGCCACTCGTTGCGCCAGCGGCGCGATCGCCCCGGCGCGTCTCGCGGCGGGCACTGGAGGAGCTTGCCAGCCTTCCGCTCCGACGAGCGGAACGAAGCGCACCTCGGCCAGCTCCTCGTCCTGGTACTCGTGCTCGGCCGTACGGGTGACGCGGCGAAGTGTCTGCTGACCGACATGCGATCCGACCGGAATCACGAGCCGTCCGCCGATCGCGAGCTGCTCACGGAGCGCCTCCGGCACCTTCGGGCCGCCGGCGGCGACGACGATCGCATCGAAGGGGGCGGCCGCCGACCAGCCGCGCGTGCCGTCGCCGGTTCGGACGTGGACGTTCCGATACCCGTCGGCGAGCAGACGGCGCTCGGCGCTCCGCGCCAGGCCGGCGTGACGCTCGATCGTGTAGACCTCGCGGGCGATCTCCGCGAGCACGGCCGCCGCGTAGCCGGACCCTGTGCCGATCTCGAGGACTCGCTCGCCGCCTTCGAGCTGCAGCGCTTCGATCATGTAAGCGACGATGTACGGCTGCGAGATAGTCTGCTCTTCCTCGATCGGGAGGGGCGTGTCGTCGTAGGCGAACTCGCCGAGATAGGACGGCACATAGCCCTCTCGGCGCACCTTCGCCATCGCCGCAAGGACGCCGGCCGAGCGAACGCCGCGCGCAGCAATCTGCTCTTCCACCATCCTGCGCCGCTGGAGCTCGTAGTGACTCTCGCTCATCCTGTCACCCTCGCACAGTGACCGCTCGCGATTGAGCGGCTAAGCGCCGGCTGCGACGGGCCCTAGCTGTCGAGGCCGGCGGATCGCGGCGAGCGTCTCGCCCACCTCGAGCGGGGAGACATCCGACTTGGCGTTTCGAGATCGGCGCATCGATGCTCGTGCGATGTCGGTCAGCGAGACGATGCCGACAAGTTGCTCCGAGTCGTCGACTACCGGCAGACGGTGCACCTGGGCGCGCTGCATGGTCGCTTCGGCGGCCGAGGCGTCGTCCCCCGCCGTGCACGAAGCAACCTTCGTCGACATGACCTCTCCGATCGAGATTTCCGCGAGGGATCGGCCCTTCGTGTACGCAGCCATGCAAACGTCGCGATCGGTGATGACGCCCACGACCTGGCGGTCATCGCTGCTAAGCACGATCGGAACAATCCCGCAATCTCGCTCCCACATGATTCGCGCGGCTTCTTTGAGCATTTGGTCCGGGGCGCAGGTCGCCACGTCTTTGGTCATCACATCCGCGATGGTCATCACTGCCTCCCTTGGTTGCGTTGGTTGATGGGTCTGCAACGAATGTGCCGCGTGCGCCTCGCATCCCGAATCGCTCGCCGGGCGCGATGTGACACGCTGCCCGCGGACTGAGCCTTCCCGTCTCCCTGGCGAGTCGGATCGTCCCGAATCAACCCTCGCTATTGACCGGCGGCGGCCGCCCGCGACCCTCGCTGCCCGATGCGGCTCTTGCTCGCGCTCACGATCTACGCCTCGTACCTGCAGGCGCTCCCCGGAATGACTGCGCCGTTCCTCGCGGCGGAGCTCGGGCTGGACGACGCGCACATCACGGCGATCGCTGGCTTCGTCTCGCTCGGCGCCTTCGGCAGCGCGGCGCTCGCGCGGATGGCGGACCGCCACGGCCGGCGCCGCCTCGTGGTGTCGTGCTTCGCGCTCCTACCCGTGCTCTCGCTCGCGTCCGCACTCGCGCCCGGCATCGTGAGTTACACCGTGGCACAGATCGGTGTCAGCGCGCTCATGGGCGCGCTCTTCACCGGCATCGTGGTCGTGATGATCGAACGCGCGTCCGAGTTACGCCGCGCCGCGGGCCAAGCCTGGTTCGGTCTCGCGGGCGCCGCGGGCGGCGGCCTCGCCGTCGGGCTTGCCGCGCTCGGCGACAGCATGCCCTGGGGTTGGCGCGGATTCTGGCTCGTCGCCGCCCTCCCCTTGCTCGCAATCGAGCCGGTGCGCCGCGCGCTCGGCGAGACCGACCGCTTCACGCGCGCACGCGACGACGGTCACGTCGCCGCCTCGCGCACGCGTGATCTCTTCCGCGGTCCCTGGCGCCGCCGCTCGATCGCCCTCCTCTTCGTCGCCACCCTCCGCCCGATCGCGCTGATCGCGACCTCCGCCTGGCCCTTCTACTACATGGTCAAGTCACTTGCTCTCTCGCCCGCAACCGCCAGCCTGATCTTCTTCGTCGGCGGCGGGATCGGTCAGCTCGGGAACCCCGTCGGCGCGTGGCTCGCGAACGAATGGGGACGTCGTCCGACGGCCGTCTGGGGCTCGGCCGTCGCAGTCGCGAGCGGGATCGCGTTCTACTGGATTCCGCTCGGGCCGTGGGCCGTGACTGAGCTGATCGCTCTCACCACGGTGAACCAAGCCGCGACCGCTGCGTTCTCGGTCGCGGATCGCTTGCTCGGCAGCGAGCTCTTCCCGACGCCCCTGCGGGCGACATTCTCCGGCGTCGTTGGCCTCATGGTCGCGGGAGCGGGACTCGTCGCGAACTTCGGGCTGTCGTTTCTCGTCGAGCCACTCGGCGGACTGGTGCCGGCGATCAGCTGGCTGTCGGTCGTGACGTTCGTTCCGGCGACGCTGATTTTCCTCACCGCGGTGCCCGAGACGCGCGGGATGTCACTCGAGGAAGCGGCCGGCGAGGACGCCACCGCATAGCGCGCGGCGGATCTGCATCACTCACTCAGTGCGTAGATACGGCGGAGATGGCGGCGAGCGTCGTCGCCGTCGTCATGACCGCTCCAACATCCACGAACACGCGCCCTGCCCGTATGCGCTCCCAGGGGCGCTCGATCTCTCGGTCCGTCAGTCTCAACCACGCCGATGGCGGAAAGCTCCCGTCTCCCCTTTGGATCGGCATCAGTTGCGAAAGCACCTCCTCGGCCTTCCTCTTGAGTCCCAGACGGGTGAGTCCAATGATCCGCAAGCTCGTCTCGAACGCTCCGACGGACCTCGCCGACGATAGGTTGCAGGCCAAAGAGGTCCGCGCGCCCATCGAAAGGGCTGGAGATGCGAACTCCAACCCCAGAACCGCCGCGTACAACCGGCTGACCCACCAGAACGAGTGAGGTGGGTCACCCGAGCTCAGTTCTCGGTCCAGGTACCAAGCGACGAGCCTCCGCGTGTCCGAACCCTCGGGTGCGAGCGCTGCCCAAGTGACTCCTGCCACGTCTGCGCATGGCCTCGCCCACGAGCCGAGGAGCGGATCGAACGGCGGATACGTGGAAACCCCGCCGTCCGGAGCGACGCAGCGTTCGAGAATCGTCATCGCATCCGCGGGGCACGGCCTGTCGAAGCTGCGGAGAGCCAGTACCGCCAGGGCCGTCGAGTCGGCATCGTGATCACAGGACGCGTTGTATCCCCATCCGCCGCCTGGGCGACGTGCCCGCTCGAGCCAGTCGAGCGCTTGGTCGACGCAGATCTGGAGCCTACGGGAACGCAAGGAGCGATCGATTGCACTCAGTCGGAGCAGCGTGTGGGCCGTGACCCACTCGTCGGCTTCGCCGACAGGCAGCCGATAGTCCTTCCAGAAGCCGCCGCGCTGCGCGCACATGAGGAACTCGAGGCCCCGCTCGATCGCATCGCCACGGGCGGCCGAGCAGTGATCAACGGCGAGGGAACGTGACTCGGATCGACGGCTGTCCGGAAGAGCGAGCTGCGGCTCGACATAAACGTTGACGTGCGCTTCGCCGTCGGGCTCGAGTCCAAGGCCGACAAAGCGAAACGCGTTCGCGGCCTTTGCAGAGGCGTCAACGGACACAGCGCCGAGGAATGCGTCGACGCAATCCGAGCTCCGACCGGTCGCCTCAGCGATCAGCTTCCTGACACCGGCCTGAATCTCGCGGCTCGAGGAGATCCAACTCGTGACTCCGAGATCCGTCTTCAGCGTGGGCGGGCGGCCGTCCCCGTAGAACTCAAGACTGACGATGAATGCCCCGGGCGGGTAAGCCGCTCCATCGGAAAACGGAAAGCAGTCGAGCGCCGATCGGACGAGACTCGGTGACGTCTCTCTATGTACCGCGCCATACCACCGCTCGAGCCACTCCTCAGTGGCGGGTTCCGCGCGGAAGTAGGCCTTGACTCGCCCGGGCTTCGCGTCAGAAACGATGTCGACTGCAAGCCCGACCGGCCACGATCCAGGAGATACGGTGCTTGACCAAGCGCAGAGACGGGCCAGATCATCTTCGTACCCAAGGGCAGAAAGCAGTCGGCCGATCCGCTTCCATCGCTCGCTCGGAGCGTCCCTATTGAGGTTGAAGTAAGGCTTGAGGAGGACTCGCGACCCGGATCCTCCGACGCCGAACCACACAGCGCTGCGCCAGTGCCGCGGCCACTCCCGCTCCCCGGGGACGAGGATCGGAATCACTGACTCGTACAGCCAGCTTGGATCCGGCACACCGAGCTCCGTGCAGCATCGGCCCAAGAGCTCGATCGACTCCAGATATCTCTCGCGACTCGAGCTACCCGGCGTTCCGGATTCACAGAGAAAGCGGACGCCTTGTGTATCCGGACCGAAGCAAGCCGACCACTGGAACGGAAGCCCGCTCGCATTGATGCTCGAGAGGCCATCGTACGGTGGCCCGGCACGGTCGAGCGAGCGTTCCGTCAGTATGTCGAAAACGCGCGCCAACGAACTCGAAGCGCCGAGAGGCATCGCGACCCAGTCGGCATAGCCGCGTAGCTGCCGCTGGATGGTTTCTCGGACTAGCGACTTCATGTGCGCGGGCGCGGGACGTTCAGGGCCGCTCGATGATGGACACGGAGCCGTCCTTGCCACGCGCCCCGTTTGTTCCGGTCAGGCCGTTCGAGCCAGGCGCTCCGTTGTTTCCGTGAGTGCTCCCGAGGCCACCGATGCCCTGACCTCCGCCCTGACCGGCTGCCCCACCCAAGCCACCGTTTCCACCTTCGGCATTGGGACTGATCGAGCCCGTCGCAACGGTGTGTGCAACGACCGTGATGTTGCCCCCGTTCCCGCCGCCGCCGCCGCGACCGCCGTTTCCGCCTTGCCCTCCGTTCGCACCGTCGCCTCCGTCGGCCTGGGGATCACCGCTGTTGGCCGCCATGCCGCCATCGCCACCGTCACCGCCTCGGCCACCGTTTCCGCCGGAACCGCCGTCGCCCCCTCGACCTCCTTGCGTGTTGATGTTCACGCCGGCCACGAAGTCGGTGAGCTCGAGGGTGACGTTGCTGCCGTTTCGGCCGTCCTGGCCGACGTCCCCATCCGAGCCGCCTGGTGCACCAGTGCCCGCGAAGCCCCGCTTCGGCCGATCGTCGCCGTTCCAGTGACTGACTCCATTTTGGCCGTTTGGCGCCTTGACGGGTGATTGGCCGTCCGTTCCGCGATTTCCAGGATCTCCGTCCGAGCCGCGCGCGATGATGTCGGGCATGAAATGAATCCTCCAAAGTCCGAGTGAGTGATCAGGCGCTGAAGGCGCCCTTCACAACTGGGGTGATGTTGACGAGTGAGCCGTAGGCGGTGCCTTCCAGACTGGTCGCCCTGACGGTGACGGAGCTGCTGCAGACCAGCCGTCCCGTGCCGCGAATCGTAATCTTGTTGGCGTAGAGCGCGTGAGTGCTCGCAGACAAGTTCAACGTCGCGGCCGGCGCGATGTCGATGTCCCCGAGCCACGCGACGTTGACGATCGGTCGCTGGGTCAGCAGCCACGCGTCGACCGTCTTGATCCATGGCGCGAGCTGCGCCCCATACCCCGCCAAAATTTCCCGCGCAGCCAGGTACGACAGGCGATTAGCCTTGGCCACGACGGCGGGGTCCTCGGCCTTGAGATGGTCGGGAGTCATCACGATCGAGCTCAATTCCGGCACGCGACAACACAAGCTCCCTTGCGCAGAAGCATTGTGCGCGACCCCGACACCGAGAAGCTTCCCGACCTCGGCAATCGATTGGGGGTGGTACTGCTTGTAGGCGCCCCCGAAGCGCTTGGACTCCGGCGACAGAGTCACCGTCTCTCCAAGGTCCAGAGTCAGGCTGGGCCGCCCTCCCTCGTCACCGCCGCCCTTCACTTCGGGCGGAGTCCTATGGTCCGTGCTCATCGAGTCCTCCTTCCGTCGCGATCGACCCGCGCATTGTCGCGCTGCTCGTCCGGAACGAACTTGGGAATATCTTGGTTTCGGCGACTGAGTCCGCCAGTGAACGGCCCTCGACGCGGCGTCTCTCTGTTCTCAGTCGAGGACGAAGCGGGAGTCGGTCGTCCTCGGAGCAAGACACAGGAGTCGACCGCGGCTCCGTCTCCTCTCTCCGTGACCGGCACGGGAGTTGCGATCGCTGCGGAGACAAGAGCGGTAGTGATCCGCGGAATCACCCGCATCTCCGCTCCAGGAGGAACTCATGGCCCGAGGGCTCGCGCTTGCGATCGGCTTGAACTCAGTCGACCCCGTACACTATCAGGGTTGGTCCGGGGATCTCGAAGCGTGCGAAGCGGACGCGAAGGACATGGCTGCGATCGCCACGGCGCGCGGCTTCCAAGTCACGACCTTGCTCACGGCGCAGGCGACCCGCGAGAACGTCCTGAAGGCAATCGACGCGGCAGCGGCGCGGCTGAACGCGGGCGACATTTTCATGCTCTCGAACTCGTCGCACGGCGGACAACTCCCCGACCTGAACGGCGACGAGCCAGACCAGATGGACGAGACCATCTGCCTCTTCGACTCGGAGTTGGTCGACGACGAGCTTTACATGGAGCTGGGAAAGTTCCGAGCCGGCGTCCGAGTGATCGTCTTCTCCGACAGCTGTCACAGCGGCTCGATGACCAGGGTCGCGCTCGCCGCCACCGAGCAGCCGATCGCCGCCTCTCGAGTCGGCCGAGTGCTTGTGAGTGACTTCACCCGCTACCGCGCGATGCCGCACTTGGTGGCGCTTCGCACCTACGAAGCGAACCGCGCTCACTACGACGAAATCTTGAAGGACCCGAGACTCGTCGACACGCGAGACACGGTGACCGCCTCGGTCCTCTTGATCTCGGGCTGCCAAGACAATCAGCTCTCCTCCGACGGCGCCTTCAACGGCCTCTTCACCGGCACGCTCCGCCGCGTCTGGAACGGCGGCACCTTTGCAGGCACCTACCGCGAGTTCCACCAAGCGATCGTCACTCGCATGCCGCCGGAACAGACGCCCAACTACTCCATCGTCGGCACTCCCAATCCGGCGTTCGAGAAGGAGGCACCGTTCTCGGTCGACGGGAACGGTACTGAGTCGTCAGGTGGCAAAGGGCGGGCTCGGCGGAACGCGCCCTGACAAAGAGAGGGATTCGCGCCCGACCCCCCAAGAGGAGTGGCTTCCCATGACTACACAAAGCAAGCGAAGGCAGCCGGCGGCAGGAGATAGCGAGGTGGGCGGAACGCCGACCCCGAGAAATGGTGGCAATGGTTCCTTTTGTACCCGACGCTCGGCGCTGCGTTTCTGGGCGCCATCCCCACATACCTCGAAGCCTTCAAGTCCCACAACCTTGGCGTCCCCTTCGGCGAATCTAGAGATGCCGAGAAGCAGACCACACTCTGGCAGCACAACTACGAGTGCTCTCGTAGCGCTGAGTTCAGGACGATTGTGACTCCGGAGAACGTCGAGATTGGCAGCACGGTGTGCGCGTCGGGTGATGTTCTCCTTCGCGGGAAGAGACCCGGCTCCCAGTACCCGCAGTTTCGATGGGTCTCGTGGGATCAGGTTGCCGCAGCTGAAGCTTCCGGGGGCTCGCTCTTCGCACTCCTCGATCCATTCCCCGTCGCAAGTGCGGCCGAGAACGTCGGCGAGATCGTGCTCGCGCAGGGGGGCATCCTGTGCCAGAGATGGGTTGGCAACGGGTTGTTGCTCCAGCGGATCACAACGCCACAGGGTTGTTTCGACCAGGTGATCAACACATACAGCGGTTGGGTCGTAAATCGAACCCGCGCCCCGTGCGACCCGCACTGCTAGCTCCCTAGCAACTCAACCTCGGGCGCGAGCGGACCGACATCTGCGCGTATGCCCCGGCTCGCGCTGCTCGTGCTCGTCGTCCTGTTCGCGGGGTACTGCTTCTGGAGCGGACGGCCGATTCCCCGTCCGCCCGGAGTCCTGGAGCCGAACGATCCGGTGCAGGAGAACGTCGCGGACGGCCCGCACTGGGACATCGACGGGTACGACGTTCACGCCTTGGCGCGCTTCGAGGTCGAGGCACGCGTGCTCTCGGCGGAGCACTACCGCTGGGATCGTGAGTCCGACCTCTCGCCCGTCGATTTGGCGTTGGGCTGGGGCCCGATGTCATCGAACGAGGTGCTCGACACACTCGACATCTCGCAGTACGGCCGCTTCTTCTTCTACTCGTGGCCGAGCGGCGGGCCGAAAATCGCGCTCGGCGAGATCATTCGACACGCGTCCAACATGCACATGGTCCCGCTGGACGGCCCCACGCGGGCGACGCTACTCGCTGCGCGCCGCGGTAACCTCGTCCACCTGAAGGGCTGGCTGATCGAAGCGCACGGCAAGGACGGTTGGAGGTGGCGCAGCTCCATGTCGCGAAGTGACAGCGGCGGCGGCGCCTGCGAGGTCGTGCTGGTGGAGCACGCGGACGTCGAATAGCCGCTCGGCGCGAGACAAAAGGACGAGTCAGTCGTCCGAGGCGAGATGCCCGCCGCGCTCGAAGAACTCGAGCGCTTCGGGCGACACCCGGCGCAGCGCGTTGGGGTCCGCATGGAAGAGCGAGAACGCCTCCGCGAAGGCTTCGGCCGGGCCCTCGCGGCCGTAGCTCGTGATGCCGGACGCAGCTCCGGGCAGGCGACTGAAGGCAGCCACTGCCGGACCTGCGGAGTGCGCGTCCGCTGTGAACCTCGCGAGCGCCTGCAGGCGTGCGGCAATCTTCGTCAGCGGCGCCGCGATCTCGTCCAGGCTGCGTTGACCCGCGGCGGAGGCGTGGGCGCGGAGCTCGAGATACTCTGTGGTCGTCTTCTTTCCATCATCGGCGAGTCGTTGGAGGTCGCGATTGAAGGCTCGGACTGGGCCACTCGCGACGGCGTGACCGATCTCGTGAAGGATGAGTCGGACGGATGCGCGCTCGGGCGCCTTCGGGCTACCGACGAACACGATGTCGTCGTCGCGGAAGGCGCAGTCGTAGATCTCGATCCAGCGCTCGGTCCGCTCGACCACGGTGAGGCCGCACGCGCCCTTGAAGGGAAGCACCCTGCGCGGCCGGCTCTCGCGACGCAGCTCGAGGTCGCGAATCTGCGCGAGCTCGCGATCGGACAGAAGCGCGAGCGCGCGCTCGAGTGACTGACGCTCCTGCGCGGACCACTTGCCCTCGCCGCCGTCGAGTCGTCCGATCCCGAAGCGTTTGCGCACCTCCGCATCCCCGGAGACGGGGCGTGGCGGTTGGGGCGGAAGGCTCGTCGCTGGGATGTCCGTCACGAGCAGGCGTCCGTCGAGCTCATGCACGAGCGTTACGAAGTGGATCCCGCGAGACGCGGTCGCGACCCGCAGGTCGAGCTCGACGTTCTTGAATGGCTGCGTCGCCGCCACCCGAATCGCGAGCAACACCTCGACCGGGGCCACCACGAAGCCCGCCTTCTCCCATGGCGGGGCGATGCGGGTGACCTGCGAGCCATCGTCGTAGTCGACCTCCGTGACTCCGCCGCGCTCGAGCTCGACCAGCATGAGGTGGCGCGCGTCGAGACGCTGGTACTCGTCCAAGCGCGGGAACTCGCCGCCTCCGCCCAGGTAGAGCGGGGCTTGCGAAGCGGCGCCTGGAACGGGAGGCGCGGGCGCACGCAGCAAGGCGTTCGCTCGTCGCTCGAGGTCCGCGATCTGGCGCTCTTCGCCTGCGACCTGAGACGCCAGCGAGTCCGACGCGTTGGAAGCGCCGCCCGCCGTTCGCAGAGCCAGCAAGCCGAACACTCCGAGCGCGGCTATCCCCACACACGCGGCCACGATCCTCACCGCGGCAGTGTATCGCGCAGTCGAGTGGGCGTGAGCGACACACTCCCAAGATAATCCCATCGTCGCAGGGCTCGAGGGAGCGTACCATCACTCTCATCGTGGTCGACCGCTTCGCATGACGGCGGGCCCGATCACGCGACGGTTCGGGGCGGGTCGGCCGAGCACTCGCCAACAGCACGAGTAAGGAGGCCCCATGTCGCGAACGCGGCTTGTGAGTTCGATGGTTGCGAGTCTGGGTCTCGTGATTGGCGTAGCAGGTCGTGTCTCCCCAGGGCCCGTCACCGCCGGTCCAGTCACTGGAGCGTCAGAGGTCTTCGCGGACCAAGGCTGGACGGATGCAGAGCGAAACGAGTTCTATTTCACCAGCCAGGGCTCCCAGCTGATACCTTACGCGTGGCTGAAGGCGCTCGAGCGCGCAGGCGGCCACGCGCCGTTCCTCGATCCGCAGCTCGGCTTGGCGCGATTCGGCTACTTGAATGATCCGACGGGCGACCGGACTCGCAACCCGGACGGGCTCCCGATCGGATTCGTCAAGGACTCACCGTCCAAGTCGGGCGCGCGCTGCGAGTTCGTCGGGATGTCGTGCGCCGCGTGCCATACGGCGCGCTTTGGTCTCGGGGGCAAACACCTGTTCGTGGATGGGGCACCGACCTCTGCAGACATGTGGGCGTTTCTGAGTGAGCTCCGCCTGTCGCTGCACGATACCGCGGCAGACGCGGGGAAGCTCGCCGCGTTCGCCGCGCAGCTCCCCGCGGAGGAGCGCGATGGCGGTCGCTGCCTTCTCGATCGCAAGCAGCAGACACTTGCCCAGGATCTGCAACGCTTCTCCGATCATCTCGGGGTGCTCCTTGCTCCGAAGGGCGACGAGACCGCGAGCAAGGGATGGGGGCCCGCGCGCCTCGATGCCGTGGGCGTCATCACCAACCAGATCTTCCTTCACCTCGACCAAGCGGAGAAGGTCGTCTCGGTGGACGCGCCCGTGAGCTACCCCTTCCTCTGGGACACTCACCAGCACAATCAGGTCCAGTGGAACGGCGTGTCCACGCTTCCACTGACTCGCAACATCGTGGAGGTGATGGGAGTCTTCTCCGACTACGGACCGGAGCTCAAGGGCTGGTGGCCGTTCAAGCGCTACGACTCGACCGTCCGAGTGGATGGCTTGAGAACGCTCGAGGACCGAGTGAAGACGCTGCGCTCTCCCCGATGGCCTACGGATCTGGTGGGGAGCGCGATCGACCCTGGCCTCAAAGAGCAAGGACGCAAACTCTTCGAGCAGAAGTGCGCTGAGTGTCATTCCCATGTCTCGCGCGACGACTCAGTCCCTTCGATCAAGGCGATCATGACGCCGGTCAGCTTGCTGAAGACGGATCCGATGATGGCCGAGAACTTCGCGAGCACGGGTGCGGCGCAACGCGCCGATTGCTCGAAGGGCCCGCTGAAGAGTCCCCCCTTGGAGGGGATTCTCGGCCAGGAGTCTCCCCGGGTCGTCGGCGGACTCCTGGTATTTCTCTTCCGAGAGATCCCGGAGCTTTTGCGCGCGGCCGTCCCGCCCTTGGCCACTTGGGACCGCTGCGCCTACAAGGGGCGCCCGCTGGACGGCATTTGGGCAACCGCTCCCTACTTGCACAACGGCTCCGTGCCCAACCTGGATGAGCTCCTGAAGCCCTCGACCTGCGCCGCGGGAGACTCAGTTGACAAGTGCCGAGTGAAGAGCTTCTGCGTGTCGATCGAGCCCAAGCTCGATGCGACGCAAGTCGGCGTGCCGAGCGGCGCTGCGGTGACTAGCTGCCCGCCGGGCAACTTTCTATTCGACACGACGCTCCCCGGGAACAGCAACGCCGGACACGAGCCATCCGACTACGGTTTGCCGCTCGACGACCCGAACGACCGGAAGGCGCTCATCGAGTATCAGAAGTCGCTTTAGAGCTCTGACGTGTACGCACTCGGGCCCTACACCGCCCCGTTTGTCCTTCTTCTCACGGCCGCCCCCACAAACGACCTGAACAGCGGGTGCGGCTCGAAGGGCGTGGACTGAAACTCCGGATGGAACTGACAGCCGAGGAACCACGGGTGATCGGGATACTCGATGATCTCGACGAGTCTCCCATCGGGCGACATCCCCGAGATCACCAAGCCCGCGTCGCGCAGCACCTGGTGATAGAGCGGATTCACTTCCAAGCGGTGGCGGTGGCGCTCACTCACTTCGGTACGGCCGTACGCGCGCGCCGCGAGAGTGTCTGGAGTCACGATGCACGGGTACGCGCCCAGCCGCATCGTGCCGCCACTTCCCGCGCGCGCACCCTGGCCTTCCATGTAGTCGATCACGGGGTGCGGAGTCTTCGGGTCGACTTCGGTCGAATTCGCCCCAGCCAGCCCGGCTAGATTCCGCGCCGCCTCGACCACCGCCATCTGCAGCCCGTAGCAAACCCCGAAGTACGGGATCTCGTGCTCTCGCGCGAACTGAATCGCTTGGATCTTCCCTTCCGCGCCGCGCGACCCGAAGCCGTGCGGAACGAGAATCCCGTCCACCGCGCGCAGACCGTCCAATGCCGAGCCCTCGAGCTTGTCCGAATCGACATACTCGATGTCCACCGCTGAGCCGTGCGCGATGCCCGCATGCGCGAGCGCCTCGTTCAAGCTCTTGTACGACTCCGTCAGATCCACGTACTTCCCGACCATCGCGATCTTCACGCGGTGCTCGGGGTTCTTCAGGATGGAGACGACGCGCTCCCAGCGCTCGAGGTTCGGCTGGCCGGTCCAGATGTTGAGCTTCTGGACGACGGCGTCGTCGAGCCCTTCGGAATGAAATACCAAAGGCAGCTCGTAGATGGTGTCGACGTCCTTCGCGGTGATCACCGCGTCTTCGTCGACGTCGCAGAACAGGGCGAGCTTGCTCTTCACGGATCGCGGCAGATAGCGGTCGGTCCTACACAACAAGATCTCGGGCGCGATGCCGATCGAGCGCAGCTCTTTCACGCTGTGCTGCACCGGCTTGGTCTTCAGCTCGCCCGCGCTCGCCACGTACGGCACGAGAGCGATGTGGATGTAGAGCACGTTCTCGCGCCCGATGTCGGAGCGCAGCTGGCGAATCGCTTCGAGGAACGGGAGTGACTCGATGTCGCCGACCGTCCCGCCGACCTCGACGATCAGCACGTCGACGCCGTCGCCCGCGATCGAGAGCACGTGGGCTTTGATCTCGTCGGTGACGTGCGGGATCACCTGCACGGTCGCGCCGAGATACTTGCCCTCGCGCTCCTTCTGGATCACACGCTCGTACACGCGGCCGGCCGTCAGGTTGTTCTGGCGCGTGAGCTGCGCGTGGGTGAAGCGCTCGTAGTGGCCGAGATCGAGGTCGGTCTCGGCGCCGTCGTTGGTGACGTACACCTCGCCGTGTTGCAGCGGGTTCATCGTCCCCGGGTCGACGTTCAGGTAGGGGTCGAGCTTGAGGAACGCGACCCGCAGGCCGCGCGCTTCGAGCAGGGCTCCAATCGACGCTGAGGAGAGGCCTTTACCCAGCGACGAGAGCACGCCCCCCGTCACGAAGATGAACTTGGTCTGTCGCTTCATCGGACCACCTCGGCTCCGGGGGCACGGGCCTCGGGACCCGACAGATACAGCGTCGCTACGGCCGCGTAAAGGCTCGCGCGCAAACTCCGTCGCGCGGCGCGCGCCCAAGCCCTGCGACGCGCCCGAATCGTCTAAGCTGCGCGCCCGGAGGTACACATGGCCATCAAGATCCTGGGTGCAAACGTCTCGCCCTTCGTCCGCAAGACGCGCGTGTTCTGCGCCGAGAAAGGCATCCCCTACACGCTCGAGCAGGTGAGCCCCTTCAGCCCGCCGCCCGGTTGGCGTGAGCTCAGCCCGCTCGGGCGGATTCCCGTGCTCGACCACGACGGACGGATCGTGAACGACTCGTCGGTGATCTGCGCGTACCTCGAGAAGATCCACCCCGAGCCGGCGCTCTATCCGACGGAGCCCTACGAGTACGCGCGCGCCGTCTGGATCGAGGAGTTCGTCGACGGCGGGCTGATTCCGATCGCCGGGCCGAGCGTGTTCCGGCCCTTGGCCCTGCAGCCGGTGCTCACGCAGAAGGCCCCGGACGCGGAGGCGATCGCGAAGGCCGAGAAGGTGGTGAGCGAGGAGCTCGGGCCGATGTTCGCCTACCTCGAGTCACAGCTCGGCTCGCGCGAGTACTTCGTCGGCAATCGACTCACGATCGCCGACCTCACGGTCGGCACCGGCTTCGTGAACCTGCGCCACGCGGGTTTCCCGCCCGACGCCGCGCGCTTCCCGAAGCTCGCAGCGTTCGTGGCGCGCGTCCACGCGCGGCCGTCGTTCAAGGCGTGCATCGAGGAGGAGCGGCCGATCTTCGGCAAGCGCTGGAAGTAGGTGCGCGCGGCGGCCCGCTACGGCTGCGCGCCCTTAGCGGCTCTCTCGATCAGCGATGCGACCGCCTGGGGCTGCGACACATAGATGGCGTGGCTGCCCTTCACCTCGACGACGGTCGAACCCGCGCGCTTGGACATGAAGCGCTGCGCGTCCGGTGGGATCATCTTGTCGTCGCTGGCGACCAGGTACCAGCTCGGCTTGCTCTTCCATGCCGGCTTGCTGATCGCGCCGCTGAGCGCCGCGACGCCCCACGGGACCTGGGAGTCGGCCATGAAGGCCGCCCTTTCCGGGTCCACGTCGGCCGCAAACGAGGCCGGGAACTTCGCCTTGTCGAGGAAGAGATAGCCATCCTGCGGCGGCAGGATCGGCGGCGCGGGCACTCCCGGCGGCGGATCCTGGATCAGCGTGGACACCGACTCGCCCGCGTCGGGTGCGAAGGCGGCAATATAGACCAGCGCCGCGACCTTCGGATCGCTGCCAGCTTCGGTGATCACCGCTCCGCCGTACGAGTGCCCGACGAGAATCACCGGGCCGCTCTGCGCGGCGACGATACGCTTGGTCGTGCTGACGTCGTCGGCCAGCGATGTAGTCGGATTTTGGACGATGCCGACCGTGTAGCCGTCCTTCCTCAGGATCTTGTACACGCTCTCCCAGCCGGAGCCGTCTACGAAGCCGCCGTGGACAAGAACGACGTGTTTGCTCTGTGTCATCGCGATCTCCTCGCGCAATTTCGACTCGATAGAATGAGCCTCATGGTCGCTCTCTACGGTACCGCACTCTCGCGCGCGAGCCGGTCGCTCATCGCGCTCGAGGAGCTCGGGCTCGTGTACGCGCACGTACCCCTGTTCTCCAAGGGCGCCGTGCCCGCGGATCGGGAGCGGCTGAACGAGCTGAACCCGAACAGCCACGTCCCGGTCCTGGACGACGACGGCTTCGTCGTCTGGGAGTCGATGGCGATCAATCTCTATCTCGGCGACAAACACGGCGGGCCGCTCTGGCCGAGCGCACCGCGCGAACGCGCCCTCGTCTATCAGTGGAGCTTCTGGGCGATGACCGAGATGGATCGCCCCGATTGGAACGCCGCGCGGCGGAGCGGCGACGGCGCGCGAATCGCGGAGGTTCGCGCCAACAAGATCGCGGCGCTGCGCATCCTCGACACTGCGCTCGCGGGCCGCAACTACCTGCTCGGAAGCGCGTTCACGTTCGCGGACCTGAATCTCGCGTCGACCCTCAGCCAGCCGAACGAGAACGGGCGGATCGATTGGCAGCGGCTCGATCCGTTCGAGCTCGAACTGCCCGCGCTCGGCGCCTGGCTCCAGCGCTGCACGACGCGCGAGTCGTGGAAGAAGGTGCGCGCCCTGCCCTGAGCGCGCGCGGAGTGAGTCGTCGGGCCGCCGTCGCAACGACGCGGGCGGCGGCCCGCTCACGCGACCGTCAGTGACTCGCCGGCCGGAACCTGCCCGTCGGATCGACGGAGCCTGCTCCGCCGTACGCGTCGTGGTGCCGAACCCAGTCCGTGAGATTCTGGTTAGGACCCGTCTCGTCGCGACCCTTGGGCGTCAGGTCGAGGAGCATGTACGTGCCCAAGATGTGCTCCGTGCCGCGGGCGAAGCTCGAGTACGTGTGGAAGATCTCGCCGCTCTCGTCCTTCGCGAACACGCTCGTGCCCGGGAGCTCCTCGCTGTAGGGCTTCGTCTCCTCGAAGTTGTAGAAGCCGCGGCCCGCCGCGATCTGCTCCTTCGTGAACGACACGTTGAAGTCGTAGTTGAAGTCACTCCCGTGCGACGACACCCACTTGAACTGCCAGCCCATGCGCTTCTGGAACGCTTCGATCTCCGGCAGCGTCGCGCGCGACACCGCCACGTAGCGGACGTCCTTCTGGTCCAGGTGCACGAGCGCGCCCGCCACGTGGTCGGCACCGAACGAGCAACCGACGCAGCCTTGCTTCCAGCCGGGCCCCAGCATGAAGTGATTCACGATCAGCTGACTGCGGTCGGCGAACAGATCGGAGAGCGTCTCCACGCCGTTCGGCCCCTCGAACACGTAGCTCTTCTCGACCTTCACCCACGGCAGCCGGCGTCGCTCGGCGGCGAGCTGCTCGTACAGGCGAGTGAGTCGTTTCTCGTTGGCCAGGTGTTGCCTGCGCTCCGCCAGCCATTCATCCTGCGACACGATTCTCGGTCGTTCCATCTTCGTCTCCTTCGGGTTGCATCCTCAATTGGAAGTCCTCCGCGCCGGATCCGGCGCGGAGCCGCTTTACGAGGGCGAGCGCGCCGAGGCCGCTCGCCGAAGTCGCGCCCGCGACGAACCACGTCGTGGCGGCGATGCACGCTGGGCACATGGGGTCGTCCTCCTTCGTCCTAAGGACGAACGAGGCGTCCCGGATCCGACATGAGTCGATCGAGCTGACGGCGGATGTGCGCGGCTTCCGCCGCGGTGTGCGCGAGCGCGATCGCGCGGTCGAAGGCGACACGCGCTTCCGCGTTCCGCCCGAGCTGCAAGAGGAATGCGCCCTTTGCGCCGAAGAAGTGGAAGTAACCCGAGAGTCGCGGCGCCAGCGGCTCGATCATCTCGAGCGCCGCCGCCGGCCCGCGCACCTTGGCGACCGCTACGGCGCGGTTCAACGTCACGACCGGCGAGGGCTGCGCCTTCTCGAGCTCCACGTACAGGCGATCGATCTCGACCCAGTCCGTGTCCTCGGGACGCGCTGCCTGCGCGTGCAGCGCGGCGATCGCCGCTTGGATCGCGTAGGCGCCCGGGCGCGGCGAGTCACGCAACGCGCGCCCGGCGAGCTCGAGCCCTTCCGCGATCGCCGACTGATCCCAGAGCGCGCGGTCCTGCGCGTCGAGCAGGACGATCTCGCCGTTCGCGTCGAGGCGGGCGCGGGCGCGCGCGTGTTGCAAGAGCATGAGCGCAGTGAGTCCGCGCACCTCGAGCTGGTCGGGGAACAGGCCGAGCAAGAGCCGCGCCAGCCGAATCGCCTCTTCGCAGAGCGGCGT
>JBGQIB010000019.1:0-42255 GCA_041498295.1 bacterium | reverse complement strand
TCGAGCGCGCATTCCTGTTTCCGACGCTCGGCGTCGGGATGGAGGAGGCCCTGCGCGCCGATCCCGAGGCGTTGTGCGCCGCGTTTCACGCCTTCAATCAGTGGCTCGACGAGGACTGGGGCTTCGCGTACCGGGAGAGACTCTACGGCGCGCCACTCGTCACGTTGGTCGACCCCGCGAAGGCCGTGGCCGAGCTCGAGTGGGCGCTGGCGCGCGACGCGCGCGTGGTGTGCATGCGCGCGGCGCCGGTGCCTGCGGCCGATCGCAACCGCTCACTCGGAGATGCCAGCTACGATCCGTTCTGGGCGCGCGTGCAAGAGTCAGGCGTCGTCGCCGCGTTTCACGGCGGCGACCACGGCTACAACAAGTACGCCGACGACTGGGGCGAGGGCGGCGACTTCCGCGCATTCGCCGGCACGCCGCTACGCGGTTTGGTGTCGGCCGATCGCGCGCCGTTCGACACGTTCGCGGCGCTCATCTGCCACGGTGTCTTCGAGCGATTCCCTGGGCTGCGCCTGGCGAGTGTCGAGATGGGCTCGGACTGGGTGCGCGAGCTGCTGCGCAAGCTGAAGAAGAGCTTCGGCCAGACGCCGCAGGCGTACCGCGAGGACCCGGTCGCGACGTTTCGCCGACACGTCTGGGTGTCGCCCTTCCACGAGGAAGACCTGCGCGGCATGGCTGATCTCGTCGGCGTCGACCACATGCTGATGGGCTCGGACTTCCCGCACGCGGAGGGCATCGCCGAGCCGAGCGACTACGCGCACGAGCTCAAGGGCTTCTCGCCGCGCGAGGTGAAGCTCGTGATGCGCGAGAACGCGCTCGCGCTCTCCCAGCGTCGCCCGAGTCACTGACCCCCGGGCGGAGCTTCCGCCAGCGCGTTGCCGATGCGCTCCAGGTGCCGCGCGGCAGATCCGAGCGTGAGCTCGATCTGCTTCGTCCAGATGTACGAGCGGTGCAGCGGGTAGTCGAGGTCCATGCCGATGCCGCCGTGCAGATGCTGCGCGGCGTAGGTCGTGAAGTTCCCGCCGTCGGCCGCCCAGACCTTCGCGACCGAAACCGCGAGCGCCGCGGGTCGATTCTCGGAGAGCAGAAACGCCGCCTGTTGCGCGGTGAGTCGCATGGCCTCGACGTTCACGAAGGCGTCGGCGGCGCGCGTGTGCACCGCCTGGAAGCTGCCGATCGGGCGATCGAACTGTTTGCGCTCGCTCGTGTATTTCGCCGTCATGCGCAGCGCGCGCTCCGCGACGCCGACCTGCATCGCGCATAGGCCAGCGACCGCGCGTTCGCCGATCCAGCGTGCGATCTCGCGTCCGCGCGCCAAGGTGCCGAGCAGGTCCTGTGACTTCGCCTTCGCGCGGCGCAAAGTGAGAGTCGCGACCACTTCGCGATTCGTCGCGCGCTGTGTCTCGAGGCGCACGCCGCTCGCCGTCGGGTCGATCCAGAACCAACCGATGCGCCCCTGGCCGGTCGCGGCGGAGACGAGCACGCGTGTCGCGAGGTGCGCCGCGGGCACGCAGATCTTCGCGCCGGACAGGCGCCAGCCCGCACCGTCGCGTTCCGCGCGCATCGACGGCCGCTCGAGGTCGTCGCCGTCGGGCTCCTCGAGCGCGGCGGTGAGAATTGTCTCTCCCGAGATCACGCCCGGCAGCCAGCTGCGCTTCTGTTCGGCAGAGCCGAACTGCGCGAGCGGCAAGGCGCCGGTCGCGAGCACCGCGAAGTACGGGACCGGCGCGACCGCGCGGCCGATCTCCTCGAGCAAGAGACACAGGTCGAAGAAGTCGAGGCCGCCGCCGCCGAATTCCTCCGGCAGACACGCGCCGAGCAGACCGGCCTCGGCCAGCGCGCGCCAGAGATCACGGTCTACGCCCTCCGGGCTCGCTTCGACCTCCTTCGCGCGCTCGTGAGTCGCCATGTCGGCGAGGATCTTGCGCGCGAGCTCGATCAGTGACTTCTGGTCGTCGGAGAGTCCGAAGTTCATCGGGGACTCAACCCTTGTAGTTCGGCATCTGAAGGCCGGCCATCGCGATGATGTCGCGCTGCACTTCGTTCGTCCCGCCGCCGAAGGTGAGAATCAGCGCGGAGCGGTACATGCGCTCGAGGCGCCCCGCGAGCACCGCGCCCGGCGAGCGCCGGTGGATCGTCCCTGCCGCGCCGATCACTTCCAGGAGCGCTCGATACGCTTCCACGAAGAACTCGCTCGCGTAGACCTTCACGGTCGAGGCGTCGGCCGGATGCAGGCGAGAGTGAGTCAAGGTCCACGCCTGCTTCCAGAGCATGAGCCGCAGCGCTTCGGCGCCCGCGTAACATTTCGCCAGGTTGCGGCGCACGAACGGCTGATCGATCACGCGCCGGCCGTCGGCGAGGGTCGTCTTCTGCGCCCAGCGCCGCACGTCGTCCTGCAGGCGCTCGAACGGCCCGATCGGGAACAGCGAGACGCGCTCGTGATTCAGCTGATTCGTGATCAGGCCCCAGCCGTTGTTCAGGCCGCCGACCAGGTAGCGCGCGGGCACGCGCACGTCGTCGTAGTAAGTCGCGTTCGTGCGCACGTCCGCCATCGTCCAGATCGGAGTGAGTCGGAATCCCGGCGATGTCGTCGGCACGATGAAGATGGAGATGCCGCGGTGCTTCTTGGCGTCGGGGTCCGTGCGCGCCGCCAGCCAGATGTAGTCCGCGAAATCCGCGAGGCTCGTGAACGTCTTCTGACCCTGGATCACCCACTCGTCACCGTCCGGTGTAGCC
This sequence comes from bacterium, assembly GCA_041498295.1. GTDB lineage: Bacteria > Myxococcota_A > UBA9160 > SZUA-336 > SZUA-336 > VGRW01. The sequence continues at coordinate 39,516 of JBGQIB010000019.1, read as the reverse complement.
GTGGTGGTGAGTCCAGCGAGATCGGTGCCCGCGCCAGGCTCCGAGTAACCGATCGCGAAGTGCAGGTCGCCGGCCAGGATGCGCGGCAGGAACTCCGCCTTCTGCTCCGCGCTCCCGTACGCCATGAGCGTCGGCCCGACGGTGCCGAGCGTGAGGAAGGGCAGCGGGAAGCCGGCGCGCTGCACCTCGTCCGCGAACAGGAATTGTTCGAGGGGGCTCCGGTCCTGTCCGCCGTACTCCTTCGGCCAGCCGATTCCGAGCCAGCCGTCGCGCCCCATCTTCTTGAGCGCACGGCGATACTGCGGCCCGCCGCCTTCACCGCCGGCCGAAAGCTCGGCGACGAGCTCCGGAGTCATGAGCTTCGCGAAGTAGGTGCGCAGCTCGTCGCGCAGGGCTCGCAGCTCGGGGGTCAGATCGATGTACATGGGCTCTCCCTGGGAAGCGCCCATTAGAACGTGTTCCAAACTAAGCGGTCAACCCGACCGCGCACATCGGACGGCGGTCAACCCGACCGCGCACATCGGACGGCGGTCAACCCGCTGCTGCCGCGCTCTTCTTCCGGGCGTCGCGGTTGCGGCGCGCGATCGCGGCGAGAATCACGCCTTCGCGGATGCCCCAGTCGCTGATCATCATCCCGGGGAGGCGCAGCGTCTGCACCAAGGTCGATAGGATGAGCGCGCCGGTCGGCAAGAGATCCGCGCGGCGCGCGTCCATGCCGGGCATGTCGAGGCGCTCTTCGTGTGTCGAGCGGCGCAGTCGCTGCGAGAGTTTCTCGAGCTGATCTTCGGAGACGAGCAAGCCGCGCAGCGCTCCGTCCTCTTCCTCGAGGAGGAGGCGGCCGAGGGCGCGCGCGGTGCCGCCCGCGGCGATGCAGCGCACCGGAGCGAGAGCTTCGATGCGCGGCACGAGCGGGGCGAGCGCTTCCTCGACGCGGCTGCGCAGCGTGCGCGCCTCACTGCCGCTCATCGGGTCCGACGGCGCGAGCTCGCCGTGCAGGCGAGCCACTCCCAAGCGGAGTGTCTCCTCGAAGCGCAGCTGCGAAGCGTTGCCGACCGCGAGCTCGAGGCTGCCGCCGCCGAGATCGAGCCCGAGCGCCGGCTCGTCGCCCAGGCCGACGCGGCGGCGGAACGCCGAGAAGATCAGGCGCGCTTCCTCCTGTCCCGTCAGGATCCGCACGTCCGAGTTCAGCGCGCGGCCGAGCTGCTCGGCGAGCTTGCGGCCGTTCTTTGCATCGCGCAGCGCCGCCGTCGCGATCGCTTGCACTTGCTCCGCGCCCGCGCGCTCGGCCGCGCGACCCAGGCGGCGCGCCGCATCGACCGCGCGCTCGCACGTCTCGGGCGGGATCAGGCCGTCGGGTCCGATCGCCGCGCCGAGGCGCAGCATCTCGCGCTCGCGCGCCACGCGCTCCATGTGACCGTCGGGCGTCACGTCTGCGACCAGCATGTGGAACGACGTGCTGCCGAGATCCGCCACGCCGATGCGCAGCCGCTCACCTTCCGCGCCCGCGCCGAACGCGTGCCGCGGCGGCGGCAGATACGCCGCGCGCAGCGTCTCGCCGAGCGTTCCCTGAAATACCCACGTCGAGCCCTTCGGCACTCGGCTGCCGCCTTCGAGCTCGAGCGCGCCGGGCGCCAGCTTCTCGACCAAGCCCGGAATCAGATCGCCGTGCGAGCACAGCACGACGGGTCGGTTGCCGAGTGACCCGATCAGCGCCATGGCCTCGCTCATGGCCGAGCCCTCGCCGAGGCGCGGCTCGATCTCGACCGCGAGGCCGAGGCGAGCGGCGAGCGGCTCCACGGTTTGGCGACAGCGCAGCGCGGGACTCGAGATCACGCGCCCGATCGGCACGCCGTCGAGGCGCTCGACCAAACCCATCGCCTCGCCGTGACCTTCGGCGGAGAGAGGGCGCAGCACGTCCTCGTGCCACCACGATGCACGGCTCTCCGCCTTCGCGTGCCGAATCAGGTAGAGCTTCACTCCGCTCCTCGGCGCGACAACGTAATCCGTTCGCGGCGAAAGCGCTCCCGTCGAGTCAGGCGGGAGCGGAGTGAGAACGCTCGCGCGCGAGCCGTTGGAAGCGCTCGTGCGAGGTCGATGCGCTCGTCTCGAGCTGCGACCACGCGCCCTCGGCGCCCAGCGTCCACGCGAGCCGATTGGGTGCGAGGTTCACGGTCAAGATCTCCTCGATCTGCGCCTGCAGCGCGGGGTCGTCGATCTGCACCAACGTCTCGACGCGCTTGTCGAGGTTGCGATTCATGAGATCGGCCGAACCGACGAAGTAGCGCGCGCCGCGGCCAGTCTTTCCGAAGCGGAACACACGAGAGTGTTCCAGGAACCGACCCAAGATCGAGCGGACGCGGATGCGTTCGGAGAGACCGGGCACGCCGGGTCGCAGGCAGCAGATACTGCGCACGACCAAGTCGATCTCGCAGCTCGCGCTCGACGCTGCGTACAGCGCTTCGATCACGCCCTCGTCGGAGAGATTGTTGACCTTGATCGCGATGCGGCCCTCGCCTGACTCGGCCTCGCGGCGGATCTCGTCGAGCAAGCGCGAGCGCAGGGTCGCGGGCGCGACGAGCAGCTTGCGGTAGCCCTGCGGCCGCCCGCAGCCCGTCAGATAGTTGAACAGCTCCGTCAGATCCTGGCCGAGCTCGGGCCGCGCCGACAAGAGCCCTACGTCCTCGTACGTGTCCGCCGTGATCGGGTTGTAGTTGCCCGTACCGACGTGGCAATAGCGCCGGATCTGTGCGCCCTCGCGGCGCACGACCAGTGCGATCTTCGCGTGCGTCTTCAGACCGACGATCCCGTACACGACGTGTACGCCGGCCTGCTCGAGGCGGCGCGCCCACTCGATGTTCGAGCCCTCGTCGAAGCGCGCCTTCAGCTCGATCAGGGCGACGACTTCCTTGCCGGACTGCGCAGCGCGGATCAGCGCGCGCACGATCGGATTGTCGCGGCCCGAGGTGCGATACAGCGTGTGTTTGATCGCGAGCACGTCGGGATCGGTCGCGGCCTGCGTGAGGAAGGCCTCGACCGAGGTTCGGAACGAGTCGTACGGATGATGGAGGAGCACGTCGCCCTCCGAGATCACGTGGAAGATCTCGGTTGCGCCGTCCTCGAACGCGAGTCGCGGCGGCGTCTGCGGCTGCCACGCTTCGTCCTTCAGATCGGGGCGCGCGAGTGAGCACAGCGCCCACAGCCCGCCGAGGTCGAGCGGCCCTTCCGTCACGTACACGTCGTCCGGCGTGAGCTCGAGCTCCCCCATCAGCACATCGCGCAGCCGCGTCGACATGGTCCGATCGATCTCGAGCCGCACGGCGTCGTTCAGGCGCAATCGCCGGTGCAGACCCGACTGAATCGCTGCGAGCAGATCGTGCGCGGCGTCTTCGTCGACGGCGAGCTCCGCGTCGAGAGTGAGTCGGAATGGATGGTGAGACACGATCTCCATCCCGGGGAAGAGCGCCTCGAGGTGCGCCGCGATCAGCTGCTCGATCGGCAGGAAGCGCTGGCCGTCGGGCAGCGCGTAGAAGCGCGGCAGCAGGCGCGGAACTTTCACGCGCGCGAAGCGGTTCTCGCCGCTCGCCGCGTCGCGCACCACCACCGCGAGGTTCAGCGACAGATTCGAGATGTATGGAAACGGGTGCGCGCGATCGACCGACTGCGGCGTCAGGATCGGCAGCAGCTCCTCCTCGAAGACGCGCGCGAGCCGCGAGCGGTCCAGCTCGTCGAGCTGACCCCAGTCGACAAGGCGAACGCGCTGCTCGGTGAGCTTCGGCACGAGGTCCTTCACGAGCACGCTCTCCTGGGCGTTCAGCAGCTCGAGCACCTGCATGCGGATCTCCGCGAGCTGCTCGCGCGGGGTGCGGCCGTCGGCCGATGGCTTCGTCATGTCGGCGTCGACTTGCGCCAGCAGGCCCCCGACGCGCACCTGGAAGAACTCGTCGAGGTTCGTGCTGACGATCGCGAGGTACTTCACGCGCTCGAGTAGCGGCTGCGCCGGATCTTCGGCGAGGGCCAGCACACGGCGGTTGAAGTCGAGCCACGAAAGCTCTCGATTCAGGAACCGCGGCGCAGGACTCGGGGAGAGGGAGGGCTCCCCGGAAATGGCGTCTCGAGGGGAAGACATAGGGTTCTGGAACGGTACCGGGCCCGCGCGGACATCATATGACATTCCCGTGACGATTTCGCGGGAAGCGCCGCTTCCCCGCGGAGTTGCACGCGTTTTTACCGTTCTCTTTCCGGCAACGCGGCCAGCCGATAGCCGACGCCATGGAGGCTTTCGAGCACCCACGCCGCGCCGCCCAGCTTGCGGCGGATTCCTTTGACGTGGGTGTCGACCACGCGCGGCGTGCGGGCCGCTCCGTCGGGCCAGATCTCGGCGAGGATTTCGTCGCGCGTGAAGACGTGAGACGGGCGGCGCAGCAGCAGTGCCAGCAGGGCGAACTCGATTTCGGTCAACGCCACCGCGCCGCCGTCCGCGAGCACGGAGCGGCGACTCGGGTCGAGCGTGATCGGGCCGTGCGCGAGCGGTGGCTCGGGCGCGCCGCGCTCGCCGTCCGCGCGCCGCAGCAGCGCGCGCACGCGCAGCGCGAGCTCGCGCGGGAAGAACGGGCGCACCACCACGTCGTCGGCGCCGGCCTCGAGCGCGAGGATTCGGTCGAGATCGGATGTGCTGCGCGTGACCACGAGGATCGGCACGTCCTTGGCGTCGGGGTTCTCGCGGATCGCGCGACATACGGCGAAGCCGGACTGGTCGCGCAGAAACATGTCGAGCACGACGGCGTGCGGCGGAGTCTCGCGCAGGCTCAGCTCTGCTTCGCCCGCGCTCGTCGCTTCCGCGACCGCGAAGCCCGCGGACGAGAGACAGCTCGCCAGCTCGGCCCGCCCGGCCGGATCGGAGTCGACGACAAGAACACGCGCCACATTCGCCGGTTTAGCAGGCGCATCGCGCGTTCACGCCAAGGATGTGTGCGGAGCTGGTGAAGTCTCTGCGTCGGGAGCACGACAATCCGCCATCGCAACGTCACGAAGCGCCCCGGGCGGGGCGCCGGGGTGTTACTCTTTGGCATGCGCCGCCTTCGACTCGCGTTCGCGGCTGGTGCGCTGATGAGCGCGGGCGCGCTAGCCGTACTTTGGCTCGCGCGAGCTCCAGAGAGCCGACCGCCGGCCTCGCCTCCGTCACCGAATGGTGTAGCGCCGGAAGCCGCGCCCCCGCCGCAGCCGGAAGCACCGGCTCCGATCGCGCCGCCGCGCGCGAACGCGCCGCCGCCCAGCCCAGCGCCTGCCGCTGCCGCGTCGCGTGCCGACGCCGACCTGATTGCGCTCGAGGAGAAGGCGTTGCGCAGGCTCGACGTCGTCGCGCTGCTCGAGGCGGCGGGCATCGATCCGCGCGAGCTGCAGCGCCGGCCCGACGCCGACGACGTGCTGCGCCACTTGGCGGGCGACGAGCTGCTCGCGCGCGTGTACATGCGCCTGATGTCCGGGTTCGGCGGGTACACGCAGGAGCCGCCGCGCGGGGAGGCGCTGCGCGAGGCGCGCGCCAACGCCGAAAAGGTCATCGCGCGGCTCAGTCCAGCGGAGCGCGCGAAGTACCTCGCGACCGCACTCGCGAAGCCCGAGGGGCCGCTGTTCGAGCCGCACTACTCGTCCCACCCCTGACACGCCCGCCACCCGCGCGGTTCCTTCACGCCGAGTTCGCAGAGTCCTCACAAGCGATCCACCAGCGCGCCACGGGCTCTATCTAGTCTCGCGGCCGAATGCTGCGCAAAGCGACCGGATGGGGACTGGCGCTGGCGTGGGCAGTCTCGCTCGCGCTGGCCGTTCCGGCGCGCGCCCAGAAAGTCGATCTCGATACCGTCGTGAAGCAGCAGATCCGCACCGACGCGGACGCGAAGGCTTCGCAAGAGCGGGTGAACCAGATCGACGACGAGACACAGAAGCTCTTGTCCGAGTACCGCAAGGCGATCTCGGACACCGAGAGTTACAACACCTACGCCGACCAGCTCACCGCGCAGGTCCAGTCGCAGCGAGAGGAGATCGACGGGATCAACGCCCAGCTCCTCGAGGTGGAGCGCACCGCACGCGAAGTCTCTCCGCTGATGCTGAAGATGCTCGACACGCTCGCGCGCTTCGTGGCGCTCGACGTGCCGTTTCTCGTTGAGGAGCGCGCGAAGCGAGTCACTGGGTTGCAGCAGATGATGACCCGCGCGGACGTCACGATTTCGGAGAAGTACCGCCGCATCCTCGAGGCTTACCAGGTCGAGATGGACTACGGACGCACGATCGAAGCGTACGAGGCCGCGCTCGGTGATGGCGACGGCGCGCGCACCGTGCAGTTCCTGCGCGTGGGCCGTGTATCGCTGCTCTACCAAACACTCGACGGGAGAGAGACCGGCTACTGGGACGCGCAAAAGAAGGCGTGGACGATCGACGACGACTACCAGCACGGCTTCAAGCAGGGCGTCGCGGTCGCGAAGAAGCTCTCCGCGCCCGAGATGTTGATCGTACCGGTGCCCGCGCCAAAGGACGTGCGGTCGTGAGGCGCCTTCAGGGTTTCGTCACTCTGCTAGCGGTCAGCGCATCTTTCGCGCTCGTAGCGCCCGCGCGGGGAGCCGAGACAATCGATGAGCTGCTCGAGCAGACGGCGCATACGCGCGATCGGGAAGCGCAGGCGAACGCGGCGCGCGAGAAAGACTTCCTCGCCCGCCGCGAGCAGCAGGCGAAGCTGCTGGCCGATGCGCAGAAGGCGCGCGACGCCGCCGAAGCGCGCAGCAAGGCGCTGTCGGCGCAGTTCGACGCGAACGAGGTCAAGCTCGGCGCGCTCGACGGTCTCTTGACCGAGCGCCTCGGCAACCTGGGCGAGCTCTTCGGCGTCGTGCGCCAGGTCGCCGGCGACGGCTCGTCCCTCCTATACAACTCGCTGCTCAGCGCGCAGTTCCCCAAGCGCGACGAGTTTTTCACGGGCCTCGGCAAGGCGAAGTCACTCCCGTCGATCGAGGAGCTCGAGAGACTCTGGTTCGAGATCCAGCGTGAGATGACCGAGAGCGGTCGCGTGGTGCGCTGGAAGTCCGAGATCGTGAACGCCGACGGCGCCCCGACCCAGGCGGACGTCGTGCGGATTGGCGGCTTCGTCGCGATGAGCGGCGGCCGCTACCTCAACTACCTGCCCAGCGTCGGAAAGCTCGGCGTCCTCGCGCGCCAGCCGCCGAGCTCGCTCGTGAGTCACGCTGTGGACGTCGAGAGAGCGACGGACGGCTACGTCGCGGCGGCCGTCGACCCGTCGCGCGGCGTGCTGCTGTCGATGATCGTGCAGCGCCCGGACATCTTCGAGCGCATCCGCAAGGGCGAAGCGGTCGGCTACGTGATCATCGCCGTCGGACTCATCGGCCTCGCGCTCGCGATCTACCAAGCGATCTTCCTGGTGCGCACGCGCATCGCGGTGAGTCGCCAGCTCGCGCGCCTCGACGAGCCGACCGCGGACAACCCGCTCGGGCGCGTGTTGAGCTCGGTGAAGGCGGATCTCGAGAGTCTCAACGAGGACGCCGAGGTCGCCGAGCTCCGTATTTCGGAAGCCGTGTTGCGCGAGGTGCCGCGGCTCGAGCGCTTCCAGGCGTTTCTCCGCCTCGCCGTCGCCGCGGGCCCGTTGCTCGGCCTGATCGGCACCGTCGTCGGCATGATCATCACGTTCCAGAGCATCACCGAGTCGGGCTCGAGTGACCCGCGGCTCATGGCCAACGGCATCGGCCAGGCGATGATCGCGACGGTGCTCGGCCTGGGCATCGCGATCCCGCTCTTGTTCGCGAACGCGGGCCTCGTGTCGATCTCGCGCCAGCTCGTGCAGATCCTCGACGAGCAGAGCACGGGGCTCCTCGCGGAGAGCCTGGAGCGCACGAGGGAGCGTAAGGAGCTGCGCAGTGCTTGAGTCCGTGACTCAGGTATTGCTCTGGCCGACCCGCTCGGTCGGCGAGCTCGTGCGCGAGGGCGGGCCGTTCGTCGGCGGCATCTTCGTGTGCGGCTTCGCGATGTGGACGCTCGTGATCGAGCGCTATTGGTACTTCTCGCGCGTGCTGCCGCGGCAAGCCGCCCAGACACAGGCCGCATGGCAGGCGCGTGGCGATCGCCGCTCGTGGGGCGCGCGCCAGATCCGCGCGGCGATGGTCTCGCGCGTGAACGCTGCGATGAGCGCGGGCTTGCCGCTCCTGCGCGTGCTGGTGCCGCTCTCGCCGCTGCTCGGTCTCGTCGGGACGGTGAGCGGCATGCTCGAGGTCTTCGACTCGATGGCGCTGCGCGGCTCGGCCGATGCGCGCGCGATGGCGAGCGGAGTGTCTCATGCGATGATATGTACGCTCAGCGGACTCGCGATCAGCATCACTGGTCTCTACCCAAACTACTACTTCCAGTCACGAACCCGGCGCGAGACCGAGCTGCTCGCCGACAAGCTGGTCTACTGACGTGCGCATGCGGCGGCACTTCGACCACGACGAGTCGACCGGCATCGACTTGGCTCCTATGCTCGACTTCGTCCTGAACCTGCTGATCTTCTTCATCATCACCGCGGTCTTCGTGAAGGAGCTCGCGCTCCCCGTGGCCCGCCACGGCGGCGGCGCGAGCGGGCCCGCGTCGGGCAAGGACACCGGGAGTATCTCCGTCGTCGTGAAGGCGGCCGGCGACGTGCTCGTCGACAATCGCCTGGTCGACGTGCGCGCAGTGCGCGCCAACGTCGAAAGACTCCATGCCCAGAAGCCCGACTGGGGCGTGATGGTGACCGCGGAGCAGAGCGCCGAGACGGGGTTACTCGTGCAGGTGATCGACCAGGTGCGAGAGGGCGGGGTCGACAACGTATCCTTCGGGACGTCGTCGAGGTAGCCCATGCGATCGCGACGCCACGCCACCAGCGCCGACGGAGAGCACGGCATCGACCTGGCGCCGATGCTCGACTTCGTCTTGAACCTGTTGATCTTCTTCATCATCACCACTTCGTTCGTGCGCGAGGCGGGAGTCAGCGTGAGTCGCCCGTTGGCGGCGACGGCGCAGCACGACGAGAGCGGCAACATCCTCATCGCCATCCGCCCCAACGGCGAGATCTGGATGGACCGGCGCCAGGTCGACCTGCGCGAAGTGCGGCCGGTGATCGAGCGCCTGCACCTCGAGCGACCCGAAGACACCGTCATCGTGCTCGCCGACAAAGCCGCGAAGAGCGGTGTGCTCGCGAAGGTGATGGATGAGGTGAAGCTTGGAGGGATCAAGGAGGTGGGTATCGGTGCGGGAAGCATCGTCGCCCAATGACTGGTGTCGAGATACAGATTCCCGGTCGCGCTCGCGCTGTCGTTCGTACTCGTCGGCGGACTCTTCGGCTTCCTGCGCGCGCTGACGCACGTGCGGACTTCGGCCGACGCGGCGCTGACTCAGCCGAGGATCGAGTTCATCCGGCTCCGGCACGAGGTCGAGATAGAGGAGAAGAAGCGCGCGAAGCCCGAGCGCGTGAAGGTCGAGCAGGCGCCGGTGACTCCTACGCTCGCGGTCGCGCAGAAGCAGGGCTTCGATCCGGGGCTGGACGTCGAGGCTCTCGCGGCGGGGCTCGGCGCGGAGTTCGGCTCGGCGGGCGGGAGCGGAGGCGACGGCACGGGCGCCGCCTTCAGCGCCGGACTCACCGACCGCGATCCGCTGCCGCTGGTGCGCATCGAGCCGCAATACCCGCAGCAGGCTCGCCAGCGCGCGCTCGAGGGCTGGGTCCAGGTTCGTTTCACGATCTCCACGGCGGGTTCCGTCAAGGACGCCGAAGTCGTCAAGTCGAGTAACTCCGTATTCGAGCGCAATGCGCTCCAGGCGGTCAGCAAGTGGAAGTATCAGCCGCAGCTGAAGGGCGGGAAGCCGGCCGAGACGCCGGGTCAGCAGGTCGTGTTGCGCTTCCGGATGGACAGCTGATGCGAGCCGTGCGCGCAATCGCTCTGGCGCTCGCCGTCTTCGCGACGCTAACGGGCGTCGCGCACGCCGACAAAAGGAAGACGCACGGGGCGGGCCTTCACAAACAGGTCGCCGAGAAGCTCCTCGTAGCCTACGACCTGATGCAGAAGGACAACCTCGAAGAGTCACTCGCCGTCATCAATGACCTCGCGAAGAAGCCGAAGCTCACCCCGCCGGAGTGGGCGCAGATCTACCGCTTCCGCGGCTACATCTACGTCAACAAGGGCATGAACGAGCGCGCCGCCGAGGAGTTCGAGAAGGCGCTCGCGCAGAAGGCCCTGGACCCGCAGGCCGAGCAGGTGATGAGCTACTCGCTCGCGCAGATCTACACACAACTGGGTCGCTACAACCGAGCGCTCGAGCTGATCGACGGCTGGTTCGCGGTCGAAGCGGAACCCAAGCCCGACGCGTACTACCTGAAAGCGATGATCCTGGTGCAGCAGGAGAAGTTCGACCTGGCGCTCGAGCCCGCGAAGCTCGCGATCGAGAAGAGCGACAACCCGAAAGAGAGCTGGGTGCAGCTGCTGGTCGCGATCTACAGCCAGAAGCGGGACTACGCGAACGTCGCGGTGACTCTGCAGCGGCTCGTCGCCATGTCGCCCGGCAACAAGAAGTACTGGGTGCAGCTCTCCGCGGTGCTGAACTATCTGCAGCGCGACCAAGAGGCGCTCGCTAGCCTGCGCCTCGCCGACGAGGCGAAGCTGCTCGGCGAGGACCCCGAGCTCCGCCAGCTCGCGCGCCTGATGTTCGTGCGCGACGCGCCGTTCCAGTGCGCGCAGGAGATCGAGCAGGGCCTGGCGTCGGGGAAAGTGAAGCCCGACGCCGAGGCGTACCGCTTGCTCTCGAACTGCTACATCGCGGCGCGCGAGAGCGACAAGGCGCTCGCGCCACTCGCGAAGGCGGCGGAGCTTTCGACGGATGGCGAGGTGTATCTCTTGCTCGGCCAGATGCAGCTGCAGCGTGAGCGCTTTGCGGCCGCGATCGCAGCGTTCGAGAAGGCGCTCGTGGCCGCAAAGCCGGAGCGGCGCGCGCCGGTGCACTTGTTGCTCGGCGTCGCGCAGCTCGGAGCCGAGCGCTTCGACGACGCCGAGCGCGAGTTTCACGCCGCGCAGGGCGACGCGAAGACGCGCGCCGCGGCCGAGAGCTACTTGAAGTACACCGCGGAAGAGCGCGCGCGCCAGGATCAGAAGAAGCTGCTTCGAGTCGCGGCCTCGAACTGAGTCGGCGCCCACAGGGTCGTCACACAATCAGCATCATCTCCACTCAGGTCCGTCGAAGGGCCGCTCGCACGCGCAAGTAGAGTCCTCGACGCATGAGTTCCTCCCCGCGCGCGCGCGCAGCGCTCACGATTTCGACACTCGTGCTGCTCGTCGTCTCCATGCTCGCGCGGGCCGCGGACGTCGAGAGCACGATCGCCGGCCGTGTCCTCGACGCGACGTCGGGCGAGCCGGTCGAGGGCGCGTCGATCGTCGTGACCTGGCCCGCGCCCGCCGACGGAAGCGCCGCTCGAAAAGAGACTCGCACCACCGGCGCCGACGGCACGTGGGAAGTCACCGGCGTCCCCGCGGGCACCTACGCCGTGCGCATCGAGAAGAGCGGCTTCAAGCCCGCGCAGATCGCGCGCTTCGTGGTTCGGCCCGGTGAGTCGCCGCGCGCGGACCTGAATCTCAATGCGCTCTCCGCCACGGAGCCCGAGATGCCGTCGGGTGTCGAGGAGTTCGTCGTCGTCGGCACCAAGGCCGAGGCGATCGAGGCCTCGCGCGAGAGCTCCGACCAGCTGCTCAATACGCTCAGCGCCGAGGAGTTCTCGAAGTTCGCCGCGAGCGACGTCGCCGACGCGCTGAGGTTCGTGCCCGGCGTGAACGTGGTGAAGGGCCAGTTCGCGATCATTCGCGGCCTCGAAGACCGCTACTCGAGCACGCTCTACAACGGCGCGCCGATCCCGAGCCCCGACCCGGATCGCCAGTCGGTTCCGCTCGACCTGTTCCCGTCGGAAGTCGTCACCAACCTGGTCGTGGCCAAGACCTTCGCGTCCGATCTCCCGAGTAACTCGTCCGGCGGCTCGATCAACATCATTTCGCACGACTATCCCGAGACGCTCGAGATCAAGGTGACCGCGGGCTCCAGCTTGAACTCGAACGCGCGCGACGAGTTCATCAATTTCGACGGCGGCTCCTCGGTCGGTCGCGAGACCAGCGGCCTCGGAAACGCGCTCGGCGGCGAGTTCGGCCTGTCCATCGCCGGACGCGCCGAGCCGAACGAGCGCGAAGTCCGCTACAAGCTCGTCCTCAACAGCGAGGTCAAGCACGGCACGGCTACCGGGTTTCAGGAGGGGCTCGAGCCGGCCCAGCGCTCCTTCTCGCCCGCCAAGAGCGGGGACCTCTCGCTCGGAAAGCTCAGTCTCTCCGACGGTCGCTTCGACCTCACCGACAGCGACAAGGAAGCACAGCTCCTGGAGTACGGCGGCTTCGGCTTCGACATCGACCAGCAGGGGAATCACAAGGTCGACGTCTCCGCGTTCTACGTGAAGAAGAAGAACAAGGCGGTCGAGCTGAAAGACAACGGCTTCCTGCCAGGCTACGACTACGCCGCACTCGCTACGAAGCAGGCCGCTGGCGACGACATCCAGAAGAACAGTGACTTCGAAGGATTCGCGACGCCGAGTTCCTGGATCGCGCGCACCGTGCGCGCCCAGCCGAATGAGCCCGTGCAGCGCGGACCCATGTGGTACTCGAGCTTCTCCAACAGCACCTCATTCGATCAGGACCGCGATCTCCTGGTGACCCAGATCGGCGGTGACCACACGCTCGAGGCGCTCGAGGGGCTCCACGTCACGTGGGCCGGCAACTACGCGAAGACGACACAGGACGAGCAGTCACGGGGCACGCGGATCTTCTTCGAACCCACCGACCCCAACGTCATTCCCGCGCGCGTCCCGCCGGGCGCCGAGTCATTGGGCTCGGGCCAATTCACGACACCCAACGGCGGAATCTTGTTCAGCACCGCGAACGTCAACGAGCATCAGTACTTCGGGCGGCTCGACGCGGACTACCAAGCCGACGTCATGGATCAGGTCGCGCTGAAGCTCAGTGCCGGCGGCTGGTACGAGAACGCGCAACGGCGCGCAGAAGCCAGCTATCTCCAGAACCCGCAAATCGTCACCTCCCAGTGTGAACCCGAATGCGCCGGAGGAGGCACGAACTTCGTCTTCTTCGGCGACACGGCGAACCGGCTGGGCCACATCGTCTTCAACGACCTCCGGCGAGATACGAACGGCGACTATACGAGCCTCCGGCTATCTACGAATGACTCCTCGCGCGAGATCAGCGCGGGCTATCTGGGCGCGAAGACGACGCTGTGGGACCAGGTGGATCTTCTCGGCGGAATGCGCCTCGAGCACATTCTCATCAAGTCGAACAACGACCCATTCACGGGCGAGATCAGCCCGATCAACCACGCGCCAACGATCTTTCCGACCTCGTTTCTCATGTTCGAACGGCTCGACAATCCCGCGCTCGGGGAGGTGGTCGGCCCGCCGCCGCCCGGGACGGTCTACAATGACGAGCTCCTCGGCCTCAAGGTGCCCGTCAATCCGGCGACCGGGACGGTCGATCTTCTCACTCGCGGCGCGATCGAGTCACTCGTCAACGGCAAGATCGACGAGACCAAGCTTCTGCCATCGGCGGGGATCGCCTACCGCCCTCCCGACGTCTCGGGGCTGGTCCTGCGCGGCGCTTACTCCCAGACGGCGGCGAGGCCGTCGTTCCGCGAGATCGGCTACTACGTTTCCGTCGAGCCGGGGAGCGATGACCTCATCGTCGGAAACCCGCAGCTCAAGCTTTCCGACGTCGAGAGCTACGACATGCGCGCGGAGTACAACTGGGGTGACATCGGCGATCTCGTCGCGCTGAGCGCCTTCTACAAGCGCATCGACGATCCGATCGAGAGCATCGTGATTCGCGATCCGGTCAACAAGGACGGCACCAACTCTGCGCTCTATCGGACCTTCTTCAACAACCCGAACGTCGCCCGGCTTTGGGGACTCGAGGCTGAGGGGCGCGAGAACCTCGGCTTCACGGGTTACGAGTTCGCCCAGTTCTTCTCCGTGGGCGCGAACTTCACTTACATCGACGCCAAGGTCGGCCGCACCCAGGCGGAGCTCGCGCGCTCGACGAGATACTTCGGGGTCGCGGCAGGTGACGCGGCGCTCTACTTGGGCCTGAAGCCGACTCGCCGACTCTTCGGTCAACCGGAGTGGATCGCGAACGCAGACCTCACCTTCGATCAACCGGACTGGGGAACGAAGGCGACGCTGGCCTTCTTCGCAATCAGCGACGTTCTCGACGCCGCGGGTGCCGCAAACCTCAACGCGAACAACCAAGTCTATTCGTACACCCTCGATCGCTACGTCGACTCATTCTCGCGACTCGATCTGATCGTGAGCCAGATCGTGCACGCGAACTTCCTCGGCAGCGACGTCATCTTCAAGATCAGCGCGAAGAACCTGACCGACACGACTCGGCGCCTGATCTACGACCCCGGGCAGACGTCGAGCCGCCTGCCGGAGCGCTCGTACAAGCTGGGACGCGAGTTCAAGTTCACGGTCACCTGGGCGTTCTGAAGTCGCCCTCGAAAACGTCACCGGGACCGACGCCACCGTCACGGGATCGAGCCGGGTTGGTAATCCCGCACATCCATATTCCGACCCGCCGCGAGTCGCTCACCCGCCCGCGGTTCGACTCCAAACAGAATAGAAACACGAAAGAGCAAATCTATGATTCGAAAACTAAATGCTGCTGCGCTTGCTCTCGCACTCGTCGGCGGTGCTTCCGTCGCGATGGCGCAGACCGTGGTCTCGACCGACATCACGACCAACACGACCTGGGGCAACGCTGCCAACCCCAGCCCCATCATTCTCCAGGCCACGCTGTTCGTGAAGAACGGCGCGATCCTGACAATTCTTCCAGGCACGATCGTCCGCGGACAGCCGCGACAAGCGGCAGTTGTTCCGGGCTCGACGGCGGGCGCACCCGGCGCCCTCATCGTGACTCAGAACGGCCGCATCAACGCGGTCGGAACGCCGACCTCCCCGATCATCTTCACGACCGCCGCGATCGACAACAACCAAGACGGAATCCCCGACGATCTCGACGGGAACCCGGGCTTCAGGGATCCATGGACCCCGGGCGCGACCTTCCTCGACGCCACCCCGACCACCGCGCCGATCGGGCCGCTGGACAAGGCCGGCCGCGGCAACGTGCAGCTCTGGGGCGGCCTCGTGCTCCTCGGCAACGCGCCGACGAACCTCGCCGACAAGTGCGGCGTCGGCTTCGGCAAGTGCACGGTCGAAGGTCTTACGGTCCCCGGCTATCCGGTGGCGGACTGCACCTACGGCGGTGTCGAGCCGCACGACAACTCGGGCACGCTCAAGTACGTCTCGCTGCGCTACGCGGGCGACGAGATCGGCAACTCGAACGAGCTGAACGGTCTGTCACTCGCCGGCGTCGGCGACGGCACGCTGATCGACAACGTCGAGGTCTTCGTGAACTTCGACGACGGCTTCGAGTGGTTCGGCGGCACGGTGAACGGAAGTCACTTGGCGGTGTTCTTCGAGGGCGACGACATGTTCGACCTCGACGAAGGCTACACCGGCGTGAATCAATTCCTGTTCGGCGTCATGCCGTTCTTCAACGAGAATGGGGGAACTGCGTTCGGCTCCGCTTCCGGCGACAAGGCGGGTGAGTTCGACGGCGACAACTACCGACCCGACCAGGTCGCTCAGAACGGCAACGTGACCACGCGGCAGAGCATCGATCTCCTGACCAACAACCCGACCCCGAACCCGCTCTCCGCGTTCGCCATGTACAACATGACGGTCATCGGCTCGACGCCGACGGCGCCGCAGGACTTCATCCCCGTATCTGCAGCCACGACGAACCGCGGCCTGCAGTGGCGCAACGGCGCGGCCGGCAATGTCTTCGACAGCATCGTCACCAATACTGGCGCAGAGACCGGCATCGAGATCGACACCGGCGCGACGGGCGCGCCGGGCTTCGACGCGATCAACAACGTGCAGCCGACGGTCGCGCTCATCAACTTGGTGTGCTCGACTCTGGCGAACGGCGCCGCACTGGCCGCTCAGGAGACACTCGCCGTCAACAACGGGAACGCTCTCAACCTGCTGCTTGGCGGCACGGCGGCGGGCGCGAACAATCTGGGTGTCGGCTTCAACGGTCTAATCAACAAGGATCAGACGTTCGACCCGACCGGCTCCTCGGCCTGCCCGGGACCGCTCTGCGGGAAGCTCGTCTCGACGCTGAAGTCGGCACCGATCAACCCGCGCCCCGCGGCCGGCTTCGTCGGGGTGGCCGGATGCGTCGCGCCGCAAGGCCCGGGGCTCTCGCCGGTAACGTTCCGCGGCGCGTTCTCGAGTCTTACGACGACGCCTCTCTGGACGACCGGCTGGACGGCCATGAACGAAGCGGGTCTTCTCGCGCCCTGACACTGACTCGAGTGGCAGAAAACTGAGTCACTAGAAATCCAACTGGAGAGAGATGGAGATGATGAAAATGCGATTCCCTAAGACAGCGCTCTTGTCCGCAGCCGCCTCGGCCCTCTTGGCCGGCTCGGCTCAGGCGGGCACGATCGCCGGCTGGGACTTTTCCCAGTATCTCAGTGAGGGTCTTCTCACGACCGACGGAGCAACTGGGGCGGACACGTTGTCCGCCAACTACTCAAACCTGGACCCGACGGCTGGCGCGGGCGCGGAGTCGGCCGCGTACGGCACCATGTACGTCAACGGGCAGTTCGGTTCGACCGCAGTCGATCCGTTCGCGGCGACGCCGATCGTTGCTCCCGTCTTCCCGTCGCTGGCCTCCAACCTGAACGCTCCGACCGTGGGGATCAGCGGAACCGTGCCCTTCGACTCGCTGAACGTCGTTCTGAACGAAGGACAGACCTTCGCGAATACGCTGGGCTTGGTCGCGACAGCACCAGTCAACGTCGTGTTCAAGGCGGATCTGAGCTCCGATCCGCGGCAGGGCTCTGGTTGGGGCATCACGTTCGGTGGCAAGACTCAGTCCGGCACTTCGGTGATCGGTGTGAGTTACTCGCTCGACGGTTTGAGCTACGGAGCGGTCACCAACGTGAATCTCGATTCGAACGATACGCCGTTCGGCGTGAGCTTCGGGCCGATTACGGCCGACGTTCTCTATGTCCGCTTGAGCCTGGCCACGGCGAACGGTCTTCCGATCGTCGATAACGTGTCGCTGAACGCGACTCTCGTCCCTGAGCCCGGCACGCTTGTGCTCCTCGGCGCAGGCCTCGCCGCTTTCGGCCTCCGCCGCCGCTACACCGTATAGTGTCTGTGTTTCGGACCTGAATCTTGAACCGCCACCCATAAGGGTGGCGGTTCTTGTTTCGGGCCGAGGGAGGGACGATGAAGAGACTCCTGCTGCTGCTAGTTCTCTTGACGCCCGCGGCTTCGCGGGCGGACCCGGCCGACAGCCCCCTGACCGATGGCCACATGACGGGAAGGATCCCGGAGTATCACGTCGCGAATGCCGCGGCCCCCACCGTGACCGAAGCGAACCTCGTCCAGAACGAGCTCTTCTGGCCGTACCAGACGGCGCTCACGAAGCCCTGGAAGTCACTCGCCCGCGGCTCGCTCGGCGTTGTGATTCGGGTCGAGAGCGCGAGCGACGCGCGTATCGACTTCGGACGCGACGGCCTCCACGATGTGCCGATTTCGGCCACGGACCTCGTGGAGCGCGCCAACGCCATTCGCGTCGGGACGGCCGACAAGCTCGCGCCGAACTTCCTGCTCGCAATCGGGCCCCGGTTGCTCGACTCGCGCACCTCGATGGTACGCGCCTTCGAGTTCGAGGAAGCCGCGAGCCACCGCGTGTTCCTGTGCGTATTCGCCGACCCCTGGCACAAGGACTTCGGCAGCATCGCGGCCGTTCTCGAGCGGCTGCAAGACCGTCCTGATGTCCTGACGATCCTCTTCCCGCTGAGCCACCGCCCCGACTCACAAGTGAGTGGTCAGCTTCGCGCGATGCAGTGGACCCCGCCGTTCGTCTATGCGCACCTCTCCGAGCCCTACACGCGTTCGCTGCTCGGGGCGAACACGCCGCGTCCCGCGGTACTCCTGCAGACGGGCGACGGGCGCGTTCTCTACGAGGGGCGTTTCAGCAGCGCTGTGATCGCGAAGCTCGACGCGGCGCTCCGCGCGCCGGTCGTCTCGGAAGAGTGACTTCGGCGTGTGGCTCCGTGCCCGTTGCGTGGAGAATCGCGTAACCACCTTCCGCGCCCGAGTCACCGCTCTATACTGGCAACACAGAACGGTTTCGCTCCCCGGGATCGTTCTCGTCGCTCCGCCGGCCGTCTCCCTCGCACCCCTGGCCGGCAGAGCCCCCGGGGCCTGGACTCCCCCCCTGACGGGTCCAGGCCCCTTCCCTTTGGAGCCGCGCTAACGTCGCGCGATGCGACTGCTTCCCGGCGCGGCCCACTTCCAGGTGACCGAGCTCGCGGCGTACAACCCGTGCGGCGCGGGCGAGCACCTCTACGTGCTCGTCGAGAAGGAGGGCGTGAACAGCGACGACGTGGTCGAGGCGCTCCTGCGCGCGACGGGGCGCGCGCGCGGCGACGTCGGCTACGCGGGGCGCAAGGACCGGATCGCGATCGCGAGGCAGTGGTTCAGCGTGCGGCTCGCCGACGAGGCGTCGCTCGCGAAGCTGTCGGCGCCGGCGGGGGGACGCATCGAGGTGCTCGAGGTCTCGCGGCACCGTAACAAGCTGCGCCTCGGTCACCTGCAGGGGAACCGCTTCCGGCTCGGGCTTGCGGGCGCGGAGGATGCGGCGGCGCTCGCTCGTCTTCACGAGTCACTCGAGCGACTGTTGCGCTTCGGGGTCGAGAACCGCTTCGGCGCGCAGCGCTTCGGACACGGCGGCGCGAACCTCGCGGTCGCGCGCGCCTGGGCGAGCGGCGACGCGGCCCGCGCCGCCGCGCTCTGCGTGGATCCGTCCGGCGCCTGGAAGCCCGGCGACCCGCTGCCGAGTGACTTCCGTCCCGGCCTCTTCGGGCGCGTGGTCGGCGCGCTGCGCCGCGCACCCGACGTTACCGAGCGCGCGCTGCGCGCGCCGGGGCGCGGCTTCGCGAAGCTGCTCGCCTCGGCCGCGCAGAGCGCCGTCTTCAACGCGGTGCTCGACCGACGCCGCGAGGCGGGACTCACTCACCTCGTTCGCCCCGGCGACGTGCTGCGCAGAAGCGGCGGCGGCTTGTTCCGCTGCTCGGCCGCCGAGGTCGACTCCGCGAACCAGCGCGCGGCTCCCGGCCGGCTCGAAGTCTTCGCCACCGCGCCGCTGCCGGGCCCGGACGCGTACGCGCCAACGCCTGCGGTCGACACCGAAGAGCGTCGCTGGAGCGCGAGCGCCGACGTCGACTGGGCTTGGTTCGACGGCGACGGGCCGCTCGCCAGCCCCGGGGAACGGCGCGAGCTCGTGGTGCCGTTTCTCGAAGCGCCGCGGCTCGAGGTGGCGGGCGACGTCGCGTGGCTCGAGCTCGCGCTCCCGCCCGGCAGCTTCGCGACCGAGGTCCTGACTCAGTGCGCCGTTGGCGGTCGCGTATAGTGCGGCGAGTTCCATGAGCTCCGCACCGGTCATGTCGATCGCGTTCGCGCGCCGCCTCGCGGCCGTACACGAGGCGCTGCACGTCGAGGGCATGCGCGCCGCCGCCGCGCTCGAGGGGAACCCGTTCGAGATCGAGGTGCGCCGCTTCGGGCGCGCGACCGCGGCGATCGCGCGCAAGGTGCCGCTCGTGGAGTGGTACAACCGAGTCGTCGGCCTCGAGCATCTGGACGCGCGCACCTTGCGCGAGGTGCTCGCGTTCTACCGCGCGCACGGCATCCGCGCGCGCTTCGAGATCGGCCCCGCCGAGCTGACTTCGGCGCTCGCGGTCACGCTCGCCGCGGAGCGCGTGGGGCTCGAGCGCTTCGAGTCGATGCTCTACGCGCCGATCGACGCGCGCGTCGCGCCGCCCACGAGCCCGATCGAAGTTCGGCCCTCGCCGCTCGAAGAGCTCGACCACTATCTCGAGCTCTGGGCGCGTGGCTTCGCGCTGCCCGACTTTCTGTGGGCCGACGTGAAGCGCGTGCGCGCCGCCTGGTTCACGGTGCCCGAGTTCCGGCGCTACGTCGCGCTCGCCGACGGCGTGCCGATCGCGTGCGCGGGGCTCTACGTGCACGGCGACGTCGCCTATCTGTGTATGTCGGCGACCTTGCCCGAGGCGCGCGGCCGTGGCGCGCAGAGTGCGCTGATCGCGCGGCGTTGGCGCGACGCGGGCGACCGCGGCTGCCGCACGGTCATCACGCAGACCGCGTTCGGCGGCACGAGTCAGAACAACATGGAGCGCGCGGGCATGCGGCTCGCGTACGACTTCGGCATCTGGCTCGACTACGGGCTGCCGTTCTAGAATCGCGCGCCGCGCCTCCGGCGGGGAAGGGACGTTCGTTGAAGAGGATCTGGCTCGCGGCGCTGGTGCTCGCTCCCGCGGTCGCTGCGCTCGCGTCGTCGACGGGGCCGCAGCCGGGTACCACCGGCGTGCCGCAGGGCGGCGGCTTCCCCGCCGAGCCCGTTTGCACCACGTGTCACACCGGCTTTCCCCTGAACTCCGACGGCCGCGGCAAGCTGACGCTTTCCGGTGTACCCGAGCGCTATGTCCCAGGCCAGCGCTACACGCTCACGCTCGAGCTGCGCCATCCCGACGACGAACGCCGCCGCTGGGGCTTTCAGCTGACCGCGGTCTCAGCGTCTTCGTTCACCGGCGCCGGCGAGTTCGTCATCACCGACACGCCCAACACCGAGCTGATTCACGGCACCGTCGCCGGGCGCACCTACGTGAGTCACTCCTACTACGGCACCGGCGTCGGCGAGGCGGGCGGCCGGCAATGGACCTTCGACTGGATCGCGCCCGCCGCCGCCACCGGTCGCGTCGCGTTCTTTGCCGCGGGCAACGCGTCGAACCTGGACGGCTCGAAAGAGGGCGACCGCATCTATAGCCCGTCGCCGAGCCCGATCGCCGTCACCGCGCCCGCCAAGTCGGGCAAACGAAAGAAGACCCCATGAAGTTCTGGCAAGCCGTGTCGTTCAGCGAACCCGAGCAGTTGGTCGAGATCGCGAAGCTCGCCGAGCAGGCGGGCTTCGAGGGCATCCTGGTCTCGGATCACTTGTTCCACCCCGAGAAGATCGCCTCGAAATACCCCTACACACCAGACGGTGTACCCGGCTTTCACGCCGAGACGCCCTGGCCCGAGCCGTTCGCGACGGTCGCGGCCATGGCGACGGTCACCACGCGGCTGCGCTTCGCGACGATGGTCTACATCCTGCCGCTGCGGCATCCGGTCGAAGTCGCGAAAGCCTGCGCGACGCTCGACGTGCTCACCGGCGGGCGCTTCATCCTCGGCGCGGGCGCGGGTTGGATGAAGGAGGAGTTCGACCAACTCGGCGTCGACTTCCACACGCGCGGCGCGCGCTTCGACGAATCGATCGCCGTGCTGCGCACGCTGTGGAAGCCGGGCATGGCCGAGCACCACGGGCGCTTCTTCGACATTCCGCGCATCCAGATGAGCCCGGCGCCCATTCGCAAGATCCCGATCTACGTCGGCGGCGCGAGCCCCGCCGCGTTCCGCCGCAGCGCGCGGCTGGCCGATGGCTGGCTCGGCACCGGCACGGACCCCGAACAGGCGTCGCGCGATCTCGCGGAGCTCGCGCGCTTGCGCGCCGAAGCGGGCCGCGCGCGCGAGCCGTTCGAGGCGATCGTGCCGCTCACCACCGCGCCCGACGCCGACGTGCTGCGCCGGCTCGAGGACCAGGGCGCGCACGGCACCGTCAGCTACCCGTTCCTGTACACGCTCGGCCCGACTTCGAGCCTCGACCAGAAGCGCCGCTACCTCGAGGGCTACGCCGAGAACGTGATCCGGAAGCTCCGCTAGCGAGAGCGTAGAATCGCCGGACTACGGTCGAAGGACGGAGGAACGGCGATGGCGGCTGTCGAGCTCCAGGGTCAGTGCGACGCGCGCTTCAAACGCGTGCGCGAAGTGTTCGAGGCCTCGTTCGCGACCGGCGCGGAGCTCGGCGCGGCGCTCTGCATCTTCCTCGACGGCCGGCTGATCGTCGATCTCTGGGGCGGCTTCGCGGACAAGGAAGGCGGGCAGCCGTGGCGCCGCGACACGCTTGCGAACGTGTACTCGACGACGAAGGGAATCACCGCGCTGTGCGCGCATCAGCTCGTCGAACGCGGCGAGCTCGACCTCGACGCGCCCGTGGCGCGCTACTGGCCCGAGTTCGCGCGGAACGGCAAAGGCGAGCTTCCGGTGCGCATGCTGCTGAGTCACCAGGCGGGGCTGCCGGCCGTGTCGAAGCCGCTCGCACCGACGGACATCTTCGACTGGGGGACGATGACCGCCGCGCTCGCGGAGCAGAAGCCGTGGTGGACACCCGGAACGAAGCACGGCTATCACGCGTTGACTTTCGGCTGGCTCGTGGGCGAGCTCGTGCGCCGTGTCTCCGGCATGAGCATCGGGCGCTACGCGCGCGAGCACGTGGCCGCGCCGCTCGGCGCCGAGTTCTGGATCGGGCTTCCCGCGGAGCTCGACGCGCGCACCGCGGATCTCGTCCAGGGACCGATCGTGACCGGCGACGGCCCCAACATGATCGAGATCATCGCCAAGGATCCCGAGGGCATGTTGGCCAAGACCTTCGCGAACCCGCTGCTGTTCGCGATGAGTCCGAACTCTCGCGAGTGGCGCGCCGCCGAGCTCGCCGCCGCGAACAGACACACCACCCGCTACGCGCTGGCGCGCATCTACGCGTCTCTCGCGCAAGGCGGCACGCTCGACTCAGTCCGAGTTCTGGGTCGCGACGCGATCGAGCGCGCGCGCGCCGTGCAGTCGTCCGGGCAGGATGCCGTACTGCCGATGGTGACTCGCTTCGGGCTCGGCTTCATGGTGCCGCCGGACCAGGAGCCGCTCGGCCCGAACCCGCGCGTATTCGGCCACGGCGGCGCGGGCGGGTCACTGGGCATCGCCGATCCCGAAGCCCGCATCGGCTTCGGCTACGTGATGAACCGCATGCACACCGGACTCTGGCTCGTCGATCCGCGCCCGCGCGCGTTGCTCGACGCGCTGTACGCCTCGCTGTGAGATTCGACGAGCGCAAAGCGGAGCGCGCAGCGCGGCGTTGCCGCGCGAAGGGCGGGCGGCCGCGGCCGGGTCCCGCTGAGTGAGCGCGTTGATTCCGATCGGCCGCTTCGCGCAGCTCGCCGGCTTCACGGTGCGTGCGCTGCGTCACTATGAGAGTCAGGGGCTGCTCTTGCCCGCGCGCGTCGATCGCGAGAGCGGGTATCGCTTCTACCGACCCGAGCAGCTGCCCGACGCGTTGCGCGTGCGCTTGCTGCGCGCGCTCGAGATGCCGCTTCCCGAAGTCGTCGAGGTGATGCGCGCACCGGACAGCGCCGCCTCGCTCGAGAAGGTGCGCGCGCATCGCGCGCGCGTCGCGGCGCGCGTGTCCGACGTCGAGAAGTTGCTCGAGCGAGTCGACGAATGGCTCGACGGCGCGCCGCAGGAGCTCGAGGCGCCGGCGTCGGTGCTCGACGACGCGCCGCCGTCGACGGAGCGCGAACCGCACCGAGTGAACGAAATCGTTGCTCGAGCGTTCCTCGGACTCTTCGGTCCCGCCGACGAGCCCTGAGCTCCGCGTTCGTGTCGTCGACGCGAAGAGTGACTCGGCTCACGAAACGCGCGTGAGCAGAGTCACGGCGCCGTAGCGCTCGAGCGCCGAACCTCCCTTGTGTCCGCATCACCTTGGGGGGCCGTCATGCTGCTGCTGCGCTTGCTGTTGTCGCGGGTTCACGTCTTTAGCTTCGTCGGAATGCTCACGCTCTCGGCGGTCGCCCGAGGGGATGCGGTTCTGCTCCGCTTCTATCCGCCGGCGGGCGTCGTCGCGGGATACAAGGTGTACTCGGCGCTGCAGACGACGGGGACGATCACGAGCGCGGCGCTCGACGCGGGCGCGCGTGCGCCCGACACGACGGGCGTCGCGAGTTACTCGCTCTCCGGTCTCGATCCGACGCGCGCTTACAGCGTCGAGATGACGGCCTACGATTCGCGGGGCGTCGAGTCAGGGCGCTCGAACCGCGTGAGCATCCCGTCGCGCACTGAGACACTCGGCAGCGCGCTTTGGTCGAGTGACTTTCAGATGTACGCGCCGGGGGTTCACGTGCCGGGGTTCGTCGATTCCCGCGGCGACAGCCAAACGACCACGGGTACGGACCTGTTCGGCGTCGCTTACTTAGGCGTCACGAACGCGACCTACGGAACCGAGTCCGCGTCCGGCACAGTCTCGAGTCGCTATACCGCGGGAACTAGCGCGGCCTGGGGCTCTTACGAGATCTCGGGTCGCGTGCTAACCGTCGGTATCTTCTCGCTGGCTGGCATCGCCGCGCGCGTGACGAACACGGACGGCTCGCGCTACTTCGAGCTCGGGCAGGTCAGCCGCGGAGCGTGGGTCCTGAGCGGGCGGAACGAGAACGCGCTCACGTGCCGGAGCAGCACGGCCTTGGGAGTCACTCAATTGTCCTTGAGCTGGTACAATGTGCGCTTTCGAGTGACTCAGGCCGCGGGCAAGACGCGCCTGCGCGCGAAGGTCTGGCTCTCGAGCGCGACGGAGCCCTCGGCCTGGCAGGCCGATTGCTGGACGACGCTCTCCGCGAGCGCGGACTCGGGTACGTTTGCGCTCCGGCGCGACTACACCGGTGCCGCGTACTTCGACAACGTCTCCGTGCAGCCCGTGATCGGAACGCTCGAGCCGATCCCGCCTCCATAGGAACAGAGTCAACAGGGCGTGGTCGCAGGCGAAGCGCGCAGCAAGGCGCAGGCGAGCGAAGGCGGCCCTCGTGGCCGATGTCCCGCGCCCGCAGCGGGTCCCCGCTAAGGAAACCTCGGGCTGTTCGTGCGTGCGGCGACGCCGCCGTCGGCGACGATCGCGGCGCCGTGGACGTACGACGCCTCGTCGGACGCGAGGAACAGGGCGACCGCGGCCATCTCTTCGGGTTTGCCGAGTCGGCCGCACGGAATTTGCCGCTCCCAACCTGCGCGCCCGCCGGTGGCCTCGACCGCGGCGAGCAGGGGTGGAGTCTCGATCGGACCCGGCAGAATCGTGTTGATGCGCACGCCGCGCGCCGCGTTCTCCACCGCCGCCGTTTGCGTCAGATTCACGATCGCGGCCTTCGCGGCGCCGTACGCGCCGAGGCCTGGCTCGCCCGCGATCGCCGCGCCGGACGAGATGTTGATGATCGCGCCGCTGCCCTGCGCCGCCATGACCGGAAGCGCGGCGCGCATGCCGTAGAAGACACCGTCCAGTGTCACGCTCTGCGTGCGGCGCCAGTCTTCGTCGCTCAGGCTCTCGACCGCGCCGGGTACGACCGAGGCCGCGTTGTTGACCAAAACGTCGAGCCGCCCAAACTGAGCGGTCGCGAAGCGCACGGCCGCTTCCACCTGGCGCGCATCGGAGACGTCCGCGGGGAACGCGCGCGCGCGCCCGTTCGCGGCCTCGATCTCTTTCACGACGCGCTGCGCGGAGTCGGCGAGCAAGTCGTTCACCACCACCGCGGCGCCTTCCGCCGCGAAGCGCAGCGCGATCGCGCGCCCGATTCCCGAGCCCGCTCCGGTCACCAGCGCAACCTTGCCCCGCAGCCGTTCAGCCATCGCGTGCTACCCGCTTGTCATGGTCGGATGAAACGTGTTCTAATTTTCTACCCGCACGCTGGCGAAGTCCAGGAGGATCCCATGGCGCGCTTTCCGTTCGGCTTCGCGAACAGCTGGTATCTCATGCTGTATTCGGACGAACTTGCGCGCGGCGAGGTGCGGCCGCTGCACTATCTCGGCCGCGAGCTCGTCGCGTACCGCGGCGAGGACGGCGAGGCGCACGTTTTCGACGCGTACTGTCCGCACCTCGGCGCGCACCTCGGCCGCGGCGGCAAGGTGGTGGGCTCCGATCTGCAGTGCCCCTTCCACGCCTGGAAGTTCAACGGCGACGGCAAGTGCGTGCAGGTGCCGTACGCGAACAAGATCCCGGCGAAGGCCGAGGTCCGATCCTGGCCGGTATCGGAGCGCAACGGTGCGATCTTCGTCTGGTACCACGAAGAGGGGAAGCCGCCCGACTTCGAGATCCCGCGGTTGGGTTCGTTCGGTGACTCGGGCTGGACACGCACCTGGCAGAAGTACGAGTGGACCGTGAAGACCTGCCCGCAGGACATCATGGAGAACGCGATCGACTGGCCGCACTTCCACAGCGTGCACATGATGGAGATGCCGCCGGAGAAGAGTCACAAGTTCGACGGCAAGATGTTCTTCTGGAACATCGGCACGACCAAGCAAGTCTCCACGATGGGCGTCAGTGACAACCTCTACATGGAAGCCCAGAACTGGGGCCTCGGGTACAACTTCCTGACCTACACAGGCATGTTTACCACGGTGATCTCGACCGGCCTCACTCCGATCGACGAGGACCATACGCACTTCCGCACCGCGATCATCGGCAAGAAGGAGGGCCGCAGCGAGGAAGAGACGCTGCAGCTCCTCAAGGCCTACATGGACGACCAGTCCAACGCCATCACGCAGGACTTCGAGATCTGGGAGAACAAACGCTTCCGCGCGAAGCCCATGCTGTGCGACGGCGACGGCCCGATCGCGGAGTTCCGCCGCTGGTGTCGGCAGTTCTACTCGAAGGACTGGGCCGAGGCGGAGTAGCTCGAGAGAGCGAGGACGCGATGCCCCCCGAGAACGAGACAGACCCGGCGCGCGCGGCCGGGCGCGGCCCGGGCGCGCGCAGCGCGAGCGCCAAGGTCTCGCGCCGCGATTTCCTGAATCTGGCCGGCGCGGCGGGCGCGGCGCTCACGGCGGCGGCGTGCGCGACCGCGACGGTTTCCGCGAGTCCCTCGGGTGACGCGCCCGTGTTCGACGTCGAGACGGACGTCGCCGTCGTCGGCAGCGGAGCCGCGGGCGCAACCGCGGCGCTCTACGCCAACGCCAACGGGGCGCAGGTCGTCGTGCTCGAGAAGGGCCCCGTGTTCGGCGGCACGACCGCGAAGTCGGGGGGGGTGTACTGGATCCCGAATCACCCGATCGAGCGCGCGAAGGGACTGAAGGAGCCGCGCGAAGTGACTCTGCGCGCGATGTGCCGGGCATCGTATCCGCTGCTCTTCAGCGAGGAGAAGCCGCGCTACGGCCTGCCGCAGAACGAGTACGAGCTGATCGAGACGTTCTACGATCGCGGCGCCGACGCGGTGGTCGGTCTCGAGAAGCTGGGCGCGCTCACCTCGATGGCGGCCGACTCACTCGCGGGCCCGATGCCGGACTATTTCGAGCCGCCGAACGCGACGAAGATCGTCGACCGCCGCTACTGGGCGAAAAAGGCCGACGGCTCGTTCGGTCTGGGCGATGAGATGGTCCGACAGCTGCGTGCGGGTCTCGAGGCACGCAAGGTGCCGGTGCTGATGGGTCACCGCGCAGTGCGGGCGCTCGTGAATTCGCGCCGCGAGCTCGTTGGGCTCGAAGTCCAGAAGCTGGGCGGCCCGACTTTGCGCCTGCGCGCGCGCCGTGGCGTCGTGTTCGCGAGCGGCGGCTTCACGCACGACGCGGAGCTCGTGCGCAACTTCCAACCCGGCCCCGTCTTCGGCGGCTGCGCCGTGCCCACGAACGAGGGTGACTTCGTGCGCATCGCCGAGTCACTCGGCGCGAAGCTCGGCAACATGCCGAGCGCGTGGCGCGCGCAGATCGTGCTCGAGCAAGCGCTGCAGTTCTCCTCGACCCCGGACGACGTTTTCATGCCGCCTGGCGACAGCATGATCATGGTGAACCGCTTCGGGCGGCGCGTCGTCGACGAGAAGTCGAACTACAACGAGCGCACGCGCGTGCACTACGTCTGGGATCCGGTGCGCCACGAGTGGGCGAACCTGCTCTTGTTCATGGTCTACGACGAGCGCACGGCCGCGCTCTTCGGCGGCCGCTTCCCGCTGCCGGCGCCGGGCACGAGCGCGCCGTACGTGATCAGCGCGCCGAGCCTCGCGGCGCTCGGGCCCGCGCTCGACGCGCGACTCGAGGAGGTCGCGGGCCGAACCGGCGGCGTCCGACTCGATCCGAGCTTCGCGCAGTCACTCGCGACCACGGTGAAGACCTTCAACGCCAACGCGGCGCGCGGCGTCGACCCCGAGTTCTTGCGCGGCGCGAGCGTCTACGACCGCGAGTGGCACGCGAAGATCTGGTCGTTCGCGAACCCGGGCACGAAGTACCCACTACCGACCAAGAACGTGACGATGTATCCGATCCGAGAGTCTGGGCCCGCGCACGCCATCATCCTCGCGGCGGGTACGCTCGACACGAACGGCGGCCCGGTGATCGACCGCAGCGCGCGCGTGCTCGACGCGACGGCCGGGAAGCCGATCTCCGGGCTCTTTGGCGCGGGCAACTGCATCGCGTCGCCGACCGGCCCGTACTACTACGCGGGCGGCGGAACGCTGGGCCCGGCCGTCACTTTCGGGTGTATCGCGGGTGAGAACGCGGCGCGTGAGCCGGTGAAGGAGCTGGCGTGAGCGCGCGCAGCCAGCTCGTCCGAAGGGAGCTGCGCTCACCGCGACCAAACGGAACGCTCGTCGCGCTCCACGCCGACGGCGCGGACTCGTCGGAGCTCCTCGCGCTCTGTGCCGCGCTCTCTCTCGGCTGCGACGTCGTCGCGGCTCAGGCGCCGCGCGCCCGCGATCCTTTCCACGGGAGCGCCGCGCCCACCGATCCGCGCTGGCGCGCGTACGCCGGTTATTCGTGGTTCCGGCGCGACGATCTCGGCCGCCCCGAGCCCGCGAGCTTCGGCGACAGCCTCGCGCAGCTCGAGTCACTTGCGCGAGAGTTGCACGCGCGCGGGGGGGCGCCGCTCTTCTTCGTCGGGCGAGGCGAGGGGGCGACCCTGGCGCTGGGGGCGGCGCTCGCGTTTCCCGAGCTTCTTGCCGCCGTCGTCGCGCTCGCCGGCGCGCCGCCCGAGATTCCCGGCTGGAGCGACGCCCGCGTCGCGCCGCCGGAGCTTCCGATGCTCTCGCTCGGTTCGGATTACACTGATCCGTGTGGCGCGGCGGATCGGATCCGAGCATTCCTCGAAGCGCGCCGAGAAGGAGCCCGGGATGGGCGCGGCCGAAGCCAAGAAGCTGGTAAAGACCTACTTCAAACGCATCAGCACGGGTGATCCGAGGCTGCCAGAGATGCTGGCGGACGATGTCACCTGGTGGGTGCCGCCGGGCTCCGACATGGCCGGCACGTACGAGGGCAAGGCCAAGGTGCTCGAGCTCATGGGCAGCGGCGTCGGCCTCTACGACCCGACCGTGCCGATGAAGATCGACGTTCAGGAGATGGTCGCCGAGGGCAACACGGTGTGCGTGCAGTTCGTGCTCAGCGCGAAGAGCGCGAAGGGTCGCGACTACCGCAATCACTACCACTTCGTGTTCAAGCTGAAGCGCGGGAAGATCTCCGGCGTGAAGGAATACGTCGACACGAAGTACGCGCACGACGTGCTGTTCACATGAAGAACTCCTGGATCCACCTCGCCAGGGGCCAGACTCCGCGGCAGGCGCACGTCGCCGTGCCGAAGGGCCTGAAGGAGGAGGAGCTCGGGCGCGGCGGCTTCCACGGCCGCGTCGCGAATCTGTACCGCCTGAACGAGCCGACGGGTTGGGTGCGCGTCGAGGGCGAGTTCGCGCCGGGCGACGTCGACGGCGAAAGGGTCGACACGACCGACCGCACGAGCGCCGCCGGCGCGCCGACGCGCTTGTTCTGGAATGAGGACCTCGTGGTCTCCGCGAGCCGGCGCAGCGAGCCGATGCCCTGGTTCGTGCGCAACGCCGACGCCGACGAGATCTGGTTCGTGCACCGCGGCGAGGGCACGTTCGAGACCGAGTTCGGGCCGCTCGAGTTCCGCCCCGGCGACTACCTGGTGCTCCCGAAGGGAGTGACTCACCGGATCGTCCCGGTCACGAAGGACAACTACTTCCTGCACCTCGAGTCACGCGACGAGATCGGGCTCGTCGAGCACCCGAACCTCGGCCGACACAATCCGTACGACCCCGACGTGCTCACCGTGCCCGAGCCGAAGGCGATGCAGGGCGACGGCCGCGCCGAGTACGAGGTGCGGGTGAAGCGAGCTGGGCGAGTGACTGCGTTCTTCTATCCGCAGCATCCCTTCGACGTGGTCGGCTGGAAGGGCGACCTGTTCCCGTTCCGCTTCCACAACACCGACTTTCGCCCGGTCACGGCGGACCGCAATCACGTGCCGCCGTCCGCGTTCGGCCTGTTCTGCGCGGACGGCTGGGTGTTGTGCAACTTCGTACCGAGCCCGATGCAGCGCGACCGCGAAGCCTCGCGCCTCCCTTACTACCACCGCAACGTGGACTTCGACGAGATCGGCTTCCTGCACGCGGGCAGCATCGCGGGCCAGCCGATGGAGGGCACGACAATCATGTGGCACCCGCGCGGGGCCGTGCACGGACCCGGCGAGGCGGCGCGCCAGATGGCCGAGCAGTTCTGGTCGGAGATCGGCACGAACGACATTCAGGCCGTGAACGTCGACTGCGTGCGCCCGCTCAGCGTCGCGTCCGAGGCGATGGCCGCGAAGCGCGACCACGTGCAGCTCACCGTCCGCAAGGACGCGCCGTAGTCATGGCTTTCCCGCAGCTCGCGCGCTATCCCGCCGCCGGACCGAGTCTCTGGTCGTTCGAGAAGCTGCCAGACGGCGTTCGGATCGAGCCGATGCCGCTCCTCGCCGAGGACGGCGGCGAGTCACACGGCACCTTGTTCACGCGCGGCGGCGAGCGCTGCGTGGCCCTCTTCATGCACCCGCGCGGGGACATGCAGCGCCACTACGCGATGCCACGCCTGCTCGAAGCGGGCGTCGCGACCTTCGGCCAAGCGGGCCGCTTCATCAACAACGACGTGAATCTGATTCACGAGCGACTGATCCTCGACGTGGCAGCGGCGATCCGGCGCCTGCGCGAGCGCGGCTTCGCGAAGATCGTGCTCGTGGGGAACAGCGGCGGCGGAGCGCTCTACAGCTTCTATCAGTCACAAGCGGCGACGGCGCCCCCGGGGCGTCTCGGGGATACGGCAGCGGGCGACCCGTGCGACTTGAACAAGCTCGACCTGCCGCCTGCCGACGGGCTCGTGCAGCTCGCGACTCACTTGGGCCAGGGCAAGCTCATGCTGTCGATCATCGATCCGTCGCTCGTGGACGAGAGCGACCCGCTCTCGATCGATCCGGAGCTCGACATGTACGATCCGGCGAACGGTTTCCGGCCGTTGCCGGAGCCTTCGAAATACTCGGCCGAGTTTCTCGCGCGTTACGCCGCGGCGCAGAGCGCGCGCGTCGCGCGCATCGATGCGGTGGCGCGCGGCTTCGTCGCGGAGTGGAATCACTGGCTGCGCAAGCTGGGCGCGCCGGACGTCGAGTCGCTCCCGCTCGCGGAGCGCCGGCGCATCGAGCGGCGCGCGTTCGTCGGGCGCTACCTGGCGATCCACCGCACCGAGGCGAGCCCCGCCTACACCGATCTCTCTCTCCACCCCTCCCAGCGCGCGATCGGCTCGTTCTTCTCGCCGCGGCCCGACGTGTTCAACTACCTCGAATCCGGCTTCGGCAAGTACCAGACGCCGCGGGCCTGGCTCTCGACCTGGTCGGGGCATGCGTCGCGCGCGTCGACTCTGGCCTGTCTGCCGAAGCTCGCGTTGCCTACCTTGGTGGTTGCCTATCTCGGCGACAACGCCGTCTTCTCGAACCAGACCGACGCGATCTTCGAGCGCTCGCCCGCGACCGACAAACAAATTCAGCGCGTCTCGGGCGATCATCTGGGCTACGGGCCCAGTGGGATGAGTGATCGCAGCGGCCAGAAAGCTGCGCTCGACCGGATCGTCCCGTGGATCCGTGAGCGCTTCGCGTGAGAGCGCAAATGAAGAGCGCAGCGAGCCGGAGGCGAGCGAAGTTGCGGGTGGCCCGCGGCCCGACATCGGACCCGCGGGCCGATGTCCCGCGGCGGCGGGCCGGAACCCGTAAGATTGGGAGGCCCCGTTGAAGATCGACCTGTTCGCTATGCCGGCGGTTCCGGCGACGCTCGAGGAGCGCGAGCGGCTGCGGCCGATCGGGCGCTCGACCGAGCGCTATCAGATGATGCTCGAGGAGCTGCGCCACCTCGCGATCACCGCGGATGAGCTCGGCATCGACGCGTTCTCCACGACCGAGCACCACTTCCACACCGAGGGCAACGAGCTCTCGGTGAATCCGATCCTGCTGTTCGCCGACTTCGCGGCGCGCACCAAACGCATCAAGTTCGCGCCGATGTCGATCGTGATGACTACCGCGAACCCGATCCGGGTCGCGGAGGACCTCGCGATCCTCGACCAGCTGACACAGGGACGTGTCGCCGTGGCGTTCGCGCGCGGCTACCAGAAGCGCTGGATGCAGGTGCTGGGGCAGGGCGCGCCGATCGCGACCGGCATGGGCGACGAGATCGATCGCCAGAACCGCGAGCGCTACGACGAAAACATCGAAATCCTCTTGAAGGCGTGGACGAACGATGCCTTCGAGCACAAGGGGAAGTTCTTCCAGGTCCCGTACCCGCACGACGGCATCGTCGGTTGGGGGGCGCCGGGCTACACGCGCAAGTTCGGCGCGCCGGGTGAGATCGACGACGACGACGTGATCCGAAAGATCGGCGTATGTCCGCGCCCGTACCAGGAGCCGCACCCGCCCATCTGGGTTCCCGTCACCGGCGGCATGCCTTCGCTCTTGAACTGCGCGAAGAACGGCTGGCTGCCCTGGATCTGGGAGTCAGACCCGGAGAAGTTCCTGATGATGTGCCGCGAGTATCAGCGCGTGTCCGCCGAGAACGGGCGCGACGTCGCGCTCGGCGAAAACTGCGGAGCGGTGCGCGCGATCACGATCGGCGACACGTACGACGAAGCGTTCGAGCTCGCCGCGCGCACGACGGGTCACGACTACCAGGAGTATTTCGGGCGCTTCGGGTTTCTCGAGCTGTTCCGAAATCCCGAGGACGACCCGAACTGCCGGCCCCTGCTCTTCAAGAGCAACGAAGCCGCGACGCAGCGCATGATCGAGAAGGGCTACCAGATCTGCGGGACCGTCGATCAAGTGAAGCGTCACTTCGAAAAGCTCGTGAAGTGTCATGGCGACGGGAATCTGGAGTGGCTCTGCTGGAACTTCTTCTACCAGGGCACGACGCCGCGCCACGTTCAAGACCGACAACTCGAGCTCTTCGCCACCAAAATCATGCCGGAGTTCAACTGATGCCTTTCGCCATCATCAACGGACATCACTTATATTTCGAGGATTCGGGCGGGCGCGGGCGCCCAGTCGTGTTCAGTCACGGCTTCCTGCTCGATCACTCGATGTGGGGAGCGCAAGTCGCAGAGTTCTCCTCGGACTTCCGCTGCATCACCTGGGACGAGCGTGGTCACGGCATGAGCGAGTGTCTGGGGCCGTTCGATTACTACGACTCCGCGAGTGACTGCATCGCGCTGCTCGACCAGCTCAACATCCAGGCGGCTACCCTGGTCGGCATGTCGCAGGGAGGGTTTCTGTCGATGCGCGCGGCGTGGAAGTACCCGACCCGCGTGCGCGCGCTCGCGCTCGTCGACACCGCGGCGGCCGCTTTTTCGCCCGAGGTCGTCGAGCAGTACCGCGCGACGGCGGACGAGTGGATCGAGCACGGCCCGGTGGGCCAGGTCGCGACCAACATGGCCGAGCTGTTCTTTGGCAAGAAGTACGACGCCTCGGGCTGGCTCGGGAAGTGGATGTCCAAGCCGCCGTCGGAGACGGCGCACCCCTGGGACACGGTGCTCGGGCGCGACGAGTTCCTGCACCGCCTGCCCGAGATCAAGTGTCCGTCGATCGTGATTCACGGCAGCGCGGATGCAGCCTTCGATCTCGCCACGGCAAAAGGTCTTCAGGCGGGCCTCGCCGACTGCAAGGACCTCGTGGTCATCAAAGGCGCGCCGCACGCTCCGAACGTGACTCATCCGAAGCCCTTCAATGCGGCGCTCCGCGAGTTTCTCGGTAAGCACGCATGACACCGCTCGGTTTCGGGATCTGGGACGGCGACAACCACTACTACGAGCCGCGCGACGCCTTCACGCGCTACATCGAGCCCCGCCATCGGCACGGCGCCGTGCGCGTCGTCGAGACCGACGGCAAGCCGCAGATCTGGATCGGCGACCGCGAGTTCCACTTCCTCGACGACACGTTCGCGAGCTTCGACAAGACGGTGCGTCCCGGCTCGCTACGCGAGTTCCTGAAGTCACTCGGCAGCGAGCGGCTAGTCGAGCCCGAGACGGTGGAGATCCCGATGGATCCCGCCTTCCAGCGCCGCGAGGAGCGCCTCGCGCGCATGGACGAGCAGGGGGTCGAGGCGGCGTTTCTGTTCCCGACGCTCGGGGTCTGCGTCGAGCACTTCCTGCGCGACGACGTCGAGCTCTCCTACGCGAACCTGCGCGCGTTCAACCGCTGGCTCGACGAGACCTGGGGCTACGCGTGGAAGGGACGCATTTTCGCGTCGCCGGTGCTCTCGCTGCTCGATCCAGACGAGGCGCTGCGCGATCTCGAGGGCTTCCTCGCGCGCGGCGCGCGCCTCGTCAACGTGCGCACCGGCCCGGCGGGCGGTCACTCGCCGGCGGATCCGCGCTTCGATCGCGTCTGGTCGCTGGCGAACGAGGCGAAGCTGGCGATCGCCTACCACGTCGGGGAAGCCGGCTACAACGAGATGTTCTCGACTCACTGGGGTGAG
Organism: bacterium; assembly: GCA_041498295.1. Classification (GTDB taxonomy): domain Bacteria; phylum Myxococcota_A; class UBA9160; order SZUA-336; family SZUA-336; genus VGRW01. The sequence goes on along the minus strand of JBGQIB010000019.1, from coordinate 4,671 downwards.
TCCGCGAATCCCGCGTCGCACCACCAGTCGGCCTTCCAGTGGGTCTGCATGTACGGTGACCGTCCGATCATGGATTCGATCGTCGCGCTCATCATGGGCAACTTTTTCGGGCGGTTCCCCGACGTGAAGGTGCTCTCCGTCGAGAACGGCTCGCTCTGGGTGCCCTATCTGCTGAAGGCGATGGACAAGATGAAGGGCATGGGCCGCAACGGACCGTGGATCGGCGGCCGCGTGCACGGCCGCGCGAGTGAGATCTTCAGGCAGCACGTCTGGGTGAATCCCTATCACGAGGAAGACCACAAAGCGCTCGCGGAGTTGATCGGCGTCGAGCACGTGGTCTTCGGCTCGGACTACCCGCACGCGGAGTGTGTGCCGCATCCCGAGGAGTTCATCGCCGCGATCCAGAAGCAGTTCGCGCCGGCTGACGTCGAGAAGCTGATGCGCGGAAACGCGATGCACCTGGTGGGGAACCCGTGAGTGAGTCCCGCGAGTTCGAGGGCCGCGTCGTGCTCGTGACCGGCGGCGGCGGCGCGTGCATCGGCGGGCCGACGGCCTTGCGCTTCGCGCAAGAAGGCGCGTCCGTCGTGATCTGCGATCTGCACGAGCGCCGCAATCGCGAGGTGGCGGAGCGCATCCGCAAGGAGACCGGTGCGGAGGTGCTCGATTTTCAGCTCGACATCGCGGACCGCGCGAAAGTCGACGCGATGCTCGCCGAGACCGAGAAGCGGCTCGGCGGGGTCGACCTGCTCGTGTGCAACGCCGCGGAGAACAAGCTCGGCAGGATCGTCGCCTACGAGATGAGTGACTGGGATCGCACGATCGACGTATCGCTCTCCGCGAACTTCTTTCTGGCGCGGCGCGTGCTGCCGGGCATGGTCGCGCGCAGGCGCGGGAACATCGTCAACATCTCGTCGGTCGCGGGTTGGATCAGCAACCCGAACGAGAAGGACGGCGAGCCCGCGTACGCCGCGGCGAAGGCCGCGATGTTCGCACTCACGCGCAACATCGCGCACGAAGTCGGCCCGCACGGGATCCGCTGCAACGCGATCGCGCCGGGGCTGATCTGGTCGCGCTTCGTCGAGAAGTTCGACGCCGACTTTCGGCCCCTGATCGCGGAGACGCCGATGCGCCGCTACGGGCGCTCCGAGGACGTCGTCGAGGCCGTGATGTTTCTCGCTTCGGACCGTCGCTCGGGCTTCATCACCGGCGAAGCGCTGAACGTCTCGGGCGGTTGGTACATGCGCCCGTGACTCGCCTGCGCGCGCAGACCGTTGCGCACGTCCTGGATCTCTGGGTCGCGCGCGCGCCCGAGCGGATCGCGCTCGTCGGGCGCAGCGGCAGATTCACCTACGGCGAGCTCGACGTTGCCTCGAACCGAGCCGCGAATCAGCTCGCGGCCCTGGGCGTGCGCAAAGGCGATCGCGTCGCGGCCTGTCTGCCGAACGACGTCGACATCGTGATCGCGTTCATCGGCACAGCGCGGCTCGGCGCGATCTGGGTGGGGATCTCGAAGCCGCTCGCCGCGCCCGAGAAGGCCTACTGCCTGCGCGATTCGGGCGCGCGCGTGTTCCTGGCGCCGGCGGACGTGCTCGAGTCACTCGAGGCGCAGCGCGAGTCGCTCCCCGAGCTCGCGCACGCGCTCGAGATCGCGCCCGGATCGTTCGCGCGCTGCGGCGACGAAGCGCGTCCCGCGCTCGAGCTCGATCCGCACGCGCCGGCCGCGATCGCCTACACGAGCGGCACGACCGGCTTTCCGAAGGGCGCCGTGCACAGTCACCACAACCTGCTCCTGCCGGGCGCCGTCGCCGCCGCCTCCGGTACGTATGGTCCCGAGCTACGCCAAGGTGTGCTGCTGCCGCTCACGATCCTCAATCTCATGGTGCTCGGGCCGCTGGTCGCGTTTCAGGACGGCTCCGCGCTCGTGTGCATCGACCGCATCGACGCCGAGGGCGTAGCCGACTGGGTGAGTCGTGAGCGCGTCGGTCACTTCGCGGCCGTGCCGACGATCCTCTACGACTTGCTGACGCATCCCGCCGTCCGGCGCGAGGACCTCGCGTCGCTGCGGCGGCCCGAGGTCGGCGGCGCGGAGTGTCCCGAGGAATTCCGGGCGCTGTACCGCGAGCGCTTCGGAAGCGAAGTCACGATCGGCTACGGCATGACCGAGGCGCCGACCGCGGTGACTCGCTCCGACGGCGCTGCGGCGCCGCGGCCGGGGCTCTGCGGCAAGGCCGTGCCGCAGGTCGAGATCCGCATCCTCGACGAGAAGGACCAGCCCGTGCCCGACGGCGAGGTCGGCGAGATCTGCATCGCTCCCGCGAGCCGCGGTCCGTGGGCCGGCGTGTACACGGCGATGCTCGGCTACTGGAACAAGCCCGAAGAGACCGAGAAGGCGCTGCGCGGCGGTGTATACCACTCCGGCGACCTCGGCTTCATCGACGAGCTCGGCGATCTCTACATCCGCGGGCGCCGCAACGAGCTGATTCTGCGCGGCGGCGCGAACGTCTACCCCGCGGAGGTCGAGCGTGTCTTGGCGGAGCATCCCGCGGTCGCGGCCAGCGCCGTGTTCGGCCGGCCCGACACGCGCCTGGGCCAGCGCGTCGTCGCCGCGGTGCAGCTCACGGCGGGTGCGAGCGCGGGCGCCGAGCAGCTCGCGGCCTTCGCGCGCGAGCGACTCGCGAGATACAAGGTTCCAGAAGAGATCGTGTTCGTCGCCGCGCTGCCGCGAAACGCGATGGGCAAAGTGGTGAAGCGCGAGCTCGAGCCGCTCTTCGAGCCCGCACCATGAGCGAGCGAGCCATCGTCGGCCGAACGCTCGCGGAGTCACGCGCCATCCAGCCGAGCCACGCGCGCGCCCCGGCGGGCGCGCCGAACGTCGTCGTGATCGTGCTCGACGATCTCGGTTTCGCGCAGCTCGGCTGCTTCGGCTCCGACGTCGCCACGCCGGTGATCGATCGGCTCGCCGAACGCGGCCTGCGCTTCAACCGCTTCCACGTCACGGCGATGTGCTCGCCCACGCGAGCCGCACTGCTCACCGGTTGCAACCATCACGCGGTCGGCATGGGATTCCTCACCGACATCCCGATGGGCTTCCCCGGCTACGATGCCCGCATCCCGCCGAGCGCCGCGACACTGGCGCGTGTACTCCGCGACGCCGGCTACGGAACGTTCGCCGTCGGCAAGTGGCACCTCGCGCCGCGCTGGGAGCAGACCGCGGCCGGACCGTTCGAGCGCTGGCCGCTCGCACTCGGCTTCGAGCACTTCTACGGCTTCCACGGCGGTGACACCAATCAGTGGACTCCCGAGCTGGTGCGCGACAACGGCTTCGTCTCGCCGCCGCGCGCGCCCGAGCAGGGCTATCACCTGACCGAGGACCTCGTCGACACGGCCATCCGGCAAATCCAGGACCTGCGCCACACCGCGCCGAAGAAGCCGTTTTTCCTCTATCTCGCTCCGGGCGCCGTGCACGCGCCGCATCAAGCGCCGCGCGCGTTCATCGATCGCTACCGCGGCCGCTTCGACGCCGGTTGGGAAGAGTGGCGCGCGCGCACCTTCGCGCGCCAGCTCGAGCTCGGCGTCGTGCCGGCGGGTACGACGCTGCCCGCGCGCCCGCCATGGGTAGAGGACTGGAAGACACTCTCGGCCGACGCGCGCGCCGTGTACGCGCGGCTCATGGAGGCGTTCGCCGGCTTCCTCTCGCACACCGACACCGAAATCGGTCGGGTCGTCGACTTCCTCGAGCAGCAGGAAATCCTCGACGACACACTCATCCTTCTGCTCTCCGACAACGGCGCGAGCGCCGAGGGCGGGCCGGGAGGGCTGTTCAACGAGCACAGCTTCATGCTGAATCGCGCCGACGAGGTGCGGCGCAGCGCGTCGCGGCTCGACGAGATCGGCGGCTTCCGCGCGTACAACCACTATCCGTGGGGTTGGGCATGGGCGGGGAACGCGCCGTTCCGCCTGTGGAAGCGCTTCACCTGGCTCGGCGGCGTGCGCACGCCGCTGATCGCGCACTGGCCGCGTCGCATCGAGCGCGGCGGCGCGGTGCGCGCACAGTTCTGTCACGCGGTCGATCTCTTCCCGACGGTGCTCGAAGCCGCCGGCATCGAGCGACCCGCGAGCGTCGCCGGCGTCGCGCAGCGCGCGCTCGACGGCGCGAGTCTTCTGCCGTGCTTCGCGTCGGACGAGTCACCCTCGCCCCGAGACACGCAGTACTTCGAGATGCTCGGCAGCCGCGCCATCTATCACGCGGGCTGGAAGGCGACCACGGATCACGTCGGGAGTCAGCTCGCGATCGAACGCGCCCTCGTCACCGGTAGTCACGACTTCGACAAGGACCGCTGGTCGCTCTTCCAGCTCGAGGACGATTTCTCCGAGGCGCGCGATCTCGCCGACACGGAGCCCGAACGATTGGCCAAGCTCGTCGCGCTCTGGTGGAGCGAAGCGGGGCGCAATCAGGTGTTGCCGCTCGAGGACAGCCTTCTCGCCCGCGCCGCGGCGTTGGTGAAGCCGATGTTCGGCCTGCGCACGTCGGTCGAGCTCAGGCCAGGCGCAGGGCCGGTTTCGGAGGACGCGCTGCCGCCGCTGTTCGGCGGCTTCTCGGTCACGGCCGAGCTCGAGGTCGGGGGCGAGCCTGTCGCCGGCGTGATCGCGGCGCTCGGCGACTGGACGAAC
>JBGQIB010000018.1:0-44586 GCA_041498295.1 bacterium | reverse complement strand
TGGAAGGGCTCGGAATACTAGGCGGTCTGAGTCACCCCGTGTAGAGAAGCGATCGGCGCTGTTCGGTCTTGTCGCGTCGAGTTGGCACCACGCTGGCACCACGACCGCGAAGGGGCCCGGGGCCTCTGGGCGCACTCGCCGTGAGGCGCGGCTTGACGTACGCCGCCGAGCGCCTAGCGCTTTAATCAAGGAATATCGGTATCGGCCGCGCTCGCGCGCGCAGCAAAGGCAGTAGTGGCACTCAGAGTAGTTCTGGCGCTGGGAATCGTTGGCCCCCTCGTGTGCCTCGCCGTCCCGAGGAATGTTTTGGCGCAGGAGGTGGACCCGACCTCGGACGCTGCCAATCGCGCAGGCGCGGAGGCATGGTTCCGCGAGTACATCGAACCCGTCCTCAGCAAGCTCGTGGTGAGCGACGAAGGCGAGGGTCTGTATGTGCCACTCGAGCCGCCGTGGGAGCACCCGAGCGGAGCCGCGCCAGAGAAGCGGGTCCCCCGCCGGCTGGGCGCGCTCGGGCCACTCGGCATGCTTGTCCTGGACGTCGATGTGCCCCAGCAGCGCGGCGATTGGAACGACGCCCAGCCCCAGATGTTCCGCCTCTACTTCGAGCCGACTCCCGCTCCGACGGCGCCCAGCCCGACGCCTCCCAGCGGCCACGCGCCCGGCACCTAGCGACTGCGTCTTGGCTCACCTGCGTGGATACGCGTGCACGCCTGGTGCGCGAACGGGCAGATCCTGAGTCAGGTCGGCCGTGTAGAGAGCCAGGCGATCGCCGGATGATCATGGAGCCGACGCTCGGACTCGAACCGACGCAACGCCGCAGTCACTCCACGAGGTGAGTCACTCAGGGCACGCGCGGATACGCGTGACCTGAGTCGAGATTTTCGGACCGATTGAACTCTGCGAAAATGGCTTCCGGGGACGGAGGAAGCCGTGAAGAAGAGTCGGTTCAGCGAAGACCAGATGGTGAAGATCCCTCCGCGAGGCGGATCGAGCGCCGGTGGGCGAAGTGGCCAAGCGACAAGGAGTGAGTGCGCCTGGCGCAAGGGCTTCGGGTGGCTCGAGCCAGCGGATGTGAAGCGACTGCGACAGATCGAGCACGAGAACGGTCTCTTGAAGAAGCTGGTGGCGGAGCGAGACCTTTTTGGCCCGGACCCGATACTACGTCAAAACGCAAGTCGCTCCTGACCAAGATTCGGGGGACAGATCCGGGGCGTGGTGGCATTCTGGCGGCGGCGGCTGAGTCCTGGCGCTGGCGGTCAGCGCTGTTTGGTCGGGAGCCCCCTCGATGCGTCCGCGACTGAACATCACACCTCTTTCCGAGCGAGTCGACGAGCAGCTGACGATCGTGCTCGAGGGCTTGCCTGCCTCCTCGCGCGTTGCGATCTGCGCTCGTTTACGCGATCAGGGCGGTCGCGAGTGGCGATCAGAAGGCGTCTTTACTGCAGACGCGAGCGGCGGCGTCGATCTCGCGACGCAGGGGCCCGAGTCTGGGACCTACGGTGGCGCCGACTCGATGGGCCTGCTCTGGTCGATGGAGACGGACCCGCCCGCGGTAGCGTTCACGACCTCGCTCGACCGCGCGCTGGTCTACTTCACTGCAAGCGTCGAAGGGGAAGTCGTCGCAACTTCGGCACTCGAGTGGCGAGCGGTTGACCCCGGCGTTTCAAGGGTTCCCGTTCGCGATGATGGGTTGATAGCTACGCTCTTTTTGCCCGCGAGTGCCCCGCCTCACCCTGTCGTGATCACTCTCGGTGGCTCGGGGGGTGGTCTCTCCGAGAGCGCAGCCGCTCTGTTTGCGTCGCACGGAATAGCGGGATTCGCGCTGGCCTATTTCGGCGTCGAGCACCTTCCCAAGGGGCTGAAACACTTCCCGATCGAATACTTCGCTACCGCCATGCAGTGGCTGCGCAAGCGATCCGACATCCGTTCCGGAGCGATCGCCGTCTCCGGAGTCTCTCGGGGGGGAGAGCTAGCTCTCCTGCTTGGCTCCATGTATCCGGAAATCAAGGCCGTTCTCGGCTGGGTTCCGAGTGGCCTGGTCCATGGCGGCTTCCCCCGTGACGGCGAAGGCTCGTTCTCCGCCTGGTCGTACCAAGGAGCAGCTCTCCCATTCGTCGGAGTCGACGACGCGGCGGTCGGGATGGGCGATACGCCGATTCGCTACACGCCAGGATTCGTCGCGGCGCTGCGTGACGTTTCGGCAGTGGAGGCGGCGACGATCCCGGTAGAGCGCATCAACGGACCGGTTCTATTGCTCTCCGGCGCAGATGACCAGATGTGGCCCTCGAGTCTCTTGTCCGAGATCGCAATGCGACGGCTGCGCGAGCGCCGTCATGGCTTCAAGGATGAACACATCAGCTATGAGGGTGCGGGGCATCTGATCTCCCGCCCGTATCTACCTTGCACGACCACGCGCGTCTTTCATCCGGTCCTCGGGATCGATTTGGCCTGCGGAGGAAGCGCGGCTGCCTATGCGTACGCCAACGCCGACTCGTGGAAGCGTGCGCTCGACTTCCTGACCCAGAGGTTCGCTTCCTTGAATGCTCGCTAGATGGGGCGTTGATCCTGGTTGATCATGGAGCCGACGCTCGGACTCGAACCGACGCGACGCCGCAGTCACTCCACGAGGTGAGTCACTCAGGGCACGCGCGGATACGCGGTCGCGGAGATCTCCGTGCACAGCAGCGTGCCGAACAGGATCCACAGCCAGCGCTCCTGCACGCGCACGTTGGTCAGCACGCCGCCGTTGGCTTGATTCTGGATCGCGAGCTCCGCGCGCAGCTGGCGCGACCGGACCTTCACGGGGATGAAGGCGAACAGGAGCATCGTTCCGCAGGCCTCTGACTTCACCTCGGTCGGGCGCGTCGGGTCGTAGTGGACGTTTTCGATGTTGTCGAGCCGGACAGGGTGAGTCGTGCACGCGACCGATGCGGCGCAAAGGACGAGCGAGAGCAAGCGGCCGGCGTGGCGAGTCACGGCGTCTCCCCGGTCGGGGGCGCCGGCGGGGCCGGCGGTGGAGATTCGACTTCCGGTGGCGGCGCCGGAGCGCCGACTTCCCGGATGCCGTCGCCGTCCAGCATCGTGCAGTAGGTCGTGCCGACGATCCACCAGAAGTAGAACTCACTGATCTCCGTATTCACGAGGCCCGTCGCACCTGGCGCGTGACTCAGCGCGTCCGTGTAGGCGCGTTGCAAGCGCGAGGTCAGCATCACAGGGAAGATACTGTATATGGTCGAATAGAAGAGCAGCACCCCGCACGCTTCGCCGGACGTGTGGCCGACTCTCTCGTAGTGTTCCGGCGGACGCTGGGCGACAGTCACGACATTCGAGGCGCAGCCGGTCACAGCCAGGAGCGCGGCGCCGGCGAGCGACGCAAGGCGATGGCGATCTTGATCGTGATTCATGGCCAGCGGCATCTTGTCCCGATGGTCACTCACTCGTCAACGGTTCTTTTTCGCGGGAAGGGCTGCTCCGGTCCGACCACCGGCACGTCCAAGGTGTTGAGAGTCATCGACACGAACGTGTAACCGAGTGTGGCGAGCGGCTCGACCAGGCCGCGCTCGCCGATGCGCGCAGGCGTCTGCTGGGAGGCGCCGAACTCTCTCGGGCGCACTGTGATTGAGTCACCGCTTGCGGACATTGCTCCGACCTCTGAGATGAATCGCGCTTCGGCGCCTTCTCCGCCGCAGCCGGCCCAGTAGAGGTCGAGCTCTTGCAAGGCGCATCGGAACCGTCGATCCGTTGCTCAGCCGGCGAGAAGTCACTAAAGTCGTTTCGGGAGTAGTCTCCGACATCACCAGGCTGCGTCGCTCTGGCTCTTGAGTCACCCCCCTTCGGCTTGGCGAAACCGGTTACGTGCATCTGCAGCGACAGCTCGATCGGCTGGAGCGAGGCGGAATCGTCGTCAGCCGCCTGCGCGGGCGAACGCGGCTGTTCGAGTGGAATCCGAGCTTTCGGTTCCGGGACGAGCTGCGCGCACTCCTGCGAAAGGCGGTGAAGTCCTTGCCCGAAGCCGATCGCAGGCGATTCCTGGGCCAGCGACGGCGCCCCCGTCGTGCGGGCAAGCCGATTTGAGTTCGATCGGTCCGAGGACCTCGATCGAGGATCTCGCGGGCCTCGTGTGCGCAACGCTCGCCCGGCATGGAGTCCAAGCGGTGCTCTCCGGCGGCGCTGTCGTGTCGATCTACTCGAGGAATGCCTACGAGTCGTACGACCTCGACTTCGTTCCGATCGGTCTCTCCGCCAAGGTCGAACATGCGATGACCGAGCTCGGATTCAAGCGTCGCGATCAGAGAAATTGGATCCATCCTCGAACGAAGTACTCGGTGGAGTTCCCGACCGGACCAGTGACTGCCGGCATGGCACAGATCACCAAGTTTGCGCGGCGCGAGACCAAGCACCCCAGACTCCGGCTGCTCGCGCCGACGGAGTGCGTCATGGATCGCCTCGCCAAGTACCTTCATTGGGGCGACCTGCAGAGCCTAGAGTAGGCGATCGAGGTCGCGAAGCGGCAACGTGTGAACCTCGCACGCATCGAGAAGTGGGCGCGCGGCGAAGCGCCCCCGAGGCCGGTGATTCGGCTTGGGAGAGAACCCGCCCCAACCCCGGTCTGAGCCTCCGCTGCTCCCACGGCCGCCGTCGCGGAAGTGTGCTCCTCGCTGCGTTCGTGTTCGTGTCGTCCACTCCGGCCCTGGCCCAGGGGGAGTGTCTTACGCCGACAGATCGAGAGACTCTCACTTTCAGCATTCGGCGCAGGGCGCGATACCAGCCCGGACCTGGAGTTAGGCCCAATAGGTTCGACGGCCTCCGAACTTTGCGGCCCGATCTTGCGCCGCCACCCGCCGCCGGGCAGGCTGGCACGGCCATGAGTAAGCCGATGCTCTACGGGACGTCCTACAGCGTCTATGTCCGCGCTGTGAGCCTGGTGCTTGAGGAGAAGGGCGTCGGCTATGAGCTTGTCGAAATCGACATCTTCGCCCCCGGGGGTCCTCCGAAGGACTATCTGCAGCTTCATCCGTTCGGAAAGGTTCCAGCCTTCAGTCATCACCAGCTCCGGCTTTACGAAACCGGTGCGATCACTCGGTACGTCGACGAAGCGTTTCCCGGCCCGCCGCTGCAGCCCTCCGATCCGTGGCGGCGCGCGCGGATGAACCAGGCGATCAGCATCATGGACAGCTACGCCTATCGGAACCTCGTCTGGGGTGTCTACGTTGAGCAAGTCAGTGGCCCGGCGCTCGGACAACCGACGGATCAGGCGCGACTTGGAGCGGCAATCGCGAAGTCTGAGACTTGTCTCGCGGCACTGGGGGCGCTCATTGGCGAAGCGCCATTCCTCGCCGGCGACCAGCTTTCGCTTGCCGATCTTCACGCTGCGCCGATGCTCGATTGCTTCCGCCAGGCGCCGGACGGATCTGCGGCCCTGGCCCGCCATCCGCGCGTTGCGGCTTGGCTGGCCCGCATGCAGCTCCGGCCGAGCATGCTTGCGACGGTGCCACGGCGGAGGGCCTAACGACCGGTCGCGCAGCTACCTGATCGATTCCGAGGTTCGTCCGCCCCGGCGCTCCGCACCTTGTAGACCTGCCGGTAGAATGCGCGGCACGAGTTGGTTTCTCTCTCTTGCGAGATTGCGGCAAACTCCTCGGCCGCTCCGCGGCCTCGTTTGCCGAAAACTCACCCTCGTTGCGATCCGGAGTTCCCGTAGCAGCTCAAGTGCCGAGTGAGTACCGAGAGCGAGTTGTCGACGTGCTCGCCCCTTTGCATAGGATCGGACGCATGCGAGGTAGATGACTCAGGCTTTGATGAACGCGAGGAGGTCGGCGTTGACTCTGTCTTTGAGGGTCGTGCACATGCCGTGTGGGGCGCCTTTGTACACGCTCAGCCTCGCACCCTTTACGATCTTAGCCGAGAGCAGCGCGGAGTCCGCGATCGGCACGATCTGATCGTCGTCGCCGTGGAGGATGAGCGTCGGCACGTCGAACCGCTTCAGATCCTCGGTGAGGTCCGTCTCCGAAAACGCCTTGATGCAGAAGTACGACGCGGGCAGGCCGGCCATCATTCCCTGAAGCCAGAATGACTTTCGCACGCCCTCGGAGATCTTCGCGCCCGGGCGGTTGTAGCTGTAGAACGGAAGGCTCAAGTCGGTCCAAAGCTGCGAGCGGTCGGCCAGGACTGCGGCGCGCAGTTGGTCGAACGCCTCGATCGGGGTGCCGCCCGGATTCGCGGGTGTCTTCAGCATCAGCGGCGGGATGGCGCCGATCAGCACCGCCTTGGCGACGCGAGCCGTGCCGTGCCGGCCGATGTAGCGCGCCACCTCGCCGCCGCCCGTGGAGTGACCGACGTGAATGGCGTTCTTCAAGTCGAGCGCCTGAAGGAGCGCCGCCAGGTCGTCGGCGTACGTGTCGAGGTCGTTGCCTTGCCACGGCTGACTCGAGCGGCCATGCCCGCGACGGTCGTGCGCGATGCACCGATAGCCGTGCGAAGACAGGAAGAGCATCTGGTCTTCGAACGCGTCCGCGGAGAGCGGCCAGCCATGACTGAAGACGACGGGCTGCCCCGTACCCCAGTCATTGTAGTAGATCTGAGTCCCGTTCGTGGTCGTGAAGATGCTCATGGGGGTCTCCTTCTGGTTTTGGTTCGCGTGACTTCTCTGGGATCACCGGTTACGGCGTCGCACGAGTGACTTCCCATGCGCCGCCAAGGGCCTTGTACACGCCGACGAGCTCCGTCGCGACGCGGGTCTCGCTCTCCGCGAGCCGCTCCTGAGCCTCGAGCATGCGCCGCTCCGCGTCGAGCTGAGTCAGGAAGTCCGAGATGCCGTCGATGTAGCGAAGGCGCGCGAGCTCCGCGGCTTTCGCGCTGGCGCGCGCCGACTCGCGCAGTGACTCCGTGGTGCGGAGCTGATTGCGGTAGGACACGAGCGCGTTCTCGGTCTCCTCGAGCGCGTCCAGGACGGTCGACTGGTAGAACGCCAGCGCGCCCTGCGCGCTCGCGTCCGTCTGGCGGATCTGGGCGTACACGCGACCCAGATCGAACGCCGCCCATTGAATGCGCGGCCCGAACGCGTAGCTGCCGCTGCCCGCCCCGAACAGACCGGAGGCCGTGGAGGCGTCGACGCCGAGGCTTCCGATGAAAGTGACTCGCGGGAAGAGGTCCGCAGTGGCGACGCCGATCTCCGCCGTCGCCGACGCGAGGTTGCGCTCGGCCGCGCGGATGTCGGGGCGGCGACGCAGGAGCGACGCCGGGTCGCCGACGGCGATCTCGGCCGGCGCGGCCGGGATCGGCGCGGGAGAGACGAGGTCGGGAGTGAGTGCCGTGGGCAGCCGGCCCGTGAGCACGCTCAGACGGTGGATGTCGGCCTGGATCGACGTCTCGAGCGGCGGAACGAGCGCCCGCGTCGCCTCGAGCTGAGTCTGCGCGCGCGCGGTGTCGAGCTCCGTGCCGCGTCCCTCCTCGAGCAGACTCGTCGTGAGCTCGTAGGTCTGCTGTTGGTTCTCCGCGTTCCGGCGCGCGACCTCGAGCTCCGCCTGCCGGCCGCGCAGCTCGAAGTAGGCGCGGCCCACCTCGGCGACGACGCTCACGAGCGCGTCGTCGAGCGTAGCCTGCCGGAGCTCGACGTTCGCGGTGTCGGCCTCGACCTCGCGGCGGATGCGACCCCAGACGTCGATTTCCCAGAGTGCGTCGAAGCCGAGATCCCAAAACGTGAACTTGCGCTTCGACGGGTCGGCGCCGCGCAGCTCCGCTCGGCTCACGCGTTGTTTCTCGTAACTGGCGTCCGCGGTGACGATCGGCGCCAGGGTCAGCACTGTCTCGGATCGGATCGCGCGCGCCAGGTTCAGATTCGCGAGCGCGATGCGCAGGTCGAGGTTGTCCGCGATCGCGTCATGGATCAGGCCGACGAGCGTCGGATCGCCGAACTGCTCCCACCACGCGGACGCGACGCGCTCGGAGGTGTACACCGGGTCGTTCGTGCCGAAGGCGGGCGGAGTCTCTTGCGCCGGCTCTTGGTAGTCGGGACCGACCGCGCAGCCGAGCACGAGGACGCTGAGGGCCGCGACCCCTGCGCGCGCGCTATCTCGCATCGCCGCTCCCGCGTCGCAGCGCGACGAAAAACACCGGGGTGAGGAACAAGCCGAAGACGGTGACTCCGAGCATTCCGCTGAAGACGGCGGTTCCCAGAGCGCGGCGCATCTCCGCGCCGGCGCCGTTGGCGGTCATGAGAGGCACGACGCCGAGGATGAACGCGAAGGACGTCATCAGGATCGGCCGCAGGCGCAGGCGACACGCCTCGATCGCCGCCTCGAAGCGGTTCTTTCCCGCCTCCTGCTGCACGGTCGCGAACTCGACGATCAGGATCGCGTTCTTCGCCGCCAGGGCGACGAGCACGATGAGTCCGATCTGCACGAGCAGGTTGTTGTCGAGCCCGCGCAGTGACACGCCCACCATCGCGAACAGGAGACACATCGGCACGATCAGGATGATCGCCAGCGGCAGCGACCAGCTCTCGAACTGCGCCGCGAGCGTGAGGAACACGAACAGCACCGACAGCGAGAAGACGTAGATCGCCGTGTTGCCGGCGTGAACTTGCTGGTAGGCGAGATCGGTCCACTCGATCGCGAAGCCCGGCGGGAGCGTGCGCTTCGCGAGTCTCTCGATCGCGGCGAGCCCCTCGCTCGAAGACACTCCGGGCGCGGCGCCGCCGTTGATCTCGGCCGCCGGGTAGAGGTTGTAGTGGACGACGCGGTCCGGCCCGGTGACGCGCCGCAGGTCGACGAGCGACCCCAGCAGGACCATCTCGCCCGCGGCGTTGCGCGTCTCGAGGCGCGCGACGCTCTCTTCGTCGGCGCGGTGCTGGGCGTCTGCCTGCGCGCGCACCTGGAACGTGCGCCCGAGAAGATTGAAGTCGTTCACGTAGATCGAGCCGAGATAGACCTGCAGCGTGTCGAAGACGTTGCCAAGCGGGACGTTCATCATCTTGGCCTTCGCGCGGTCGATCTCGGCAAACAGCTGTGGTGTTCCCGCTCGGAAGGTCGTGAATACGCCGCGTAGCTCCGGGTCGCCATTCCCGGCAGTCACCAGAGAGTCGGTCGCGGCCTGGATCGCCGCGAAGCCCGAGGAGCGCCGATCCTCGACGTACAGCTTGAACCCTCCGGACGTACCCAACCCCCGCACCGGAGGCGGCGGGAACACCGCGACGAAGGCATCGCGGACCTGGCCGAACCTCTTGCGCAGCTCCCCGATCACGACGGGCGCGCGCAAGCCCTTGGCATCTCGCTCGGCGAACGGCGCCAGGCCAATGAAGATCGCCGCGGCGTTCGAGCTGTTGGTGCGCGTCGCTCCCGAAAACCCCACGAACTCGACGGCGTACGTGACTCCCGGCATGTCGAGCGCGATGTGGGCGATTTGCTGTGTGAGTGCGTCGGTGCGCTCGAGCGACGCGCCGTCGGGGAGCTGGATCGCCGTGATCAGATAGCCCTGGTCCAGATCCGGAATGAAACCCACGGGGGTCGCGCGGAACAGCCAGAACGCGGCGGCCAGGAGGAGCCCGTACACCGCGAGCGCCACCGGCACGCGCCGCACCAGGCGAGTCACCGCGCTGACGTAGCGCTCGGTCACCGCGGTGAAGGCGCGATTGAATACGCGGAAGAAGTGCCCGAGCGAGCGGTCCCACAGGCGCGTGAACCAGTCGCGCTTGGCTTCGTGACCGCGGAGCAAGAGGCCGCAGAGCGCCGGCGTCAGCGTGAGTGACACGAACAGCGAGATGAACGTCGACACGGCGATCGTCACCGCGAACTGTCGGTAGAACTGGCCAGAGATACCCGACACGAACGCCGTGGGAATGAACACGGCGCCCAACACGAGGCTCGCGGCGACGACCGGCGCGCTGACTTCCGACATCGCCTTGCGCGCCGCATCGCGCGGCGCGAGCCCGGCCTCGAGGTTCCGCTCCACGTTCTCGACGACCACGATCGCGTCGTCGACGACGATGCCGATGGCCAGCACGAGGCCGAACAGCGAGAGGTTGTTGAGCGAGAAGCCGAGCGCGGCCATCGCCGCGAACGCGCCGACCAGGGAAACCGGAATCGCGACCAGCGGAATCAGGCTCGCGCGCCAGCTCTGCAGGAACACCAGGACGACGAGCACGACCAGAAAGACCGCCTCGAACAGCGTGCGCTTCACGTCGGCGATCGACTCACTCACGAACTGAGTCGGGTCGTATACGATCTTGTACGCAAGATCCTCGGGAAAGTCCGCACTGAGCTCTTGCATCGTCGCGCGGATCCGCTGCGAAGTGGCGAGGGCGTTGGAGCCGGGGCGCTGCGCGACCACGAGCGCCACGGCCCGCTCGCCGCTGAGATAGCTGTTGACGGAATAGTCGCGGGCGCCGAGCTCCACGCGCGCCACGTCGCGCAGCCGCGAGATGCGCCCGTCGACGCCGGTCTTGATCACGACGTCGTCGAACTCACTCGCCTCGACCAGCCGGCCCGTCGTGTTCACGACCAGCTCGAAGACCGTGCCCGGGAGCGCCGGTTGCGCTCCGAGAACTCCCGCCGCAACCTGCACGTTCTGCTCGCGCAGAGCCGCGACGACGTCGCCCGCGGTCATCCCGAGGGAGGCGACGCGCTCGGGATCGAGCCAGACACGCATGCTGTACTCGCGCGCGCCGAAGATGCTCACGTCGCCCACACCGTCGATCCGCGACAGCACGTCGCGCACCTGCAACGTGGCGTAGTTGCTGATGTAGAGCTGGTCGTAGCTCGCCTTCGGGGAGATCAGATGGATGACCATGAGGAGGTCGGGCGAGCTCTTCCGCGTCGTGACTCCGATCCGGCGCACGTCTTCGGGGAGGCGCGGCTCGGCGATGGCCACGCGGTTTTGCACGAGCACCTGCGCCTTGTCGAGGTCGGTGCCGAGCTGGAACGTGATCGTGATCGCGAGGCTGCCGTCGTTCGTGGACTGCGAGGACATGTAGAGCATGTCCTCGACGCCGTTGATCTCCTGCTCGAGCGGCGTCGCGACGGTGCTCGCCACGATCTGCGCGTTCGCACCCGGAAACGATGTAGCCACGACGATCGTCGGCGGCACGACGTCGGGATACTGCGAGATCGGGAGCGTGAAATACGAGATCGCGCCGACCAGCACGATCACGATCGACAGCACGCTCGCGAAAATCGGCCGCTCGATGAAGAACGCGGAGAGATTCATTTCGGCGCGGTCGGCCCCGGCGCGCTGACGGGGGGCGGATTCGCTTCGGCTTCCAGGAGGTCCAGGCCCGCGAAGCGCTCGGGCGCCTGGATCGGTTTCATCTCCGGCTCGAAGGTCTGTCCCACGCGTACGCCCTGGACGCCGGATACGATCACGGAGTCACTCGCAGTGACTCCGTCTTGAATCACCCGGAAGCCCTCGATCAGCCGCCCCACCTTCACCGCGCGGTGCTCGACCACGTTCTCGGGGGAGAGCACGAGCACGAAGCGCTCCGACTGATCGGTGCCGATCGCGCTGTCGGGCAGGAGCAGCGCGTGGTACCGGCCGCTGCCCAACAAGCGGATGTGCGCGAACAGACCGGGAGCGAGCTTCAAATCGGGGTTGGGGAACACGGCGCGGCCCCGGATCGTGCCGGTCGTCGGATCGAGCTGGTTGTCGACGAAGTCCATGTGCCCGCGATGCGGGAAGCCCGACTCGTCGGCGAGCTGCAGGACGACGGGATTCGGCACGTCGCGCGAACTCGGCCGTTCGCCGCTCTTCGCCATCTCGGTGTACTTCAGATACGAGCGCTCGTCGGCTTCGAAGTAACAGTGAATCGGGTCGAGTGACACGATCGTGGTGAGCAGGGTGGACTGCGCGGTGCCGCCGTTCACGAGATTGCCGATGTCCACGAGGTGGTGCCCGATGCGGCCCTTGAGCGGCGAGCGGATTTCGGTGAACTCGACGTTCAGGCGCGCGCTCTCCACCGCGGCGCGCGCCGCCTGAACCGACGCCTCGGAGTCATGCTGCTCCGTCGTGCGCGACTCGTACTCCTCACGCGAGATCGCATTGCGGGCGAGGAGGCGCTCCGCGCGCAGCGCCTCGTTGCGCGCGAACTCGAGCTTGCTCTGCTGCTTGGCGAGGTCCGCCTTCGCGCCGTCGAGGGCGGCTCGGTAGGGCCGCGGATCGATCACGAACAGGAGCTCACCCGCGTCCACGACCTGCCCGTCGCTGAAGTGAACCGACTCGAGATAGCCATTCACGCGCGCGCGAATCTCCACGCTCTGCACCGCGGCGATGCGACCGGTGTATTCGTCCCAATCGACGACCTCGCGCGCCAGCGGCTGCGAGACCGCGATCTTCGCGAGCGGCGGCTTCGTTGCCTCCGCGCGACAGCCCGCCAAGAGCGACGCGAGAGCGAGTGATAGCCCGAGAGCCTTGGACATGTTGCTCGGATGGCGGCGCGTCGTCGGCGTTTCGCAGTCAGTCACCTGCGGCGTCCGATCGGAACGCCACGAACAGCAGACCGCCGATGATCGCTACATTCTTTAGAAAATTGACGAGTTGCGGCTGAAAGTCGCCGGCGCCGGCGGTCCAGAAGCCGTGCGCGACGACGGTCGCGGGCACGAGAAACGCGGCGAGCGCCAGTGCTGCTGTGCGCTCTTTCACACCCAGGACGAGGGCCGTGCCCGCGAGCACCTGGAGCACGCGGCCGCCGAGCATAAAGAGCGGGGCGAACGCCTGCGGCATGCCGTGGGCGACCAGCTCCGAGGCGGCGCGAGTCTGGTCCACGATGCCCAGGCCGTTCATCAGGAAGATGAGCGCGAGGCAGAGCCGGCTCGCGACGACGGCCGCTGGCGAGATGCGGTCGTTGGTCGCGAGCCACGCCTCCGGGCGCCCGAGGACGCTACGCATGACTCAGCTCGACCTTGGGCATCACGTATTCGGGAAACTTCGTCGGCGGCGCTTTGTGCACCATCGTGTAGGCGTACTCGACCCCGGCGCCATAAGCGCCACAGTGAGTTCTCACGATGTCCATGACCGCGTCGTAGGTCTCCTTCGCGGCCCAGTCGCGCTGCCACTCGAGCATCACGGAGAGCGAGGTGACCGGCTTCGCGCCCGCCTGCACTACGCGCGTCATCGCGTTGTTGTGCGCGAGCGCGCTCACGTCGCCGCAGCAGTCCTCGACGACGTATACCTCGTAGCCGTCGTGAATCGCCTGCACCGTCGGCAGGGCGACACACGTCTCGGTCCAGAGCCCGGCCAAGACGATCTTCTTGCGCCCGGTCTTCTTCACCGCGGCTACGAAGTTCTCGTCGTCCCACGCATTCATCGAGCTGCGCTCGATCGGCGCCTGGCGCGGAAACACCGCTTCGATCTGCGGCCACATCCTGCCGCTGAAGCCCTGCGTCTCGACGGTCGACAGCACTACGGGTACGTCGAAGACGCGCGCGGCCTTCGTCAACACCAGGTTGTTGTTGATGATGCTCTGGCGATCGAAGTTCTGCACGCCGAACAGCATCTGCGGCTGCAGGTCGATGATGGTGACGACGCAGTTGTCGGGGGTCAGCAGGCCCTTCTCACTGCGCTTCGCGAGTCGACGGGGCTCAGACATGAGCGTTCTCCTTGTTGTCGGTGAAGGACCGATAGAGCCAGCGGCGCAGCAGCAGAGTGAGTCGCGGCATGACCCACCAGGTGAGCGTCGCTACCGGAATCGCGGTCGAGATCATCGGGTTGAGCGGATAGGGAAAGTCGTTCGGGACGACCAGGCCGAGCAGCAGGACCTGCGGGAGCAGCGCCAGCCAAGTCACGAGCGCCATCTTCCACGCGGGCGGTGGCTGCGCCGAGTGACCGGGCAGCGCGAACCAGGTCTCGAGGCCCGTGTGGACCACGGGCGCGCCCGGCTCGCGCGCGATTGCCGCGCCGCGCCGCAGGATCTCGCGCACGGCCGGCGCAGCCTGCCAGCGCTCCAGATCGCCCCGGCTCGCGAAGCGCAGCAGGATGAAGTGACTCCCGTCCTCGGCGCTGAGCACGCTCGAGCCCTCGAGCGCAGCGTACGCCGACGCCGATTGCAGGAGCTCGCGTACCCACGCCGCGAACGACTCACCTGCGCCGAGCGCGGCTCGCCGCTGCAGCACGATCTTGACGGGTTGCTCGCGCGGGTTCGTGTCGACGAGCGTCATGTCCGGCAACCTAGAATGCGAAGCAGCCGCAACCGCCGCCCCACGAGGCGCGGTTCGGCGCGGGTTTGCGCGCGTAGCCGCCGTAGCTGCCGACCGGCGACCAGCTCGGACTCACTGGCGGGAGCGGAGGAGCGAGCGGCGAGAACTCGTCGGCGCCGTAGACGACCTCGCCGCCCACGACGGTGAGCGCCGACTCCAGGCTCGGGATCTCGGCCTCGGGCACGGAGAAGTAGTCGCTCGTCGGCACACACAGGTCCGCGTACTGGCCGACAGCGATGGCGCCCTTGTCGCCCTCCTCGCCGGAGAACCACGCGCTGCCCGATGTGTACAGGCGCAGCGCTTCCTCGCGAGTCACTCGGTTGGTCTCGGGATAGAGCGAGACTCCGCCGACGGTCTTGCCCGTGACGAGCCAGTGCAAGGATACCCAGGGGTTGAAGCTCGAGACGCGCGTCGCGTCCGTGCCGGCGCCCACCGGGATCCCCAGCTCGAGCATGCGCCGGATCGGCGGTGAATGCGCCGCGCGCTCCCTTCCGTAGCGCGCGATGAACGACTCGCCCTGGAACGCCATGCGATCCTGCACGGCGATGCCTCCGCCGAGCGCGCGTGTTCGCTCGAGATTGCGCGGTGAGATCGTCTCGGCGTGGTCGAAGAACCAGCGCAGCCCCGCGAACGGCAGCTCGCGGTTCACGCGCTCGAAGACATCGAGGAAGCGGCCGATCGACTCGTCGTACGTCGCGTGCAGTCGGAACGGCCAGCGCTGCTCGACCAGGTGGCGGATCACGCCGTCGAGCTCGCCCTCGAGCGACGCCGCGAGCTCGGGCCGGGGCTCGAGAAAGTCCTCGAAGTCCGCAGCCGAGAACACGAGCATCTCGCCCGCCCCGTTCAGGCGGTAGTAGCCGTCGCCTTGCCCTGGCTTTGCGATCTTGGTCCAGCTGCGGAAGTCCTCGAGCTCCTGCTTCGGACGCTGCGTGAACAGGTTGTACGCGATGCGCAGGGTGAGTCGCTTCTCGGTGTGCAGCTCCTCGACGACCTTGTAGTCGTCGGGGTAGTTCTGAAAACCGCCGCCGGCGTCGATCACGCTGGTCAGGCCGAGGCGATTCAGCTCGCGCATGAAGTGGCGCGTCGAGTTCTTCTGATCGTCCGGCGAGAGCTTCGGGCCCTTCGCCAACGTCGAGTACAGCAGCATCGCGTTCGGCTTGGCGAGCAGGAGGCCCGTCGGATTCCCGTTCCGATCGCGCTCGATCTCGCCGCTGGGCGGATTCGGTGTGTCCTTGGTGTAACCGACCGCGCGCAGCGCGGCGCCGTTCAGAAGCGCGAGCCCGTAGAGATACAGCACGAAGACCGGTGTCTCGGGGGCCGCGTCGTTCAGCTCCTTCAGCGTCGGCAAGCGGCGTTCCGCGAACTGGAGCTCGTTCCAGCCTCCGACCACCCGCAGCCACTGCGGCGGCGGCGTGCGCTGCGCTTGGTCGCGCAGGCGCTGCAGCGCGTCGGCGAGCGACGGCACACCGTCCCAGCGCAGCTCGAGATGGTAGTTCAGCCCGCCGCGGATGGTGTGGATGTGCGAGTCATTCAGCCCCGGGAGGGCGACGCGCCCGCCGAGGTCGATGACTCGCGTCTCGGGCCCGCGTTGCGCCATCGCTTCGCTCTCTCGGCCCACGGCGCTGAAACGGCCGCCGCTGATCGCAACGGCCTCCGCGCGAGCCATGAGCGTCTCGCCCGTCGCGAAGCGGCCATTTCGGATCACGAGCTCTACTGGCATGACGCCTAGGCTGCCCGACTGCGGCGTCTTGTCCCAGTGAATCGTCGTGAAATCGCGTGAGTCCCGCGCGGGCTACGCGAGCTCGTCGAGCAGGGCGCGCGCCTCGCGTGCGTCAGCGGTGCCGAAGCCCTCGCTCAGCCGCGCAAAGGTCGACTCGAGCTCCGCCCGCGCGTCGCAGCCGCGCGCTCCGTTCTGGCGCAAACGCGCCAGGCTGGTCGCAGTGCGCAGCTCCCAAGCCAGCGCGCCCTGACGGCGCGCCCAGTCGAGCGACTGAGCGAAGTGCTTCGCCGCGAGCCGCGGCGCGTGCGCTCCCCCCTGCAAGAGAATCATCTCGCCCTTCACGCGCAGCAGCTCCGCTACGGCAAATAGCTCGCCGGTGGCTTCGGAGCTGGCGAGCGCTTCGTCGAGCGCTCCGAGGCCCTTCGCTGCTTCACCCGCCCGGCCCAGAGACTCGACGATCTCGGCGAGCACCGTCATGTAGCGCGGGTGACGCGGCGGCGGGCCGAGGCCGTCGAGAGCGCCGAGGAGGATCTGCACTCGATCGGGCGAATCGCTGCGCTTCGCGCGAATCAGCGCGTGGAAGCAACGGCCCCAAGTAGAGAACACCTCGAGCGCATGGCTGGCCGCGCGCTCGACGAGCAGCTCGCCGAGACGCTCCGCCTCCGCGAGATCGCCGCTCAGCATAGCGATCGGGCACGCGGAGTCCGCGAGCACGTTGCACACCGTGAGCACGTGGCCCGTAGCCAGCGCCTCGTCGAGCGCGGCGCCGGCGGTGGCCGTCGCCTGATCCGAGAATCCCTGCAGCCAGAGGATTCCCGCGAGCGTGTTGGCCGCGAGGATCCGCTGATCGAAGGCGAAGCGCGCGATGAGTGAGCGGCGAACGTCGCTGGCGTTCGCGCGAAGCATGTTCTCGGTGTGAGCGCGCGCGCGGGCCAGCTCGCCCATCACGAAGAGCGCACCACCGACCATGCGTTCGCCGACGGCGGGATCGATGGGCTGGCTGGAGCGTTCCGCGAGAGTCCGAAAGCGCTCCGCGGTGGCGAGCGCAGCGGGCAGGTCTTTGCCGTTGATCTGGCCCAGCCAGATCCCGGAGAGCGCTCGCAAGCGGTAGTCGGTGTCGTCCAGGCATTCGGCGATCTCGAGCGCGCGCGCCCAGACGGCTTCGGTCTGCGCCGCAGAGCCGCGCGTCTGTTGGAGCGCCGCGCCCAGCGCGGCGAGAAGCTGCATCACGCGGCGCGAGGCGCGCTCCTGCGGGAACTCGAGGCGCGCGAGCGCGCGCTCTACGTGCCTCCGGCACTCCTGCATCATCGAGAGATGAACCCAGAGTGGAACTGAGGCGAGCGTCAGCGAGATACCGAGATCGACGTCGCCGCCTGCGCCGAGCGCCCAGTCCAGCGCCGCACGGACGTTGCCGATCCAGTGACCGCGCTCTCGCCAGCCGCCGGTGGGTTCTCCCTCCCACTCACTCTGCGGGCGCACGAGAAGCGCGCGAAATTGCTCGGCGTGGCGACTCGACACGCAGTGAAGCTCGCCGGCTTCGGTGAGCTTCGCGAGCGCATACGCGCGCGTCGTGTCGAGCAGGCGATAGAGGCCGGTGTCTCGGCCGCCTTCGACCGAGACGAGCGACTTCGCCACGAGGTCGGCGACGAGGTCGGGAACGTCCGGTGGCGCGACCGCGCCTTCGGCCGCGACCTCGTTCGCCGCGGCCAAGTTGAAGCAACCCGCGAACACGGCCAGGCGGCGCAGTACCACGCGTTCGGGCTCGGAGAGGAACTCGTAGCTCCAGTCGAGCGCCGCGATCAAGGTCTGGTGTCTCGGCAGTGCGGTTCTGCGCCCGTGAGTCAGTAGACGCAACCGGTCGTCCAGGCGGGCCGCGATGCCGCGCACGCCGAACGCGTCGACGCGCCCGGCCACGAGCTCGATCGCGAGCGCGATACCATCGAGCCGGCGACAGATCTCGGCGACGATCGGGGCGTCCGCGTCCGTGAGCTCGAAGCCCGCGACGCAGGCGGACGCGCGCGCGACGAACAGCTCGACCGCGGAGTATGCGGCCGCCTCGGTTGCGGTGAGGGTCTCCGAAGGGGGTGGGACGTCGAGCGGCCCGATCCGCTGCACGCTCTCGCCGTCGGCGCGCAGTGGCTCGCGGCTGGTCGCGAGAACGTGCACGTGACTCGCGCCCTTCAGTACCCGCTCCGCCAGGAGCGCGGCCGCCTCCACGACGTGCTCGCAGCTGTCGAATACGACCAGCATGCGGCGCTGGCGCAGAAATGCGATCACGGCGCCGGTCGGATCCTCGGAGACGATCGCGAGGCCGAGGGCGGAGGCGAGTGCGCTCGAGACGAGACGCTCGTCCGTGAGCGGCGCGAGGTCGACGAACGCGACGCCGTCCTGGTAGCTGGACGCCACCGCTTCGGCGACGGCCAAAGCCACGGTCGTTTTTCCGATTCCGCCCGCGCCCACGATCGTGATGAAACGCCGCCGCTGCAGTCGGCCGGCCACGGCGCTCACCACGTCGGCGCGACCGATCATGCGAGTGAGTCGCGCGGGAAGATTGTGGAGAGGCACGGCCG
Organism: bacterium; assembly: GCA_041498295.1. Classification (GTDB taxonomy): domain Bacteria; phylum Myxococcota_A; class UBA9160; order SZUA-336; family SZUA-336; genus VGRW01. The sequence continues at coordinate 26,113 of JBGQIB010000018.1, read as the reverse complement.
TCGTGGTCCGCGGCGGCTTCGGCGCTGCGTTCGCGACCGGCGCGACGAAGCGATACCCGCGCCCGGGCACGGTGACCAAGTAGCGCGCGCCGCGACGGCCGTCGCGCAGCACCCTGCGCAGCGCCGCGACTTGCGCGCGCAAGTTCGACTCGTCGACGACGGTGTCGGGCCAGGCGCGCGCGACGAGCTCTTCCTTGGTCACGAGATCGCCCGGCCGTTCGACGAGCGCGATCAGGATCTCGAGCGCGCGGCTGCCGATCTCCAAGCGCCGCTCGCCCTCGAGCAGCAGCTGCTGTGCGGGCTGCAAGCGAAAGGGTCCGAATGTGATCGCGTCGGGGGGCGACATCGGTCTCCCGAAGCATAGCGAAGAGGCGCTACGGACTGGTGACGAACTTCACGAGCTTCGGGATCACCTCGGCTGGCGCTTCCTCCATGAGCCAATGCCCGGCGCCTTTGACAACGACGCCGTCGACGTGCTCCGCGACGAGGCGGCCCTGTTGGATCAAGAACTCGCCCGACGCTTTCTCGCCGGTGAGCACGAGCATCGGCATGCGCAGCGGGGTGCGCGCGAGCCTCTCGAAGTCCGCCGCATCCTGCTCGAACGCGCGGAAATACTCGAAGCCCGCGCGCATCGCGCCTGGCTGCGCGTACGCCGCCGCGTAGATGCGCCGGTCGGTTTCCGAGACCGAGTGAGTCCGGTCGGCGGCGAAGTCGTTCCAGAAGTGCTCGAGGTAGGTGCGCTCGCGGCCGGCCACGAGCTGCAGCGGCACCTCGCCGTAGAAGTGGAAGTGCCACAGGTCGCGGAGCAGCCAGACACTCTTCCAGTCGCCGACGCCGGGCAGGAACGCGTCCATCAGCGCGATTCGCGCCACGTCCGCGGGGTACTGCGCCGCGTAGGCGTACGCGACCATGAGGCCGATGTCGTGGCCGACGACCGTCGCGCGCCCGAGCGACGCGGCCAGGGCGTGGATGTCTCGAGCCATGGTCTTCTTGTCGTAGCCGGCCGCCGGCTTCTCGGACTGACCTGCGCCGCGAAGATCCGGAGCGATCACCGTGTGAGTCGCCGCGAGCTCCGCGATCAACGGGCGCCACATGTGACTCGTCTCGGCGTAGCCGTGCAGCAGGATGACCGGCTCGCCCCGGCCGGCGGAAAGATAGTGGAGGCGAACACCGCCGGTGTCCGCGAAGCGACTCTCGACCGAGACCGCCGCCGCGCTCATTCGAGGGCCCCTTTCAGCGCGGCGTTTGCCTGGGCAATCGCCGCGCGCACCGCTGGGGTGTCGGCGAGCGCGTTCAGGAGGACGAAGTCGTGGATCGTCCCGTTGTAGCGAAGGGAAGTGACTCGCACATCGGCCTGAGCGAGCTTGCGCGCGTAGGCCTCGCCCTCGTCGCGCAGCACGTCGTTCTCGTCGACGATCACGAGCGCGTCGGGCAGGCCACGCAGCTGCTCGATCGAGGCATTGAGCGGCGTCGCGAAAATCTGCTTGCGCGCGGGCACGTCGGGCAGATAGGCGTCCCAGAACCACTCCATCGCGCGCCTGGTCAGCCAGGGGCCATCGGCGAACGCGCAGTAGGACCCGTTCTCGAAGTTAGCGTCGGTCACCGGATAGAAGAGCACCTGGAAGGCGATCTTGGGTCCGCGTCGTTCCTTCGCCAGAAGCGTGACTGCGGCCGCCATGTTTCCGCCGACGCTGTCGCCGACGATCGCGAGGCGCGTGCCGTCGACCCCCAGCTCTCGAGCGTGCTCGACCACGTACTGAGTCGCGGCATAGGCCTGTTCGATCGCGACTGGAAAGCGCGCCTCTGGCGCACGCTCGTAGTCGACGAGGACCACGGCCGCGTGCGCGCCCACGGCGATCTCGCGCGCCAAGCGGTCGTGCGTGTTCTTGTCGCCCAGGATCCAGCCGCCGCCGTGAAAGTGCATGACGACGGGGAGAGGCTGATCGCCGTTCGCGGGCCGGACGATGCGCACGCGGACTGAGCCGGTCGGGCCAACCGGGAAGACAGTATCGTCGACGTCGGCAGCGGGCTTTCCGACCGGGCCGGCCTGCGCGCGAGCCAACACGCCGCGCGCCTCGGCGGGCGAGAGCGTGTAGATCGGCGGCGCGCCGCTCGCCAACAACGCGTCGACGAACTGCTGCGTCACCCGCTCGAGGACGGAGTCTTCCATGACTCGATGCTCGGCGGGCGCGCTCGGCGACGCCAGTGAATCGTTGTGAAACCGCGTGATCGACGCGGTTCGAGGCTCTGTGGGCGGCTAGGATCGCGGGCATGAAGCGCCGACGCTTGTGCGCGCTCGCCGTGGTGGTTCTCGGCGCCTCCCCCGTGCTCGCACAGCAGTCCTACCAGACGCTGCGCTACGACGAAGACTGGTCGTTCCTGCGCGACGCGACACAGAAGAGCGACATCTTCGATCCAGTGAAATACGTGCCGCTCGACGCGAGCGGGGACTGGGTTCTGTCGCTCGCCGGCGACGCGCGCACGAAGTACGAGTATTTTTCCGCGCCCGTCTTCAACCAGAGCCCGGCGGACTCGAACGGGTTCCTTCTACAACGCTATCTGCTGTCCGCTGACCTGCACGCGACCCCGATGTTCCGCGCGTTCGTGCAGCTACAGAGCTCGCTCGAGAACTTCCGCGCGGGCGGCCCGCGCCCGTCGGACCTCGACCAGCTCGACCTGCACCAGGCGTTCGTGGACTTCGCCGCGCACCCGGACGCTTCGAGCTCGTTCACCCTGCGCGTCGGGCGACAGGAGCTGGCCTACGGGTCGCAGCGACTGGTCAGCGTGCGCGACTCCCCGAACAACCGGCTCGCCTTCGACGCGGCGCGCCTGCTGACTCACTTCGCGGACTGGCAGGTCGACGCCTGGGTCTCGCGGCCCGTCGACATCCGCCACGACATGTTCGACGACCGCTCCGACGACGGCCCGACCTTCTGGGGCGTCTACGCGACCCGCGCGCTCGGCTGGGTGAGCGGCTTGCGCATGGACCTGTACTACCTCGGCATCGACCGCCAGGACGCGGAGTACGCGCGCGGAACGGCCGACGAGTCGCGCCACTCATTGGGCATCCGCCTGTTCGGGCGCCAGGGTGGGCTCGACTGGAACTTCGAGCTGGTGGGACAGGTCGGCTCGTTCGGCCACGATGCCATCGCCGCGTGGACGCTCGCGTCCGACACGGGCTGGACGTTCGCCGACGCGCCCGCGAAGCCGCGCGCGTTCCTGCACGCCGACGTCGCGAGCGGCGATCACGGCAGCGGCAGCCTCGGCACCTTCAACCCGCTCTTCCCGCGCGGCGCATACTTCAACGAAGCCTCGCTGATCGGCCCGCAGAACCTGATGGACTTGCAGCCGGGGGTCGAGCTCGCGCTCGCCGCGCCCGTGAGTCTCTCGATCAGCTGTGACTTCGTCTGGCGGGAGAGCCGCAACGACGGCGTCTACGGCACCGCCCTGAACTTGCAGGTGCCCCCCGGCGCGAGCGACGCGCTCTACGTCGGCGCGTTTCCGACGGTGTCGCTCCGCTGGCAGTTCGGCCGCCATGTGACCGCGACGCTGAACTATGTCGCCTACGACTTCGGCGCGTTCGTGCACGAGTCGCGGCCGGATCAGCAGAACGGCAGCTATGTATCCGGCGTCGGAAGCTTCCGGTTCTAGCGAGCTCGATGTTGGTCGGGGAACGGTGAAACGCTTTGGCGACTCAATACGGTGTCGCCGAACCGAGATGGGAGGCGGATCGATCGCCGGTGGGCAAGGTCGCGAAGCGACACGGCGACCACGGGCGACGGGCGCCGAGCCTCAGCGAAGTGTCTCGCGTGATGGCGGGTGCACCCGCGCGCTCGGTTCGGGCACCGGGTTTGCGTAGTCGAAGCCCGACTCGCTCACGGCCGGAAAGTCCGAGATGACATGCCCGGGCGCGTCGAGGCTTCGCCGAACGACTCACTCAGCGCGCTGGCTCCACGGCCAACGTGCCACCGTCGGAGCTGACGATCAACAGGGAGCCGCGCATGCTCTGCTTCGAGCCGGAGAAAACGACCTCGCAGTGAGAGCTGGTGGACTCAGCGGTCTGGCAGCTGCCTCCGGGCTCCAAGTTGATACACATCTGGGAACCGACGACCGCACCATCTGAACCGATGAGAGTGACTCTCACGGACTTCACGTTCTTCGCGCCGACGTTCGTTCCCAAGCAGATGATGCTGCCCTGAGTGGGGCCGCGAAATAGGTAGCCGGTGGTCAACGTCCCCGCCGAAGCCACCCCCGCGCTGGCCAACACCAAGAGCAGGGACAAGAGCGCGCGTGAAATCATGTCTGAAAGCTCCACCGTGAAGTGACTGGAAGAGTCGGCGCGGTCCGCCCGCGCCGACGAGGGAGCACTCTGACGCGGAGCGGGTGGCGCCGTCAACTGGGTGCGCTTGTGGCCCCAGAAGTCCGACTCGAGAGCGAGTGAGTCAAGGGGATGAGAAGAACAAGTGCCCGTTCGAGGGTCCGCGAACTTACGTGATGACAACATCAGTCCCTCTCGAGCGATCCGGCACCCGCTAGAAGGGAGGGAAGCGCCCAATGGCGCCGACGAGTTATATGGCCGAGTGAGCGAAGCTCGGCGGAGTCGCGCGGGACGCCGTCCGAGACGACTGTGCACGCCCACGGAGTTCGCCGAGAAGTCAGTCAACATCGAAGATCCTGGGCAGAGCCATTTCTCGAATGAATTGGGCCGAAGAACCTGAGCAGGTCACTCGGGCCAAGAATGTTAGGGGCTCGCTCCGAGCGACCCGTGCTGGATGGATTCGATCATGGGCATGACCAGGCAGGAAAAACGGTTCTGGGCGAAGGTCATGAGGACCAAGACGTGCTGGCTGTGGGCCGGCGCCATGCACGCAAACGGCTACGGGGGCGTTCGCTTCAACGGGAAGCTCCAGAAGGCTCACCGAGTTGCCTGGGAGTTACGCAACGGACCGATCCCGTCGGGGATCGCCGCCGGATTCATGCGACTCGGAGTAGTCCAGAAGTGCGGCGTGCGGAGCTGCGTGCGACCTGAGCACATGGATTTGGTTCCGCAGTATTGGTCGGAGGCCACTGCGGGTTGAGCCATCCATGAAGCCCGACGTCACCCTCTATGTCAGCCAGAAGGCCCTTGTTCGAAAGGGGCGGCAGGTCCTCTTGTTGAATGATCCCGATCTCGGTCTGGACTTCCCCGGCGGCAAACTCCAGGACGGCGAGGTAGATCTGATCGCCGCGCTCCGACGCGAGGTCAGAGAAGAGACTGGGCTGGAAATTGAGGTTGAGGCCCCATTCGCCGTGTGGCTCGATGACTGTCACCGCTTGGCCCTGCAGACTGGCAAGCCGGTCCTCGTGATCGGCTATCGATGTCAATACGTCGCCGGCGAAGTAGGGCTGAGCGCCGAACACGACGGTTGGCGCTGGATCGACCGCGCGAGCCTCATGGAGGTCGATGACGGTTCAAGCTACTTCGCGGTTCTCAAGGCCTAGGTCGATCAAGGTCAAGCCTGATCATCGGCAGAGCTCGGCAGCGCGCGTTTGCGCGAAGTTGGAGATAAGCGGGGCGCACTTAGTCGTCGCCGACATGGATGGCACTCTGATCGACCCGGCTCACTCGTCCATTGACGACCGCTGCTCTTGGCGAGCGGTGCGCGAGGTCTTGGGCGTCGCCGAACGAACGGGTGTGAGCTTTGGTCGACCGTGAATTGACGGCCACCGCTGAACTGCGAGAAGCTCATCGCCTGCCGGGGTGCCCGCGAGCGTGCGGGCTGAGATCATACCCGTCGAACCTGCCTGGGTAATTCCAGCGAAGGGAGCTGCCATGGACTACGATCGAACGACGATGCCGTCGGTGTACGACGCCGGCCGAGGTTACGCGCCGACGGTTCTGAACTTCTGGCTTTGCACTATCGCCGCCGTGGTCCCCGGGGAGGGAATCGACGACATCCTCGACCTGGGATGCGGCACCGGGCGGTATTCGGCGGCGCTGGCGGCCCATTTCGATGCGCGCGTGGTTGCGGTCGATCCGTCCAGAAGAATGCTGTCCGAGGCCAGGAGGAAAGCAGCGGATCGAGTTCGCTTCGTGCACGGATCAGGCGAGGCTGTGCCCCTCGTGGACCAGGCCGTCGACATGGTCTTCATATCGATGGTCTTCCATCACTTCGAGAATCCCCAACGGGCGGCCGAGGAATGCCGGCGGGTCCTTCGCGACGGCGGCGCCGTGTGCTTGCGCGCGGGCGCGACGGATCGGATCGACAGCTATCCCTACGTGCCGTTCTTCCCCAGGACGCGATCACTGCTGAACGAAAACCTGCAGAGTCTGGCATTCATCGAAGTGACGTTTCTAGACGCTGGATTTCGACTGGTCCATCACGAGGTGGTCAGCAGTGAGGTCGCGGGGAGTTGGAATATGTACGCCGAGAAAATCGCCCATCGCGCTGACTCCATCCTCGCGCAGCTCCCCGACGAAGAATTTGCAGCTGGCTTAGCTGCGCTTCGGGACTATGCGGACACAGCGCGGCCCAGTGAGCCTGTGATCGAGCCTGTCGACTTTTTCGTCTTTCGCCGAACTTGACGGCTAACAAGGCTCCTGTCCCCTGGCGGCTGGCAGCTATCGCGCTCGAAGACGTCGGTTGCGCCGATCCCGATGTCGTCGAGCTGGCGCTGCTGTTCGCATCGATCCGTGACTCGCCGACATACATTGAGCGGAAATACTCTGTCAGGATCTGCGTCGGGACGTAGTCGATGTGTTCTTGACGGTCCTTGACCACCGGCTTGCTGAGCTGCTCGACGAACTCATGGAGGAAGAATACCCACGTCCGCTCACTCTCGCGGTCGACATCGAAGTGGTCCGGTAGCTGTGAGGCTTCGGTTGCGACCTGAAGTCGTAAGTTCGAGTCTTGCCGGGCGCGCCAGACTGTATGTGCCCGGCGCCGGCTTGGTCGTGTGGGGCACTCGTCAGATCCGTCGCGACCTTCGCTAGACGCCGGTCGAGCGCACCGCGTATGCTGCAGGCGGCGGATCGCGGTCGATGCAGGACGTCAGGCGCACACGGGTTGCAACTGGTGCTAACTCCCCGGCAGGGACCCGGATGCCGATAGAGCCGCGAGCGGTCGGCCCGCGTGGTCGCGAACCGACTTTCTCGGTGCGCCTGATGGCGCCGTTTCTGCGCGCGCTTGGACGCGGATATCTCTCGAGCGGCGAGATCGAGCGGCTCGCGCCGCGCGACCCCGACGCCCGCATACCGGTTCAGACCGCGCTCGAACTTCTCGAGCGGGCGGTCGCGCTCACAGGTGACCCGGCCTTTGGCCTGCGCGCGGCCCTCGAGGCGGACGTCGGTGACTTCGAGCTCTTCGAGTATGTCGCGGCATCTTCGCCGACCCTCGGCGATTCGATCCCAATCATCCAGCGCTACATACGCCTGCTCAACGACGTGCTCGAGGTCGAGCTCGAGCGGCACGACGGCCACGCCATCCTCCGCTTCAGGAGCCACGTTGCCCTGACTCGCGCGGCGGCCGACTTTCAGCTCGCGGCGTTCTACCGCGGCTTTGCGCGCGGCGTCTTCTCGAAAGCGGAGTGCTCGCGCGAGATCTGGCGCACACACGGGCAGCCCGCAGACCCGTCGCCCTACTTGCGCGCCTTCGAGGGTGCCGCCCTGCGCTTCGGCGCACCGTGCGACGCGATCGTCATGGAGGAGCGGCTGCTCGAACGCGATTTCGGCGACACCGACCCCAAGCTGCACGAGCTCCTGCGGCGCATGGCCGAGGAGCGGGTCGCCGAGCTGCCGTTCGCGGAGCCGGTCACGCAACGAGTGCGCGTGACGATCGCGGCGGAGCTGCGCGGCGGGAACCCGAGCGTCGAGTGCGTTGCGCAGCGCATGCACATGTCCCGCCGTACGCTCGCGCGCAAGCTCGAGTCGGAGGGCACCTGCTTCAAGGCAATCCTCGACGACCTCCGCCGGGGGCTCGCACAACGCTATCTCGCGCTCGACGACCTGGGCGTCAGCGAGGTCGCGGCGATGCTTGGTTTCTCCGACTCCGCCGCCTTCCACCGCGCCTTCCGCCGCTGGTGCAATCAGTCACCGAGCGAGTACCGCCGTGCCCAGCGCGCCGCCCGACGACCCAACGTCTCCAACTGACAAGAATTTGGCCCGCGCCGCAATGGCCGCGGCCCCTTCGCTCGTGCGAGAAAGGAGCCGCTCGATTCAAGTCTTCTAGTCGTTGGAGGCGGTCATGCGGAAGCTGAAGCTCGTCCCAATCATCATGGCGTTGATATCTGGGTTCGGGAACGCGGCGGCGGCGGCGCTGCCGACGCTCACCGAAATCCCTCCCGGGAGCGGGCAGCACGGCCACCCGTACGACGCGGTCCCGACGACGGCGGCCATCCCTCAGGCCCCGGTCATCGACCTCGGCGCACTCGGCTACGTGGAGCGCGAGTTCGAGATGTCGGGCGGCGCCACCGTGTACCAGCAGAGGGGTTTCTGGAGCTCGAATGGGGTGTGGAGCGTGTCGGTCGCGCAGACGAACGTGCCGTACACCACGCGTCTGTTGGTGCGCTACCCGACCGACGCGACGAAGTTCAACGGAACGATCGTATTCGAGTGGCTCAACGACACCACGGGCGGAGATCAAGATCCGCTGTGGTCCCAGATTTACCAACAGGCGCTCCGCGACGGCTACGCCTACGTCGGCGTGACCGCGCAAGCGGCCGGCATGCGCGACCTCGCCGCCTGGGATTCGGCTCGCTACGGCTCGCTCGGATCGAGCGGTGACGGGCAGTCGTACGACATCTTCACGCAGGCGGCCCAAGCGATCCGGGCCAACAGCGCGGCGCTGCTCGGCGGCTTGAGCCCCAACAGGTTGATCGGCGCGGGTGACTCGCAGTCGGCCTTCCGCATCGTCACGTATGTGAACGCGATTCAGCCAGTCACGCACGCATTCGACGGCTTCCTCGCGATCGGTCGTGCCGCTGTTGGGGCGCCGCTCGGCGACGGCCTGATCTCGACAGCCCCGCTCCCGGCGCTGATTCGCACCGACAACCGGGCTCCGTTCATTCAGGTCAACACCGAAGGAGACATCGTCGAGCTCGGCGCGGGGCTATCCAGACAGGCGGACAACAACTATCTGCGGACGTGGGAACTCCCGGGCGCCGCACACATCGACGCCCACGAAGCGACCTACGAGCTGGCTACGATTGCCCGCGACCAGCCGACCGTCCCGGTCCCGATGTGTCAGTTCGGTACCCCGATCAGTGGCACGGGCACTCCACTGGACGGCATCAACCAGGTCAACAACATGCCGCTCTTCGAGGTCGAGGACGCGGCACTGGTGGCCCTGCACAAGTGGCTGGCGCAGGGAATACAACCGCCACACTCCCCGCGGATCTCGACGACGCTGTTCTTCTTCGTGTTCGACGTCGTCCAACGCGATCAGTACGGCAACGCGCTGGGCGGGATCCGGTTGCCGGACATCCAGGCGCCGATCGAGTTCTACTCGCCGATCAATTTCTCGCAGTTGGACCCCAACAACCTGAACATCAATCCGGCGGCGCTGATCTCGCTGGTCCAGAGCACACTGAATACACTGTTCGTCACAGGCAGCATCGACGATGCCAACCTGCGATCCTCCGGGCTCTGCTTGCTGTCTGGCTTCTTCACGCCACTCAGCAGCTCGACGCTGTCGCGGCTGTACCCGACTCACGCCAGCTACGTGTCGAAGTTCACGGCGGCGGCGGACGCCGCCGTGTCCGCGGGGTTCCTGACTCCGGCGGACCGCGACGCCGCGGTAGCCTCCGCTCAGGCGTCGCTCATCCCGTGAGGTCGCCCTCGGTCAGGTCGTCCAATGCTTGTCTAGCCCGCGCGCCGCGCGCTTCGCCGCGCCGTTTGGAGGGACACAAATGCGACGTGCTTCGAATCTTCTCGCGGGCTGTGTGCTTCTCTCGGTCGGAGCGCTGCTGGCGCCCATCGCTGCACGCGCCGAAGTGGGGGACTACTCCGCGCTTCAGACCGCTCTGAACCTGTTCTCGCCGGAGAAGGCCAACGCCCCATTTACTCCGGCCGACGCTGCGGACATCCCGGTCGAGGCAAAGGCCAACCCGCCGGGATTCAACGACGGCTTCAAGCGGGGCAGCTACTACGTCTGGCAGCAAGTGTCCCTCGATCCGAGCACCGGCGCGAAGTGCGCCGACGGCAGCCCCTACAAGATCTTCGTGAACCGCAGCCCGGCGACGAGCAACGTGCTCATCAGTCAGGAGCTAGGGGGGGCCTGTTGGAGCTACGAGACCTGCCAGTCGATCAACCCTCTGGGGGCGACCTCCCTCCCCGCGCTCATCTCGCAGCTCGGGAACCTGGTGACTCAGTTCTTGGCCACCGGTCACATCGACGGGCTGACGGCCATCAACAACTCGGTGACTGTGATCGAGCCCCTCGTCCTTGCGTCGGGGCTCGGCTCGACATTGATCAATCGGTCGACGACCCAGATCCAGAACAAGGTGCAGGGCTGGAGTTACGTCTACCTGCCGTATTGCACCGGCGACACACTGCTCGGCTTCGGCCCCACCACCTACACTTCGGCCGACGGGACGAAGACCGTGGTCTACCAGCACAACGGCATCCGCAACTCGCTTGCCGCGCTGGTCTGGATCAAGAACAATTTGGAGAAGCCCGGCCAGATGATGCTGACCGGTCAGAGCGCCGGCGGGGTCGGCTCTACCGCTTCGTACTTCCTCTTCCGCAACAAGCTCCGCCCCACTTATGGCTACCTGCTCGACGACGCGGGCCCGGCCTTCCCGGCACCGCTCGCCGCGTCGGACGTCCAGTACCCCTCGATCCGCCTGCACAAGAAAATCGCCCAGGTTTGGCACTGGAACGACCCCGTGCAGACGCCGCAGGGTGGGACGACCACCCTGATGCAGTGGGAGGAGGGCCAGCTGCCCGGATTCACGCGGACCAACTTCGGCACCATCAACTCCGCCCTGTCGGCGAAGTATCCGTCCGACCGGCTCGCCTTCATCTCGGCGAACGAGGACTTCGTCTTCTCCAGTTACTCATATCGCGACTTTTACCCAGAGCTGGCCGACACGAGCACCCAGCGCGCGCTGACGCTCGCCAAGTGGCACACCGACATGGACAACGTCACCGCCTTTCTCGGCCCGCTCCCCAATTTCCAGTACTACATCATCGGCTACCGCAGAGCCCTTGATAGCCACACCTTGACGACGATCGATGCCTACAACACCGGCATCGAGGACCAAGGACTCACTCTGAACGGCTTCATCAACAACCTCACCACGCAGGGCGCGCCTCCCATCAAGGCGCGCGAGCGAAACTACGCCGCCGACTACAACCGGACCAACCTGCTCCATGACATCAGTCTCTTGGCTCTGCAGCTGGCAGGCCTGTAACCCGACGAAGCGCCGGATTCGCGCTTCTTCTCTCAGGAGGAGCCGCCGCGCTGCTCTGGCACGGGACCCGACCCGTCGAGTCGGGTCGCCCGGCGGCGGAGCCACCGGCGCCTGCGCAATCTCCCGGCGCAGCCGCTGGAGAGCCGGCGGGCGCTGCGCAGGGGGCACGGGGCCCGGACCTCACCCCGCAGCGAGTCGCGGCGATCGATCCGGAGCGCGATCCGCAAGACTGGGTCGAGGCGGTCGACGCGTTTCGCGCGCGGCTCGATCAGTTCGCCCACGATTCGACGCTCGGTCGCGCGCAGCGGCGAGAGGAGGGAGAGGACCTGCTCTGCCTCGTCGACGCCTTCGCGACCAAGAGCTTCTATCTGCCCGGCCAACAGAGTCAGGTGAAGCTGGAGATCGCCCGCCGGATGTATGCGGACGACGACCCGGAGGTGCTGGAGGAGCGATCCCGCCAGTACGAGACCGATGCGCTCAAGGAGATGCATGATTTCGCGCTACACCAGCGTCGAGAGTCTCTCGACGACGCGCGCTTCCAGAGCTTCAAGGCGCAGGAAGCCGCACTCATCGACCAGATGGTGAGGGACCTCCCGCCAGGACCCGAGCGCGAAGCGGCCATCGCGAGCGAGGTGACCGAGCTGCACCGGCGGATCTACGGCGGCCCCTGACGGTCGGGCAGCGCGCTAGCTGTGGAGTCTCACGACGCCGGGGTGGAGACTCGCTTGGCGCAGGATGGTGGCACACTCGTCAGCTGCAGCTGCGCGCTGCCTGCTTGCGCTGGGTGTGGGGTGCGAGGAGCCCATGCGTCGCGAGTCACTCCATGCGGCTGACGCGTACGTGCCACGGCTCGGAGTGACAGAACGACTCATGTGCTCGCGCGCTCTGCCCTCACCAGGATCCTCGCGTGCCGCTCCAGCGAGGCGAACTCCTCGAACGGGCCGGCCACGCCCTCGAGCCCGACGCGGCCGGTCATGAGCGGCTCGCGCGCGGAATTCTGTGAGTCCGGTCGGAACGCGCTTGAGTCCCGCGGAGGACCTGCCGATGATTCCCGGGGAGGTCCAGCGAGAGATGCGTATCCGTCCTGTGATTCTCTTCGTCGCCGCACTCACTGCCTGCGCCGCGCCCGCGATGCTCACTAGCGAGTCCCGTCTCGGCGTGACCGAGGGCGTGGTCGTCCTGCGCCTCGTGAGCAACATGGAGTTTCCCGACTGGAGATCGATCACGGTGAAGTCCGACACAGGCGCTGAGTCGTACGATCTGCACGCGGTGCCTTATGCGGAACGCGGATCCTACGTATTCGCCGCCGCGGTGCCGGAGGGCCGCTACACCGCGCACGACATGTATGCGCACTACTTCGCGGGCAGCAGTGAGACCGGAACGACGGAGCTCGAAGTGACTGCGCCGATCGCTTCGCGCACCGGCGCATTCCGGGTCGCCGCCGGCAGAGTCACGAACCTGGGCACCTGGGTGTACCAGCCCGGGCCCCGTCTCAACGAGAAGGAGTTTCAGTTCTTGCTGGCGATCGACGCGACGCCCGCTCCCACAAAGGATCTCTTCGCGATGGCGTTCCCGAATCTCGCCGAAGCGGTTCGGGCCAAGCCAGAGCTCGGCTGGGAAGCCGCGCAGCCGATCCCGCACCGCGCGGAGATCATCGCCGCGGCGAAGCGCGCGGTGATCGGCCTCAACTCGCCCGTGGTCACGCGTTCCGGCGTCATGTACGCCGGGGCTCGCATGGGGCAGGTCAGGGTGCGCCCGAATCTCTCCAGTGACTGGCGGACGCTCGACACCGGATCGCTGCACGAGATTCTCTGTGTTCTGCCGTTCGCGGACGGCCGCATCCTCGCGGGCGGCGAAGAGGGCTTCGTCGCGTACTCCCCCGACGCCGGACGCACTTGGCAGCACGTGTCACTCGTGCGTCCGAACGCGATCGTCACCTTCCTGGGAATGGCGCCGAATCATTCCCTCTATCTCGTCGCAGAGACCGAACGCGAGGTCGTCGTCTACACGAGCGAGCAGCCGGCGAGCGGCTGGCGCGAGCTCCGCCGCATCAGCCAACCGGCCGAAGATACGGGCAACATCTGGATCGGACCGAAGCCGTGGAAGAAACAGCGCACGATGGGGGGCGCGACGTTGCGCTCCGAGCTGGTCGCGATCTCGTCCGCTCGCCTCGTCGTGGTCCAGCAGCCGAACACCATCTGGAGCTACGAGTTCGCCAGCGGGCGCTGGGAGGCTTCGGCGCCGGCGCCCATCGGTATCTTCTCCGTCGAGGCGTCCTCCGACGGCTACGTCTGGGCGATTCCGGTCAGTGGGCTCAAGATGTCCGGAACGGGTGACTGGGGAAGAACCTGGACGCCGCTCGAGTACTTCGCGCACCACGTGACTCCGGCCTTCGCGAACCGCTCGACCGGCTACATGGCGGCGCTTCCCTATGGCCTCGCGCAGACCTGGCGGCTGATGAAGACGACCGACGGCGGGTCGAGCTGGTCGAGCTTGGGCCAGATTCCGGACTTCCAACCCGAAAGGTTCGTCGTCGATCCATCCGGCAAGCTGATCGCCGTGACTCCGGCCCACCAGCTGTACGTGAGCGGCGACGACGGCAGGAGCTGGACCGGTCCGCGCTGATCGCTGACAGCGCCCGGACAGGTGAGCAATCTGGAGCCGACGCCCGGACTCGAACCGGGGACCTGCCGACTACGAATCAGCGGATCATTCCGTCCGACGAGTGCGCTAACTCTCGCTCTCCGCGAGAGCGCGGTTAGACGGTTCTCGTTGACCCGCCGAAGAGTTGACCCCGCACCGTCGCCACGGAAAGGTGCATCTGCATTTCACTAGGGGTCGTCATCCAGAACACCTGCGCCATCGCGTCAGACAGCCGATCGGCCGCACGGAGAGTTCTGCTCGCCATGGTCGTAGCGATTCTCGTTGGCGAATCACGGCCAGCTACGGCGGGCGAACCTGCGGCGGTCCTCCTTGCTGCGGGCGACATCGGAGACTGCGCGCGGCTCGGCGGAGTGGGGGCGCGCACGACAACGAAGATTCTGGGAGGCATCGACGGTACGATCGCGGCGCTCGGAGATCTCGTATATCCCGCCGGAACCGCCCAGGCATTCCGTGACTGCTACGCCACGACGTGGGGGATCTACAAGAATCGGACGCGTCCCGTGCCGGGGAATCACGAGTACTACGATGGCACGGGAACAGCAGCACCTTACTTCGAGTATTTCGGAGCAACGGCCGGCGAGGCTTTGAAGGGCTACTACAGCTACGACTTGGGCGGATGGCACATACTCGCACTGAACAGTAACTGCGTCCGGGTCGACTGCTGGATCGGGTCACCTCAGGAACGGTGGCTGCAGAACGATCTAGCCGCTCATCCTGCGAGGTGCATACTCGCGTACTGGCATCACCCCCTGTTCAGCTCGGGGAGACATCCTGGTCATGCCAGGACAGAAGCCATGCGCCCTATCTGGCGGGATCTTTACAGGGCGGGCGCCACACTCGTTCTCAATGGGCACGAGCATTTCTACGAACGCTTCGCTCCCCAGGATCCCGACGGAGATCCGGACCCGAACGGCATCCGCGAGTTCGTGGTGGGGACAGGCGGGGGACTGGCGAAGGCGTATACGGAACCTCCATTCAGAAATAGCGAGGTTCGCAAAAGTGGAGAGTTCGGGATCCTCAAGCTCGTACTCCACCAGGATACGTACGACTGGGAATTCATCGGCGATCCATCAGGCTCCCTCCACGACGCCGGCACCGGGCACTGTCACCGGCAGCCTGAATAGCGATGATGCTTTTCTCTCTCGAAGGGTTTCTCTTCTTGCTGCGTTGGATGCACTTGATGGCCGGAATCACCTGGATCGGGATCCTCTACTACTTCAACTTCGTGCAGACGCCGTTCTTTGACACTGAGCTGGGTGGGCAGGCGCGCAGCGCAGTGACTCGCGGTCTAATGCCCACCGCGCTGTGGTGGTTCCGCTGGGGAGCGCTGTTCACGTTCCTGTCTGGCTGGACGATCGTGATCACGCATTTCCTCACCGGCACCGCGACGATGACTTACTACGCGCTCATCCTGACCGGCGGAACGCTGGGAACCCTCATGTGGGGCAACGTGTGGTTCGTGATCGTGCCGAGACAGCGGCTCGCCATCGCCTCGGCGGAGGCGATCGCAGCGGGCGGACAGGCCAATCCCGGGGCGGCGAATCAGGCCCCGATCGCGAGCCGCGCCTCGCGCACGAACACGCTGTTCTCGATTCCCATGCTGTTCTTCATGGGCGCCGCGCGGAATCTGTCGATCGCGCGCTCCGAGAACCCGAGCTATGCGCCCTACGTCGTCTTCGTGCTGTCAGTCGCGCTCCTCTTCGAGGCGAACATCTTCGCGGGGAACGCCACCACGCAAGAACCGCTCGCGACGGTCGCCGGCACGATCTGCGCGGGCCTGGCCCTCACGCTCATGCTCTTCGCAGCGGCGTCGGCGCTGCTCTGAGATGCGGATACTCCCTCGACTGCCAGCGTTGGCCCGTTTTCTGCTGGTGCTCGCAGCCGTCAATTTCGTCGTCTTCGCGGCCATGCGAGCCGCGTTCTGGGTCGCGTTTCGGGAGGCGCTCGCGGGCGCATCGCGAGGAGACTTGATCAAGGCTCTCTACCTGGGAGCCAAATTCGACCTGCGGCTCGTGTTACTGCTTCTCCTCCCGCTCGCGCTCCTCGGCTGGATCCCGCTCTTCGATCCGGCCCGGCGGTCTGCCGCGCGGATCGCGTGGCTCGCCTATCTCGCGGCGACCGAATGCGCGGTGCTGCTTCTCTACTTCGTCGATTTCGGGCACTACGCCTACGTGCGCGTGCGCCTGAACGCGAGCCTCCTCGATCATCTGACGCCGCTGAGCGTTGCAGCGCGGGTGGCATGGGACACTTATCCCGTCCTGCAATGCCTGCTGGGGCTAGTGCTGCTGACGTCCGGCTATCTGTGGATCGTGCGCCGGACGGCCCGGCACACGCTCGACGCAGCTTCCGAGCCTTCGGGAAAGTGGGCGAGACGGGCGGCAATCGCAGCGCTCGCGATGCTGTACGCGCTGGGAATCTACGGCAAGTGGTCGCGGTACCCGTTGCGCTGGAGCGAGGCTTACTTCTCTTCGAGCGAGGCCGTGTCCGCCCTCGCTCTCAATCCCGTTCTGTTTCTTCTCGTAGACACCGCGGAAAACAGCAACCTCGGCTACGACACCGACAAGGTGCGCGAACACTACGCGTACACGGCTTCGCTGCTCGGAGTCAAAAACCCGGACCCCGAGGGACTCGACTTCGCCCGGTACGTCACGCCCGCCGCCAAACCTCCCGTCGTGTACAACTTGGTGGTGATTCACCTGGAGTCATTCGCTGCATTCAAGACTGGGGTCTTTGGCAACTCACTCAACGCAACGCCGAATTTCGACGCGATCGCGAACGACGGCCTGCTGTTCACGAACTTCTTCGTGCCGGAGGTTCCAACCGCACGGTCGGTGTTCACCATGATCACCGGCATTCCGGACGTAAACGGGACCACCCCCGCCTCGCGCAATCCGCTGCTCGTGAATCAGCACACGCTGGTGAACGCGCTCGAGGGGTACGAAAAATATTATTTTCTGGGCGGCAGCGCGACCTGGGGCAACATCCGGGGTCTGTTCAAACACAACATCCAGGGCCTGCACATATTCGAGGAAGGTGACTACGACGCGCCGCCTGCGGACGGCTGGGGCGTATCGGACCTCGTCCTATTCGAGAAGGCCGATGAGAGGTTCCGCAACGAGAAGAAGCCGTTCTTCGCCTTCATACAGACCGCCGGGAATCACAGGCCCTACACGATCCCCAGCGACCGGCGGGGGTTCGAGCTCGCGCAAGTGGACGATGCAGCGCTCCATGACAACGGCTTCGACAGCCTCGCGGCCTACAACGGGCTCCGGTTCCTGGACTACGCGCTCAACTCCTTCTTCACCAAGGCACGCCGGGCCCCGTACTTCAGTAACACGCTCTTCGTCATGTACGGGGATCACGGCAACCACTCAACACTGCAGACGCCGTGGGAGCAGCTGAGCCTCACGAGTGTTCACGTGCCCCTGGTGATCTATGCGCCCGCACTCATCAAGGGCGGCCAGCGCATCGGCTTCACTGCGAGCCTCCCGGATTCGCTGCCGACATATTTGAGCCTGCTGGGTGTTCCCTATCTCGATGCGGGGCTCGGGCGTGACCTGCTCGGGCTCGGTGCCGAAGGCAAGCATTTCTCCCTGATCGAACACAACGGGGTGCTGGACGACGAGTTCTATCTTCGCCTGGACCCCGACGTCGCGCGGCTGTTCCGTTACCGCTCTAACGAGGCCGCGAAAGACGTTCACGAGAGTTATCCCGAGAAGGTCGCCGAGCTCCGCCGCCTGCACGAGGCGCTCTACGAGACCTCGAAGTACCTGCTCTACCACAATCCGCCCCGACCGGACGCTCCGGAAGGAGCCGTGGCTCGACAAACTCCGGCGCGCTGACCCTTGCCTGCGAATCAGAGCCGACGCCCGGACTCGAACCGGGGACCTGCTGATTACGAATCAGCTGCTCTACCAACTGAGCTACGTCGGCGTGAGGCGTGAGGCGCGGAGCCCGAATCCCTGAGGCTCCGGGCGCGCTACGGATAGCCTAGTACGAGACGAATCGCACCGCGGGCCCGGCCGAGACTCGGAGCACGGACGAAGGGGGGTAGAGGTCCGCGTCGATGCTCCACGGCTCGGGCGCGGCGAAGCGCAGCTCGACCGCGCGGGGCGAGAAGTGGTGCAGGCACGAGGCGGGGCCGTGGATCCCGAGGCGCTGTGCGGGAAGCTCCAGGCACACGCGCGCGGCGCCCGCGTCGGTGTACAGAAAGTGAATGCGCTCCGGGTCGGAGCCGGCGCTGCGGAAGGGGCGGAAGCCGAGGCCGACGTCTCTCACGCTCGCGGCGCCCAGGATGGTGAAACGCTCGACCTCGAGGTGCTCGCCGTCGACGACGATCGCGATCAGGCGCGCTTCGAAGAGCTCGCGCGCGAGCCGACTGCCGGCGAGCGCCGAGCGCGCGATGCGGGCGGTGAGCGCCGCGGCGGCGCGGGGACCGAGGTCGTCGCCCTCGTAATAGAGCTCGAGCCAGCGGGCGGCGACGCCGCTCACGAAGATCAGCCCCGCGCGCGGCGGCGCGTCCTCGGGCTCGGCCGAGACCAGCGGGCGGAGTGTGTCCAGGCGCGGCGGCGCTTCGTCGAGGATCGCGCGCAGCGCGAGCTCTGCGCCGAGTCGCGCGTCGAGGCTACGCGCGATGGTGTTGACCGTGCCGCCCGGGGCGAGCGTCACGGCGGGCAGGGGGGTGCCCTGGAACACGCGCACGAGCGGAGTCAGCGTGCCGCCCACGGTGCCGTCGCCGCCGACCAGCAGCAGGCGCTCGATACCCAGGTCGCGCAGGCGCGCGAGCGCGCGTTCGACGTCGTCGGGGCTCTCGGTGAGGTGGACGTACTCGTCGGGCACGAGAGCGGTCAGCCGCTCGCGCAGGCTGCGGTCCTTGCGCGCGCGGCGCGCGCGCGCGTTCACGATCACGCCGGGCGCATTCACGCCCCGGTTCCCTCGACCGCCGGAGACCCCACGGGCGGGAGCCTAGCCGCGTCGCGCCCGCTCGTGAAGTCGGGCTAGACTGCGCGCGATGTCGCTCTCGGACCGCAAGATCTGGCGCAATGGTCGGATGATTCCCTGGGCCGATGCCACGGTGCACGTGCTCGCCCAGTCGATTCAGCGCGGCACCCTGGTCTTCGACGTGATGCCGCTCTACTGGGTGAAGCGCGGGGCGGCGATCCTGGGCCTGGACGAGCACTGCGAGCGCTTCAAACAGTCGATGGAGCTCGCGCACATGACTCCACCGTACGGTGTACGGGAGCTGCGCGCGGGCATCGCGGAGACGGTGCGGGCGAACCCGGGCGTGGAGCTCGTGAAGGTCAGCGCCTACTACCCGGGTGTCTCGCTCGACGTGCTGCCGGTCGACGCGAAGCCCGACGTCGCGATCGCCGCGTTCTCGATCGAGGACATCGTGCCCGGCGGAATGCGCGCGAACGCGCGCGGGCCGGCGAAGCTGCAGATCGCGACGTCGCCGAAGATGCCCGCTGCCGTGCTTTCGCCGCAGGTGAAGATCGCCGCCGGCTACACGCACGCGGTGTTCGCGAAGCAGCGCGCGCGCGCGGCCGGCTTTCACGACGTCCTGTTTCTCGACGCGGCCGGCTCTCTCACCGAATCGTCGACGCAGAGCTTCTTCCTCGTCGCCGATGGCGTGCTCCACACGGCCGGGCTCGACGCGGTGCTCGACGGCATCACGCGCCGACTCACGATCGAGCTCGCGCGCGACGAGGGCGTCGAGGTGAAGGAAGGCCGCATGCCGCGCGAGTTACTCGGCCGCGCGCGCGAGGCGTTCCTCACCGGCACCACGACCAACGTCTGGCCGATCGCGCAGATCGACGCGCTAGAGCTGCCCAAGCCCGTCCCCGGTCCGATCAGCGCGACGCTGGTCGCGCGCTTCGCGGCGCTCACCGCCGACGAGGATCCCGCGTTCTCGAAGCGCTGGCTGCAGGCGGTCTAAGGTGGCCGCGACGAAGGCGGCCGAGCGCCCGCGCATCGCGGGGCAGCAGGTGCTCGCGGGCATCCAGCCCTCGGGCATCCAGCACCTGGGCAACTATTTCGGCGCCGTGCGCCAGTTCATCGCGCTGCAGGAGGGCAACCGCGCGGCCTACTTCATGGCCGACCTGCACTCACTCACCAGCATCCACGACGCCAAGCGCCGCCGCGAGCTGACGCACGCGGTGGCGCTCGACTTTCTGGCGCTCGGCGTCGACCCGAAGCGCTCCGTATTGTACCGGCAGAGTGACTTCCGCGAAGTGACCGAGCTCGCCTGGATCTTGACGACGGTCACGCCGATGGGGCTGCTCCAGCGCTGTGTCTCGTACAAGGACAAGCTCGAGCAGGGGCTGAAGCCGGATCACGGCCTGTTCGCGTACCCGGTGCTACAGGCCGCGGACATCCTGATCTGGCGCGCGGACTGCGTGCCGGTCGGGCAGGACCAGAAGCAGCACCTGGAAGTGACTCGCGACATCGCGGTGAAGTTCAATCTGACCTACCGCGAGGTGTTCAAGCTGCCCGAGCCGTACATCCTCGAGGAGGTCGCGGCAATTCCCGGCGTCGACGGCAAAAAGATGAGCAAGACGGTCGAGAACGGGATCGAGATGTTCGCGCCCGAGAAGATCCTGCGGCGCCAGATCATGGGCATCGTCACCGACTCGAAGGGCGTCGAGGAAGCGAAGGACCCGGCGACGTCGACGATCTTCCAGCTCTACTCGCTGTTCGCGAATCCCGAGGAGCGCGCGGCGCTGGAGCACGCGTTCCGCAAGGGCGGACTCGGCTACGGCGACGCGAAGCAGGCGCTGTACGAGAAGGTGCTCGCGTACTTCGCCGACGCGCGCGAAAGACGGCGCGAGCTCGAGTCACGGCCCGACACGGTGGAAGACATTCTGCGCGATGGCGCGGCGCGCGCGCGCGCCGCGACCGCGGAGCTGATGCACGAAGTTCGCGTGGCCGCCGGCGTCGGCCCGGCGAGGTGAGTCGATGGAAGTCGAGGGCAAGGCGGCAATCATCACGGGCGGCGGGACCGGAGTAGGGCGCGCGACGGCGCTCGACCTGGCCGCGCGCGGCTGCTCCGTCGTGATCAACTACAGCCGCTCGCGCGAAGACGCGGAACGCACCGCGGCCGAATGCGCGGCGAAGGGCGTGTTCGCGATCCCCTACCAGGCCGACGTGGCCAACGACGCGGCATGCCGCGAGATGGTCGACGCCTGCGTCGGCGAGCTCGGCCAGCTCGACATCCTGGTGCAGAGCGCGGGCACCACCGTTTTCATCCCGCACGGGGAGCTCGACAAGGTCTCCGTCGAAGATTGGCAGAACATCTTCGCGGTGAACGTCGTCGCGCCGTTTCAGATGGTGCGCGCGGCGCGCCGCGCGCTCGAAGCCTCGGGCTCGGGCGAGGTAGTCATGGTCTCGAGCATCGCCGGCATCGTCGGCACGGGCAGCTCGATCCCGTACTGCGCGTCGAAGGCGGCGCTCAACAATCTCGTGGTCACGCTCGCGCGCGCGCTCGCCCCGAAGATCCGCGTGAACGGCGTCGCGCCCGGCGCGATCACCGGCCGCTGGCTGAAGCAAGGCTGGGGCGAGAGTTACGACGCGGTGATGAAGGGCGTCGCGCAGCGCGTCCCGCTCGGCCGCGCGTCGGAGCCCGAGGACATCTCGGCCGCGATCCTGTCTCTGATCTCCGGCTCGGACATGGTCACCGGGCAAGTGATCGTGTGTGACGGCGGGATGACCCTGGGCGGCTGAGTCGCGGGCTGACTCGGTGCCGCGCCTACAGATCCATCGGATCGACGGACGAGCCTTCGTCGTCGTCGTCATCGTCGTCGGCGGCACTCGCGTGTCTCGTCGCGGGTAGCTTCGGAGCCGGGCGCTGCACTGGGCGCGCCGGCGGCGCCGCCTGAACGGGCGGCATGAGCGCGCGCGGGTCGTAGTAGTACCGCTCGGCGTAGATCTTGTCGCCGCGCACTTCGTGGATCGCGACCTCGAAGAGCTTCATCTGCCGGCCGTCTTTGAACGTGATGTCGGCTTCCCACTCGATCGCGATCGTCTTGCCCGACACGAAGACGCGGCGCGCCTTCCAGGTCGCGCTGCGCAGGCCCGCGAGCCAGCCGGCGAGCTTCGAGCGCAGTGACTGGAGCCCGGTGACTGTGCCGCCCGCGGGCTCCTCGGAAACGACGTCTTCGGTATAGAGCTTGCCGAGGTCGATGTTGAACTCGTCGTCCATCGCCGCGACGATGCGCTTCGCGAGCTCTTCGGTCGGCGTGGGGCGGCGCGACGGCGCCCGGGGGCCGCCCTTCTTGCGCCCACTGGCCTTCTTCGACCCCTTGCGCGCGCTCGGCCTCGCGCCGGCGGGCCGTTTGAAGGTGGTCTTCCGCGCGGTGGACTTCTTGCGAGCGCCCATGGCCATGGCTCATCTCCCCCTGCTCGGTTGTGCCGCGTCCGATTCTAGCAGCGCGCTCCTGAGTCGGCCCCGCTTTCTGATAAACTCACGAGTCCATGCCGAAGTACACGCCGGTGACCGAGCCGCTTCACGAGTACCTGCTCGCTCACCGGACGCCCGACGATTCGCTGCTCGAAGAGCTGCGCGTCGAGACACGCCGCGCCCTCGGCGACCGATCGGTCATGCAGATCTCGGCGGAAGAGGGGACCTTTCTCGGCCTCTTGGTCGCGGCGATCGGCGCCAAGCGCGTGGTCGAGGTCGGCACGTTCACGGGCTACAGCGCGCTGTGCATGGCGCGCGCGCTGCCGGCCGGCGGGAAGCTCCTGTGCTGCGACGTGAGTGAGGAGTTCACCGCGGTCGCGCGTCGCTTCTGGCAAAAGGCCGGGGTCGCGGAGCGCATCGAGCTCCGCCTCGGGCCGGCGCTCGACACCTTGCGCAGCCTGCCCAAGAGCGAGCCGATCGACTTCGCCTTCATCGACGCGGACAAAGAGAACTACCAGGCGTACTACGAGGAGATACTCCCGCGGCTGCGGCCCGGGGGCCTGATCGCGATCGACAACGTGTTCTGGAACGGGCAGGTGATTCGGCTCGACGACCAAAGCGCCAATACGGTCGCGATCCGTGCGCTGAACGAGCACGTCGCGGCCGATCGGCGCGTGCAATCGGTCATGCTCGGCCTCTCCGACGGCCTGACGCTCGCGCGCAAGCTCGGCTGAGCGCCGCGTGCGGCGCGGGGTCGCCGTGATCGGCGCCGGGCGCGCGGGCCTCGCGCGCATACGCGCGCTCGAAGCGAGTCCGCGCGCGCGCCTGGTGCACGTCGTCTCGCGCGGCCGACCCGATTCGGTGTCGCTCGCGGCCGCGCTCGCCGAGCGCGAGGTCACGGCGGTGATCGTGTGCACGCCGAACCTGTTGCACCCCGAGGCGGCGTGGGCCGCGCTCAGGGCGGGGAAGCACGTCGCGGTAGAGTTTCCGCTCGCGGCGTCGGCGGCCGAGGCGCGCGCGCTGTTCGCGGACGCCGCCGCGCGCGAGCTCGTGCTGCACGAGGAGCACATCGAGCTGCTCTCGCCGTCGCAGCTCTGGTTGCGCGACAGAGCGCGCGCCCTCGGCCCGCCCGTGTCGGGAACGGTGCGCTTCTCGGGCGACGCGAGCGGTTGGATCGCGGAGCCCGCGCTCGCCGGCAGCGCCGCGCTCGGCGCGCTCGCGCGCCTACACCGATTGGTGGATCTCTTCGGCTCCGCCGAGGTCAGGGGCGCGCGGCTCGAGCTCGGCGCGGTGCGCCGGCTCGAGGTCGAGCTCGCGTTCAGCGCGGGCGGCGCAGTCACGCTGCTCGAGCAGCGCGGGCCCGGACTGCCGCGCGCGACGGAGTGGGCGATCGACTGCCAGCGCGGCCGGCTCGGGACGCCGCCGGCCGAGCCGCCCGGCGCGTTGTTCGCGCAGGACCTCGACGTGTTTCTCGACCGCATCGAGCGGCGCGCGGAGTCGTACGTCTCCGACGCGCGCGTGCTCGAGGCGCTCGAGCTCGTCGGGGCGATCGAGCGGCGGCTCTGTTAGGCTACGCCGCGTGAGAGGATCCCCGCGCCGCACGACGGTGCTCGCACTGTGTGTGCTCCTGGCCGCGACGGCGTGCAAGGAGGAGTCGCGCGCGCCCGCAGCGCCGCCGGCGCCCGCGCCCGCGACTGTGCCCGAACCAGCCGGCGGGCCCGAAGCGACAGCGACGAGCGGCGCATTCAAGGTCGCGCTTCTGACTCCCGGCTCGATCCGCGACGGCGGCTGGAACCAGAGCGCGTACGAGGGGCTCGAGCGCATCCACACCGAGCTCAACGCGGAGACCGCGCACCAGGAGACCAAGACTCCGCAGGATTTCGATTCCGGCTTCCGCGATTTCGCGGCGCGCGGCTTCAGTCTGATCTTTGGTCACGGCTTCGAATTCCAGGATGCCGCGGCCAACGTCGCGAAGGACTATCCGAAGACGGTGTTCGTCACGACCAGCGGCTCGACCGTGCGCCCGAACGTCGCGCCCATCGTCTTCGAGCTCGAGGACGCGACCTACTTGCTCGGCTTCGTGGGCGCGCGCATGTCGAAGACGGGGAAGCTCGGCGCGTTGGGCGGCGTGAAGATCCCGTCGGTGGAGAGCACGTTCAGTGCGTTCGAAGCCGGTGCGAAGCGCGCGCGGCCCGACGCACACGTCACGATCTCGTACATCGGCGGCTGGACGGACACTTCGGCCGCGCGCGAAGCGACGCTCGCGCTGGTCGCGAGCGGCAACGACGTCTTGATTCACAACGCGAACGAAGCCGCCGCCGGGTTCTTTCAGGCCGTGACCACGAGCCCGGGAGTCATCGCGTTCGGCACGAACAAGAATCAGAACGACGCCGCGCCCGAGCGCGTGCTCGCGTCGGCGACCTTGAACGTCCCGGCCGCGATGCTGCTCGTTGCGATGGAAGTGAAGACGGCCACCTTCAAAGCGCGGCCCATACGCTTCGGTCTGGCGAGCGGAGTGATTCAGGTCGAGTGGAACGAGCCGCTCCGCTCCCAGGTGCCCGCGGAGCTCCGCGCCGAAGTCGACCAGCTCGCGAGCGAGATCGCGTCGGGCGCGTTCCTAGTTCCGCGCGGGAACTTCTAGTCGCTTGGCGCTCGTCGCGCTGCGCGATGTCCGCAAGCGCTTCGGGACCACGGAGGCGCTGCGCGGCGCGAGTCTCTCGCTGGAGCCGGCGTCGGTGCACGCGCTGCTCGGTGAGAATGGTGCGGGCAAGACCACGCTCATGCGCATTTTGTACGGCAGCGTGCGACCGGACGCGGGCGAGATTCTCGTCGCTGGCCGGCCGGTCGCGATCGAGGGGCCGCGCCACGCGCTCGCGCTTGGAATCGCCCTCGTGCACCAGCACTCGATGCTCGTGCCGGCGCTCAGCGTCGCCGAGAACCTGGTGCTCGGCGAAGCGGGCGAGCGCTGGCTGCCGCGCGCGCGACTGCACGCGCACGCGCGCGAGCTGCTCGAGCGCTCCGGCTTGTCGCTCGATCCGGGCGCGCGCACCGATTCACTCGCGGTGGGCGAGATGCAGCGGCTCGAGATCGCGCGCGCGCTGGCGCGCGGCGCGCGTGTATTGGTGCTCGACGAGCCGACCGCCGTGCTCGCGCCTTCGGAGGTGACGGAGCTTCTGCGGCATCTGGTCGAGCTACGCGAGCGCGGCATGAGCATCGTGCTCATCTCGCACAAGCTCGAAGAGATCACGGCGGTCTGTGACTGGGTCACGGTGCTGCGCGCGGGAGTCAGCGTCCTTAGCCGGCCGCTGGCGGGCATGGACGCGGCGCAGCTCGGGCGCCTGATGGTGGGCGACGCGCTGCCGCCGCCCGGCCGACCCCCCGAGACCGAGCCCGGGCCGGTGGCGCTGCGCCTGCGCGGCGCACGCGTGCCCGGACTCACTTCTCTCGACCTCGAGCTGCGCGCGGGCGAGCTCGTCGCGCTCGCGGGCATCGATGGAAATGGACAGCGGCCGCTCGAGGAGCTGCTCGCGGGCGTACGCGCGCTCGATGCGGGCAGCGTGCGCGTGCTGCGGCCGCCGCTCGCGCTGCTCTCGGGCGATCGCCAACGCACGGGGCTCGTGCTCGATCTGTCGGTCGAGGAGAATCTGGTGCTGCCCGAGGCCG
>JBGQIB010000017.1:0-44661 GCA_041498295.1 bacterium | reverse complement strand
CGAGGAATTGAGCGACAGACCCGCCGGCAACGTGCCCGACGAGATAGACCACATCAAGGCTCCCGTCCCGCCGGTGGCGGCGAGGGTCTGGTTATATGCGACGTTAACCGTGTCGGCGGGCAGACCCGCCGTCGTTATCGTCACCGCCGCGTTGACAACAATAGAAAGCGCCTGCGTCGCCGTCGCGCCCACGTTATCTGTCACCCTTGCCGTGAAGCTCGACGTTCTCCGACCACCAGTCGGCGCGCGCGCTGTTCGAGATAGCGAGCGCAAACAGAATCACTAACGCAGCAGTTGCACTCCGAGTGAAGACACTCACAGCGCGATCCCCCTCGGCCACCCTCTCGGCCATTCTCCCTCCTCCTTCGCAGCCGGTTTGCACCGACTGCACCGCTAGCTTACGCGAATTTTCGAAACGAATCTTTGATTGTCATGGTGCGAGTGCGGCGAGGGGGGGGAACTCATATGACTCCAGCGTCTGTTCCGCCATCCGCTTGCCGTCATCGCGCGAGTTTTTCGTGACGCTCCGCAGCAATCCGACCCCGCGTCCGTACCAGTCCTCGTAGCTGATCAGCGGTTTGCCGTCGTCGATCGAAGGATCCCAGTACTCGGTCTCGACGAGGATGACGTCGCTGAACGTCCCCGCTGGCACGGTCACTGCATCAGCGCGCTTGGTGCGGCCGGTCCACTTGATCAGCCCACCGCCGCCTTCGGGCTGCTGCATGAGTCGAGTCTCGTTGGTCCACTCGGAACCCGGCGTCGCGCCGAGTGGAATCACCCGCGTCGGATCCTCTCCGCCCAGCATCTTCAGGTGATCCGCGCTCGCGTAGTCCATCCCGGTGTAGCGCGCGAGAAACCCGTCCTGTGCGACATACGCGGTGGGACCTACGGGCGCCATGCCGAAGCTCTTGCCGACCGTCCGCTCGTCCATCACGAAGGCGCCGCCCGTGAGCCCATCGATGTCGGTCTGGCCCTTGGCAATGACCTCGATCTCGGTCTGCGTCACGAC
Organism: bacterium; assembly: GCA_041498295.1. GTDB lineage: Bacteria > Myxococcota_A > UBA9160 > SZUA-336 > SZUA-336 > VGRW01. The sequence continues at coordinate 43,652 of JBGQIB010000017.1, read as the reverse complement.
CAGGTCGAGCTTGTAGACCCAGCGGGCGCCCTTCACGAGCGGGAAGAACTCCTCCGACGAGGCGCCCGGCGCTCGCACCGGCGGTCCTCCGCCGTGACAACCGACGACCCCAAGGGAGAGGGCGATGGCGACACCGAGTGCCCGCTTTCCTGCGCGGCGTCGGTGTCGACCGTTCATCGGCTGCGCTCGGCCTCCTACGCCTTGGCCCTGTCGCCGGCTTCGATCGCGAAGTTCGGCCTGAAGTACACCGTGAGCGCCGGTACGAGGAGCATCGCGCCGATCATGTTCCCAGTAAGCACGACGGAGAGCAAGAGACTCATGTCCGCCGCGAAGCGCAGGCTCGAGATGAAGTACCAGAAGATGATTCCGCCGACCAACGTTGAGGCGGTGAAGAGCACCGCCATTCCCGTCGTTCGGATCGCGATGCTCACCGCTTCGTCGACGGAGTGACCGCGCTTCCGCTCGTGCACCACGCGATCCATGATGTACAGCGCGTAGTCGACGCCGACGCCGACGCCGAGCGCCTGCACCGGGAGCGTATTCACGTCGAACCCGATCTTCGTGAAGTACATGTAGGCGAGTGACACGACCGACGCCGTGCCCAGCGACAGGATCATGTAGAGCGCGATCGCCGCGGAGCGATACGACACCCAGACGATCAGGAAGGTGGTGATGAACGACGCGATCAACGTCGCGTTGTTGCTGCCCTCGACTTCCTCGTTGCTGGCCGCCAGCACGCCCATCAGTCCGGACGCGAGCGCGAAGCTCGTGCCCTGGGCCCAGCGCCCTGACTCACGCCGGATGTAGTCGTCGCCGTCGTACTTGATCCACAGCTCGTACGGCTCCCAGACGCCGCGCTTGCGCACCTGCACCTGCGTTTGGCGCTCGTCGTTCTTCCACTCGTGGACGACGCGGTAGTTGCGCCGGTCGAGCTTCGCCGCGTTGATCAGCGCGTACGCGGTGGCCAGATCGTAGCCCTCGACCTTGCCGAGCTTCTCGACGTTCGCGGACGCGATCTTGTCGACGCTGTCGTAGCCCGCGCCCATGAGCGTCTCGCGCAGCTCGCGCGTCATGCGCGGCAGCGTGAGGATGCGCGCCTTCGAATCCGGCGGCGGTGGCTCGGTGCGGCCCGGACTCTCGACCGCCTGCTTCTCGTACGAGCCATCCGGGTTCTGGAGATACACGCCCAGACCCACCGGCCGCGGCGGGAGCAGCGGCCCGATCCACCAGAACACGGTCGAGATCCAATCGTTCTCGGGCACCTCGAGCCGCGCTTGAATCGCGCCGGTCGGCCGTTTCTCGAGGTAGTACTTCACCCGGTCGATCGCCTCGCGGATCGTGTCGCCTTTGTGATCGCCGTAGAAGACGCGCACCGCGGCGTTGCGCGCGACCTGATCGCGGACCGGGTTCAGCACGCGCGGATCGGGCGAGCCGGCCTCGTACAGGTACAAGAGGCCGCCGATCTCCTGTGGCGAGTACGGCACCGACGACCAGCGCGGATCCGAGTTGTGGAACGTGCGATTGATCGCCTTCATGTAGTCGACCACCGAGAGCGTTCCGCCCACCTTCGGGTCCTGCTCCATGTAGCGCTGGAACGCCTCGATCTCGCGCATGACTTCGGGCCGGTGGACACCGCCCTCCATCTCGGTCTCGACGACGACGGTGAGCTCGTCCGCGCCGTAGAACTTGCCGCTGATCACCTTGGCCGATTGGTTGAACTCGCTGTCCGGCCAGAGAATCGGTGTGCCCGGATGTGACTCGCCGACCGTCACCCGCGGCGCGACGGCGAACGAGCCGATCACGATCAGGATCCACACGACCAGGATCACGCGCACCGAGCGCGCAGACGTCGCCATGACCGAGATGTGCTTCAGCAGCCAAGCGATCGGCGCCGGAACGTAGTGCGACGTGTTCTTCGGCGCGGGCAGGTAGGCGATCATGAGCCGGTTCAGGAGCATCTCCGTCACCGCGATCGACATCGCCCAGAACGCGCCGACGATCGCCACCTTCTTCATGAGCGCGATCGACGACACGTAGATCACCAGGATCCCGAACGCGTCGGTGATGATCGCGAGCGTGCCGGGCAGCAACAGCTCCGCCATCGAGCTGACGATGGCCTCGTACTTGTCGCCGTTCAAGCGCTCGTACTCCTCGTAGAAGCGCTCGACGAACTGCACCGAGTGACTCACCGCGCGCGCCGTGATCAACATCGGGATCACGAGCACGAGCGGCTCGAGCTGGTAGCCCATGAGCGCCGTGAAACCGAGGCCCCAGATCGCGGACACGACGGCGCCGGTGAACGGCATGATCACGCCGTAGAGCCGCCGGAAGTAGAGCGCGAGCAGGACGAGCAGCACTCCGAGTGACAGGGCCAGGATCAGGACGATCTCGGGCAGGAACGCGAAGGTCCAGCCCGCGAGGATCGGCTGGCCGGTCAGATGGACCTCCACGGTGCCATCGGCCTCGAGCTCCTTCTTCAGCGCGTAGATCTCGTCGAAGATCTTCTTGTAGTCGAGCCGGCCTTCGAGGAAGCCCGCGGCGATCAGCACCGCCTTGTCGTCGGTGGAGACGAGCCGACCGAAGACTTGCTTGTTCTGGTGAATCCGATCCGGCAGCGTGTCGACGATCCGCTTGGGGATCAGTGTGCCCTCTGGACCGACGAGCCTCTCGCCGTCGATCCGATAGCCCTCGGGCAGCTCCGCGAGCCGCAGGGCGAGGAACTCGAGCTCCGCGTTCTCCTTGCGCAGCAGCCGCAGCCGCTCGGCCTCTTTGCGATCCGCCATGCGCTCGAGCGGGATCGCGGAGGTGGCCTTGAGCTCCTCGACGAGCTCCGCCTTACGCTTGTCGGTGTAGGCCCGCAGGTCGGCGACCGTCTTCGGTACGGCGGCTGGGTCCTGCGCCGCGATCCGCCGCAGCGCGCGGCGGCCGAAGAACTGCGCTTCGAGGAGCGCGATCGCCTGCTCGCCGATGATCTGGCGCGAGCGCATGATGCCCTCGCGGTCGACTTCCTGGTCGCGCACGGTGATCGCGGTGATCGACGTGATCTGGCCGTGGTCCACGCCCTCGACCTTGTCGATCTGGTCGGTGAACGCATAGACCTTCTCGAGAAACTCCTCGGTGTAGATCGTGCCGTTCTTTGCCACGATCGCGGCGGCGACGACGTTCGCGCTGCCGAACTGTCGGTTGTACTTCTCGTAGACCTGGATGAACGGGTGATTGCGCGGCAGGAGATCGATGAACTGACTGAAGATCTGGAGCTGCAGCGCTTGGTACAGGAAAAAGAGCGTGATCCCGCCGATGATCGCGAGGTTGACGCCGCGCCACTTGATGAAGAAGCGCGAGAACCGGAGTGCGAAGGCGTCCACGCTAGAGCGCCTTCAACTCAATGACTCTCTTCGCTTGGCTTGTCCGCGGGCGGGTGTCGCTGCGCCCCGCCCATGTGGATGTTGGGCTCCACGCCCGACCCGGGCGCGGACGCGCTCGTCCAGGTCGCGCCCCCGTCCGCCGAGTGCAGAATGAGACCGCCTTCGCCGACCGCGATCGCGCCGTGCTCGCCCACGAACGCGGTGCTTCCGATCCAGTTGAACAGCTTCGGCCGGCTCGCCTCGGTCCAAGTCGCGCCGCCGTCCGAGGTCACGAAGATGACTCCGCGGTCACCGGCGGCGATGCCGCGCTGCCCTTGCCACGCGATCGCGAACAACCCGGCCGACGTCTCGACCGAGCGCGAGGACCACTCCGACCCGTCCGCGTTCGCGACCAGCACGCCGCCCGCGAGGCCGACCGCGGCGGCTCTGCCGCCGCCAGCGGAGACGTCGAACAGATACAAGTCCGCTGGGGCGCCGCTGATCTGACGCGCTCCGGTCCACGTCTCCCCGCCGTCGTGCGTGCGCACCAGCGTCGCGAACTCACCCCCGATCAAGCCGTCGGTCGGGCTCGTGAACACGACCCGGTTCAAGATGCGGTCCGGTACGTTCTCGTCCGCGTAGATCGCGGCGTCGAACGGGACCTTCTCCCAGGCTGCGCCGTCGCGCGTGCGCAGCACCATGCCGAGGTCGCCGACCGCGAACGCGCTGGTTGGAGAGATGGCGGCCACACCGAAGAGGTTCACGTCGAGCGGGCGCGTGCCGCCCGTCTCGTCTGGAACTTCGATCGCCTGCTTCGTCCAGGTCGCGCCGCCATCGGTGGAGCGCAGGACGGTTCCGTTCGCGCCCACGGCGAAACCGTTCATGTCGTCGGCGAAGGAGATCGCGAACAGCGTCTCCGCGGTCGGTGTATCTGGTTGTGACCAAGTGAGCCCAGCGTCGCTGGAGCGCATGATCGTGCCCCAGTAGCCGCAGGCCCAGACGTTCTGTCCGTGCGTCGCAACCGAGAACAAGTTCGCCTTCGGCAGCTTCCACGTTTCGAGTCGCGCCGGGTCGAGTGCCGCCTTCACGACGAGCGCCAAAGGCGTCACGAGGAGCAGCGCTGCCGTCGTTGCAAACGCTCGCTGGAAGCGTCTAAATCCCCTGGCTCTCATCCCGTCCCCCCGCCGAATCCGAATACTCGGATGGCGCGTATCATCCAGTTGCAGGTGCGCCGGGTCAACCCGGAACAGTGAGAGCTTGAATCCCGGAGGCCCACCGCGCATCATCATGGAGCAGACGCTTCGCGGCGGAGGGGGCTCAGGTCGCGAGGTGACACATTTTGGAGGAACGCCGATGCGACGAACACTCTGGATGTCCGCAGTGGCCGCTGCTGCGCTTGCGAGCGGATCGCAAGCAATCGCGGACGTGCCGGCTGGCACGACGATCACGGCAGCGAACAAGGACGCCGCGAAGGGGATAATTCCCGACGAGCTGATCCCGTTCGTCGTCGACAACTTCCCCGAGCTCAACATCAAGATCGCCGACCCGGGGAAGTACACGCCGAACGCGGCATACGTGAAGGCGACGGTCGACTACGCCTGTCAGGCGAAGCTCGACGGCGACGGTCGCCTTTCGAACTACACGGCGGGGCAGCCGTTCCCGTATTCCGAGTGGGCGAAGGACGCGACGGGCCACAAGTGTGACCTCACGCCCGACGACCCACAGTTCTCGATCAAGCTCGCCTGGAACGTGAACTACCGCTGGCAGGGCGGCTCGGGCCTGAACCTTCCGCACTGGGGCTTCAGCAACATGCGGAACAACGGCAAGGAAGTCTGGCGAATCGGTCAGGGCGAGTACCGGCGCACCTACTTCAGCCACCGCGCAGATCTCTTGCCCGCGACCACGGAGCTCGAAAAGGGCACCAACGTCGAGTGGGCCGAGTTCTTCGACGTGAAGACGCCGTTCGACCTGCGCGGCACGATGTTCCTGCTCTACCGCTACACCGAGCAGGGCAAAGAAGACGACACGTGGGCGTACATCCCGGCGCTGCGCCGCGTGCGCCGCATCGCGGCCACGCAGAAGAGTGACTCGCTGCTCGGAACCGAGTTCACGCTTGAGGACTTCTACATCTTCGCCGGCTACGTGTGGGACCACCAATGGGAGTACAAGGGTGAGTCGGTGAAGGCGGGAGTCATGAACTCCAAGCGCACCTGCTTCCCGAGCATCATTCCAGAGGAGAAGAACGCGTCGCGGAACATGGCGCGGCTGGGCACGGACGAAGAGTGGTTCCACTGCAAGTTCGGCCCGTACAACGCGCTTCCGTTCGCCGATGAGACCTTCGAGAAGCGCAAGGTGTTCCAGCTCGACGACGTGCCGAAGCAGAAGGGTCACCCTTACAGCCGGAAGAAGATCTGGTACGACGCCGAGACGATGATGCCGCTGTACGCGATCATGTACGACCGCGCAGGCAAGCCGTACCGCATCATCGCCAGCGTGTTCAAGTGGAGCGAGGACAGCCCGGTCGCGGAGAACAAGGGCCGGAACTCCCTCAACTACTCGGACATCATGATCGTCAACGTGCAGAACGGGAACTCGCACACGGGTCAATTCGACAACGCGAACGCGTTCCCTTTCACGGTCGACGAGAGCCGCAAGTACTACGACACGACGCGGCTGAAGACACTCGGTCGCTAGGCCGACTGACTCAATCTCTTCCTAGAAGGGGTGGCCTCGCAAGAGGCTGCCCCTTCTCACTTTGGAGTGTTCGGGTCGGACTTACGGTCCACGTCGATTCTCAGTTCCTTCTGCCGCTTGCGGCGATCTTCACGGGCGCGTTGAATCTCCTGGCCGAGCTCGACTTCGATCGAGCGGTCGCGGAGCAAGTCGCGCAGGCGCGAGACCTCGAGCTCGACTTCCTTCGACGTGCCGGGCGCCGGGTTGTAGAAAACCGAACGGCGCTCTTCGTGTCGGCCGCCGCCGATGCCGATGGCCGTCACGCGCAAGACGTTCTGCCCGGTCTCGAGCGGCACGAATCCGTCGAAGGTTCCGTCGGCGAGCACGCGCACCGCGCGGCCCGGCTGCTTCGTCGTCTCGTTCTCGAGCTGCACCTCCGCGACTTCCGACAGCTCGACGGACGGCAGATGAAAGAGCACGTCGCCCGGGCGATCGATCTCGGTGAGCGAGCCGTCGGCGAGGCGCGACATCACGGAGAGAATGTCGCGCCCGCGCACCGCCTCGGGGCCCAGCGCAAAGCTGTGTAGGTGCGCCTGTACGGCGCCCGCGTGCTTCGCGGCGGCGATCGCGTCCTTCGCCGGCAGAGGCTCCGGCTGCGGCATGGTCGGATAGCCGTCCGACAGAAACAGGATGCTGCGCTTCCGTTCGATCGTACCGGTCGGCTTCGCGTCCTGCAGCGCCGTGATCGCGGTCTCGATGGCGGCCGCGTAGTTCGTGCCGCCAAACCAGCCATGCTTGTGATCGAGATCGTCGAGCGCCTTCGAGAGCGCCGCGCGCGTGGCGTTGAGCGGCGCGACCACCTCCGCTTTGTCGCCGAACGCGATCAGCGCGACCCGCGTGTGCGCCGGATCGAGCAGCTTCAACAGTCGACGCACTGCGGCAATCTCGGCCGCCGCGATCGTGTCACCGTCGTCGTCGCAGAGCTTCTCGGGCGAGCCGTCGCCCCAGTAGTCCTCGCGAATTTCGGGCGCCGACTTCCCGACCCGCCCATTCTCGTTGACGTCGACGCCGGAGGGAAGCCGCGTGCTCGCCGAGAGATCGACCACGATCGCCACGTCGTGGTAGCGGGAGCGCCCGGCGCCGGTCGAGCCGCGCAGCTCCACCATTCCGACCGGGAGCTTCTGCACGAGCCCGTCGATCGGCGCCGCGAGGTCGATCCAAACCTGTTCATCGCTCGTCGGGGCGGTTTGCGCGCGCGTGCGAATCGGCACGCATAGGGCGAGCATCCCGACGAATAGAGCGATCGCGAGAGCGGGGGCACGGACGTGTCGGCGCACGGGGTCGCGTACTATAGGAGACTGCATGGCTCGGCCGCACGTCGGGTTGCTCATCGCGCTGCTGCTCACGTTTTCAGCGCCTCCGGGCGCGCGCGCCGAGGCGCTGGACCTCGCGCCGGCGCGCGCTTGTCTCGATCGGAACACACCGAAGACGACGGTCTCGTTCCGCGCGGAATTCGTGAAGATCGACCGTCTCGGCGGCGAGCGGAAGAGCCGCGCAGCCGTCCTCGGCAAGAAATTCGACGACGGATTGCGCCGGGTCGTGCTGCGCTTCGACCGCCCGCCCGAGATGCGCGGCACGGCGATGCTCATGATCGAGGGCGCCGACGCGCCGAGCGATTTTTACGTCTGGTCGTCCGACGAGCGGCGCGTGCGCCGCATCGCCGGGCGCGGCAACAACGGGCTGTTCGGCACCGACTTCTCGTACGACGACTTCGAGAACTGGCGCGCGTTCCAGAAACACGGTCACGCCCAGCGCTTGCCGGACGCCACGGTCGCGGGGCGCCGGGTCTACGTGCTCGCGAACGCCGCGGCGCCGGGCGAGGAGTCGAGTTACGAGCGCGTGGTCACTTCGGTCGATCAGGAAACGTGCGTCGTGCTGCAGGTCGACTCGTTCGAGCCGGGCGGGAGGCTGCGCAAGGTGCTGCGCGCCGATCCCGCGAAGGTGGAGCGCGTCGGCGAGCTCTCGATGGCGAGCGCGCTCGAGCTCGAGGACGTCGTCGACCAGACGCGCACGCGCGTCACACTCGACGAGATCCGGCTCGACACGCCCGTGCCGGACGTCCGCTTTCGCCCCGCGGATCTATCCGGCGGCGAGTGACTCGCGGAGTGACTCTCAACGAGCGACGGCCGCGCCAGCGCCCTCGTCGAAGCTGACGTCGACGAGCTCCTGCTCGACCTCCGCGAAGGGGAGGAAGCGCGTGTGGTTGTGCGCGACGCTGCGAATCAGGCCGACGCCGCGCGCGTAGTAGTCCTCGTAGCTGTGCAGCGGCTCGCTCTCTTTCCACTCGCGATCCCACTGCTCGCTGCGTACGACGATCACATCCTTGAACGTTCCGGCGGGCACATGCAGACTGCCGACGTTCTCGACCCTCGCGGTCCAGCTCTGCTTCGACTCGCCCGAGTTGTTGTCGAACACCTCGACCTGATCCGACCAGTGCTGACCGGGCTGCGGATCCATGGGCAGGATCGAGACGCCGTCGCGCCCGAACACGCGCACGACGCCGTCGGCGCCGAGCTCGAGCGCGGGAACGCGGGTCATGTAGCCGTCGGCGACGCGATACCCGACCAGGCCCGAGGGCTCTAGACCGAACAGCTCGGCCGCGGTGCGTTCCTCGACCACGAAGATCCCGGTCTCGGAGCCGCGCACCGGCCGCTCGCCGCGCGCGGTCACGTCCAGGGTCGTGTGCGAGAACGGCCCGGTGTGCAGCTCGTAGACCCAATGCGCGCCAGGCAGCAGCGGGAAGTACTCACGCGCGGCGGGGCCGCTCGCATGCGGCGGAGGCGCGGTCGCGCAGCTCGCGACGCCGACGGTCAATGCGAGCACGGCGATCGAGCGGAGAGACATGCGATCCATCTTAACCCTTTACCGGTGGCGTTGCGCGCGACATCCTGGGAGATGATGCGTCGCATTCTCGCACTCGGATTCCTGCTCGCGAGCGCGTGCGCATCTCCCGCCGATCTGGCCAAGGACGAGCTCGGTTCCAGCGCTTGCGCGAAGCAGGCGGCGAAGAAGTGTGAGAAACAGCTCGCGGGCTCCGACCAGCAGGCGTGCATGAAGCGCGAGAACTACATGTGCGAGGAGTTGGAGAAGACCGAGGAGTGACCGGTCACGGCGCTGGCTTCGGCGTATCCGTCCCCTGCTTCTCTTTTTCCTGCTCGAGCAGCTCGCAGCGGTACTTCTCGCGCGCCACGCAGTTGCCGATGTCGGCCGAGCCGAGCTTCTCCTTGCAGATCTCGTGGGCCTCGCGCGAGCACGGCGTCTCCGGCTCCTTCGCGAGCGGCGTGAAGTCGCCGCCGCGGAATGAGCAGCCCGCGGCGAGCGCCAGCAAGAGCGCGAGCGCGGCGAGCTGCGGCACGAGCTCGCGCACGCGCGCAACGAGCCGCGCGGGCCGCGGGAACGCGAGCGCGTTCAGCGCGAGTGCAACGCCGAGAAAGGGCCAGAACCGGCTCGGCTCCCGATGCAGGAACGCGAGCACGTAGCCGAGCAAGGCGACAACTTCGTTCAGCGCGAGTGACACGACGAACGGAACCTGCACGAGTCCCAGCAGCTTGGTCAAGCGCGCCTCGGACGGCGCGTCGCGCGCCATCTCGCCCAGCTTCTGCAGCCGTGCGTTCGAATGCGCCCAGCGTCGATAGCTCGACGCCCCGAACGCGAGCGCCGCGGCGCCCAACGAGAGCGGAAGGTCGACCGCGTTCGCGTTCGGGTCCGGGCCCTGCGGGTCGCCGCGGAAGGCGAGGAGCAGCGTGACCGCGAGCATCACCTGCGAGAGCGTCAGCGCGCCCCAGATGATTCGCTGGACGCGGGTGAACGCCTCGAGCGTGAGCGGTTGCCCTGGAGTCACTATTCTCGTTCTCCCTGTCGCGAGCCGAAGCGGCGCGAGTACACCTCGGTGAACTCGGCGCCCAGAAACAAGAGCTGGGCCGAGTAGTAGATCCAGAGCAGCACGAGCACGAGCGAGCCCGCCGCGCCGTACACCGAGGTGACTCCCGCGCGGCCGAGATACAAGGCGATCAGGGCCTTCCCGATCGTGAACAAGAGCGCGGTCACCGCGGCGCCGAGCCAGACGTCGCGCCACTCGATGCGCACGTCGGGCAGCAGCTTCAGGATCATCGCGAATAGCGCCGTGATCACGCAGAACGAGAGCGCGAAGTTCGCGAGCGGCAGCACCTCCGAGAGCACGGGGAAGCGCTCGTCGAGGAGCGAGTGGACGAGAGACAGCCCGGCCGAGGCCGCGAGCGAGAGGAACAGAAGAAGGCCGATGCCGAGGATCATCCCGAACGCCGAGACGCGCTTGCTGAGCTGCCCGCGAATGCCGCCCCGGCGCTTGTGGTGCACGTCCCAGATCTTGTTGAGCGAGCTCTGCAGCTGCCCGAAAACGCCGGTGGCGCCGAAGAACATCGTCACCAAGCTGATGACCGTCGCGAGTATGCCGGACGAGGGCTGACTCGCGCGCGCGATCATGCCTTCGATCATCTGCGCGCCCGCGGGGCCCATCGCGTCCTGGATCTGGGCGACGATCTGTCCCTGCGCCGCCGCGCGCCCGAAGACGAGGCCGACGATCGCGATCACGAGCACCAGGAGCGGCGCCATCGAGAAGATCGTGTAGTAGGCGAGGGCCGCGCCAAGACTGAGCGCGTCGTCCTTCGACCACTCGTCGAAGACTTCCCGCGCGAACGCACCGGCCTTCGCGAGATACTCGCGCATCAGTAGCGGCGCCGCCCCCGTGTCGGGCCGAGCAGCGCGCCCATGAGTCCGCGCGTGATCGCCCCGGCGACGGTGCGCGCGAGTGGTGAGTTCAGCATGTCGGCGATGCTCGGGCTCTCCGCGGCATGTGACTCGCGTCGCGACTCAGGCACTCCGGCGGTCGCGGTCGCGGCGGTCGCGTCCTTGCGCTCGAGCTTCTCCGCCGCGCTCTCGCGATTCACCGCAACCGCGTACTTCCGCACGAACGGCGTCGCGAGACAGCCGCGCAGCTCGAGCTCCGTGAGCGGCGCCATGCGCGAAGCCGGCGGAACCATGCGCGTGGCGAAGGGCGGGCTCGGCACGCCGTTCGCGCCGAGCACCGTGACCAGCGCCTCGCCGATGCCGAGCGTGGTGAGCGTGCGCTCGACGTCGTAGAAGTCGGACTTCGGAAAGGTGCGCGCGGCAGCGCGCAGCGCCTTCTCGTCATCCGGCGTGAACGCGCGCAGCGCGTGCTGCACGCGGTTGCCGAGCTGGCCGAGGATTTCCGCCGGAACGTCCTTCGGGCTCTGCGTCACGAAGAACACGCCGACGCCCTTCGAGCGGATCAAGCGCACGACTTGCCCGATCTGATCGAGAAACGCGGAGCTCGCGTTGCGGAACAGGAGATGCGCTTCGTCGAAGAAGAACACGAGCAACGGCTTGGGAAGATCCCCGACCTCCGGCATGTGTGACTGGAGCCTCGCGAGCAGCCACATCATGAAGGTCGAAAAGAGCGCCGGCTTGTCCTGTACGTCCGCGAGCTCGAGCACCGAGACGATGCCGCGCCCGTCGGGTGCCTTGCGCAGGAGATCGTCGAGCTCGAGCTCGGGCTCGCCGAAGAATGCGAGCGCGCCCTGCGCCTCGAGCTCGACCATCTCGCGCAGCAGCACGCCCACCGTCTGCTTCGACATGCCCCCGTAACTCGCCAGGTCCGCCGCGCCCGGTCCCGACAGGTGCGCGAGCGCGGCGCGCAGATCGGCGAAGTCGAGCAGCTCGAGGCCGCGGTCGTCGCAGTACTTGAACACGAGTGAGAGCACGCTCGTCTGTGTCTCGTTCAGGTCGAGCACCTTCGCGAGCAAGAGCGGTCCGAACGACGACACGGTCGCCCGGAGCTGCGCGCCGCGCGCGCCGGTGAGCGAGAGCAGCTCGACCGTGCACGCGCTCGCGCGCCACGGAAAACCCGTCTCCGCCGCGCGCGCCGACACGCGCGTGTCCGCCTCGCCGGGCGCCGCGAGCCCCGAGAGATCGCCCTTCAGATCCGCGAGAAAGACGGATACGCCCGCCGCGGAGAGCTGCTCGGCCATGAGTTGCAACGTCTTCGTCTTCCCAGTGCCGGTCGCGCCCGCGACCAGACCGTGCCGGTTCATCATTGCGAGGGGCAACGCGACGAGAGGCTCGGGGTGACACTCTCCTGCGTAGATCGGCGCGCCGAGCACCAGCGCGGTCCCCGTGTTCGGGAACGCCGAGCGAGCTGCGGCGACGAGCTTCTCGTCCATCGCTAGAAGCCGTAACCGATCCCGAGAATGTACGCGAGATCCGTCCGCTTCTTCCCGTCGGCTGGCGTCGAATCCCAGACAAAGAGGACCTTCGACTCACCGAAGAAGTTGCCCCAGATCTTGTACCGGACGCCCGTGGCGGTATCGACCAACTGGTCTTTGCTGTCCTGGAGGCTCGGGTACAAGCGCGTCTTCTGGAAGAACGTGAGTCCGGGATACAGCACGTAGTCCAAGTTCGAGGCGATGCGCGCCGCAATGTAGTCGTTGCTCGGCGTGTCGTTCGAGTAGTTCTCGGAGACCCAGGACAGACCGACCTCCGTGTTCCAACTGAACGTGTCGGTCTCGAACCACTGATAGCCGGCTCCGACGCCGGCGGTGAAGCGCAGCGAGAGATCGGCGATGCCGTCCTTCTCGCCGCGCGCGTTTCCGTATGCGTAGAGCTGCTTGCTGAGAAAGTAGTCGTATTGGAGCGCGCCGAACATCTTCCGCTGCGTCGTATGCTCGCCGGTCTGATCGGCGTCCTGCGATTGCTCGGCCGTGTACGCGGCGCCGAACGTGATGCGGTCCTTCTCGCTGCGCCGAGCCGCGTCGAGAGCGACGTTCGCCGCCGTCTTCACGGTGTTGCCGCGCTCTATGTCCGCCCCCGCGACGGCCGTGCCCTTCCAGGCGATCGGCTCCGGATTCAGCTTCGCGGCGTTGGCGAGCGGGATCGTCTGCGCGGTGACCTTGTCGCTGCCCGCGGTGCGCACGCTACCCGGCTCGGCGGCGACGAGCTTGTCGACGAGCACATCACCGCCGTCGAGCACGATCGTGACTGGCTCGTCGCTCGTCAGAGTGGCGACATCGGACCAGGCGATCGAGATCGCTCCCGCGATCTTCGAGGCGAAGGCGAGCTTTCCGTCTTTCAGGCTCAGGATCTTCCCGGTCAGTCGGTCGCCGTTGGTGAACTGGACTTCGTCCGCGCGCACGCTCGCGGCGAACGAGAGAATGGCTGCAACCGCGAGGACGAGCTGGATCATCAAGTGGCAATCTCCCGGCTGTCGTGCGTCGACGCGCCATCATAACCGTCGTAAGCTCAGCCGATGCGCTTCGAGCCCACCGCGATTCCCGATGTCATCCGGGTCGAGCCGCGCATCTTCCGCGACGCGCGCGGCTTCTTTCTCGAAAGCTATCACGAGGCGAGGTTTTCAGAAGGCGGCGTCCGCGCGCGCTTCGTGCAGGACAATCACTCGCGCTCGGCGCGCGGCACCCTGCGCGGCCTGCACATGCAAGTGACGTTCGTGCAGGGGAAATTGGTGCGCTGCATCGCCGGCGAGGTCTTCGACGTCGCGGTCGACGTGCGCCGCGGCTCCGGAACGTTCGGTCAATGGGTCGGCGAGACACTCTCCGCGGAGAATTTGCGCCAGCTCTGGGTGCCGCCTGGCTTCCTCCACGGGTTCTGCGTGACGAGTGAGACGGCCGAGATCGAGTACAAGTGCACGGAGCTCTATCACCCCGAGGACGAGCTCGGGGTTTCGTGGAACGACCCGGATCTCGCGATCCGCTGGCCGATCTCGACGCCGCTGCTCTCGGCGAAGGACTCCGGCCTGCCGAGGCTGCGCGACGTCGAGGCGCGGCTGCCCCGCTAGCGGCGCGCGCGACGTGGAAGCAGAGCTCGACCTCGCGCTGATTCAGGCCGCCCGGCGGCGCATCGCGCCGTTCGTGCTGCGCACGCCGGTGCTGCGCTGCGCGCCGCGCGCCGGGCTCGAGCTGTATCTCAAGGCCGAGTCACTCCAGCCCACGGGCGCCTTCAAGCTGCGCGGCGCGTTCAGCTTGATGACCACGCTGCCACGGACCTGCCGCGGCGTGGTCGCGCACTCGTCGGGCAACCACGCGCAGGCGGTAGCGCGCGCGGCGCGCGTGCTGGGCTTGCGCGCAGTGATCGTCATGCCCGAGGACGCGCCGGCGCTGAAGCGCGCGCGCACGGCCGCCGACGGCGCCGAGATCGTGACCGTCGGCAGCGACAGCGACCTGCGCGCGCGGCGCGCGGCGGAGATCGCGGCGAGCGATGGACTCGAGCCGGTGCCGCCGTTCGACCACCCACTCGTCGCGGCCGGGCAAGGCACCAGCGCGCTCGAGCTGCTCGAGGAGGTCGAGTCACTCGACAGCTTCTACGCGCCCGTTTCGGGTGGCGGGCTGATGGCCGGCTGCGCGGTGGCCCTGCACGCGCTCGCGCCCGGGCTCGAGCTGGTCGCCGTGGAGCCCGAGGACGCGAACGACACCGCGTTGTCGCTCGCCGCGGGCGAGCGCGTGAAGATCCCGCCGCCGCGCACGATCGCCGACGGACTGCGCGTGCGCACGCCGGGTGAGTCGACCTGGCCCGTGCTGCGGCGTCACGTCGCGCGCGCGGCGCTCGTCTCCGACGACGAGATGCTCGACGCGATGGCCTTCGCGCTGCGCGAGCTGCGCCTCGTGCTCGAGCCCTCCGGCGCGGCCGCGCTCGCCGCCGCCCTGCGCGAGGGCCGCGGTCGCTGCGGCGTGCTTCTGTCCGGCGGCAACGCCGATCCCGCGCTCATCGGGCAAGCGCTGCGGCGCGCGGAGTAAGATGAGGCCGGAGGCCAGATGAAACTCTATAACGACAACGACCCCGCGCCGAACCCGCGCCGCGTGCGCATCTTCCTGCTCGAGAAGGGAATCGACGTGCCGCTCGTGCACGTGGCTCTCGCGGAGGGGAAGCACAAGACTCCCGAGTTCCTGGCGAAGAACTCACTCGGGCAGCTTCCCGTGCTCGAGCTCGACGATGGCTCGACACTCTCGGAAAGTGTCTCGATTTGCCGCTACCTCGAGGCGCTTCACCCCGAGCCGCCGCTCTTCGGACGCGGTGCCGAGGAGAGCGCGCGCATCGACATGTGGATTCGCCGTATCGAGCTGCGCGTGATGCTGCCCGCGGGCATGGTCTGGGTGCACTGTCATCCGTTCACCGCGGCGTACGCGGCGTCGCAGGGGCGCGCGCAGTTCAAGGACTTCGGTGAGTCGAATCTCAAGGTGTTCGCGGGCGCGTGCCGCTGGCTCGAGGGCGAGATCGCCGGGCGCGCGTTCGTCGCAGGCGACGCATACTCGATGGCCGACATCATCCTGCAGACGACCCTCGACTTCGGCGCCGCGATCGGCATCGACCTTCCCGAGGACTGCAAGAACCTGCGCGACTGGTACGCGCGCGTCTCGAGGCGGCCGAGCGCGGCGCAGGATCTGTCGAAATTCCCGGTACAACTCGCGCGCAAGGGACTCGGGCGCTAACCCGATTGACTTCGCTCGCCTAGTGCCGCTTGCGGGTTCGGCTGGGGACGGCCCTCGCCTCGCCTAGGGAACTCTCTTCAGAAACTCCTTCACTCGTTTCGCGGCCGAGGCCTCGAAAGACTCACGTTTGACGCCGACGCGGCGGCGCAGCTCGGCGGCGCGGAGCTCGCGGCGGACCGACGCCGAAAAGTGTTGGCTGAGCTCGGCCGCTTCGAGGCCGCGCGGCAGCGCGCGCTCCATGCCGGCGAGCGCGCGGTAGTACGCGACCTGGCCGGGGATCTTGCGGCAGCCCTCGACCAGCGCGCTCACCACCTCGGCGCGCTCGGCGTCACCCAAGCCAGGGAAGCGCGCGACCGTCTCGCCCCAGGCGTCGAAGAAGGGCGCGATCGGGAGTAGCAGCGCTGGATCGCCGCGCAGCCCGCGCGCCTTGCGCAGCGGGTAGTTCCGATGGCCGTCCGCGGCGAGTGAGTCGCGATACAGTGCAGCCGCGCGGCCGAACGCGCCGCCGAAGCGCTCGAAGCCGGCGCGAGCCAGATCGGCGAAGCGCGGGTCCGGGTTCGCACCGAGCCCCTGCTTCACGTCGCCGGCGTTGTGAGTCAGCACCGAGGCCAAGCGCAGCACGTCGAGCTCGGCGCCCTTGCGCCGTGCAGCTTCGTCGAATGCGCGCGCCTCGCGCCACAGCTCGGCGTCGATTGTGGCCTCGAGCTCGGCGGCTCCCGCTGCGTCGCGCGCCGCGCATGCCGCGACGAGCGCCCCGCAAAGAACGGCGAGCCGCTCGCCGTCGTGCCCAGACACTGTGCCGCCTAAAGCGACGCGCACGAGGCGCGCCGAGACGGGCGCGGGATCCCAGCTCGCCATGCCGAGCGCGAGCGCGCGCATGCGCGGCAGCTCGTCCGTCCCCTTCGCGTCGAGCCAGAGCGCGCGCCGGATCTTCGTGTCGACGTCGGTCGGCACGTAGGTCGCAACGCTCGCGAAGTGCGCCGCGAGACACAGCTTGAAATACTCGGTGCGCTCTCGGGCGGTCGGCTGCGCGCTCGGCTCGAGTTGGTCGGCGGCGCGCAGGATGGCGACGTATTCCGTGGCCCCGGACGCGTCTGCGTGGCCAAGCCACAGCCACGGCGCCGTGTTCCGGACCAGCTCCGCCAGCGTTCGCGGCCCGATGAATCCACCGAACGCGCCGCGGCCTTCGGGCGCGCGCGGCTCGAGCGGAAGTGACTCAGGCATCGACGATCAACACCGCCGCTTCGCACGGACCGAGGACGAGCTCGGCCGCGTGCGCCGGGAGCTCCTCGCCCGGCTGCGTGCGGAGGCCGTCCCGGATGGCGGCGGCCGGAAGCTCCGCCGAGCGCTCCTCGCCCGCGAAGTTCAACGCGACCCACGCGCGCGACTCGGCGAAGTGTCGCTCCCAAGCGAGCACGCCTTCGGGCGCGGGCAGCTCGCGCCACGTGCCACGCTCGAGCGCCGGCGTTCTGCGCCGCAGCGCGAGCAAGTCGCGGTAGAGCCAGAGGATCGAGCCGCGGTCCGCACGCTGCGCCTCGACGTTCCGCGTCGGCCAATCGGCGGCGAGCGGCAGCCACGGCTCGCCACTCGTGAAGCCCGCGTTCGGCTCCGGACTCCACTGCATGGGCGTGCGCTCCGGGTCACGTGACACGCTCGGGTGTAGGGTCCAGGCGAGCGGATCCTGGCGGCGCTCCGGCGGGATCGCGCCGTTGCGCATCCCGAGCTCCTCGCCGTAGTAGAGAAACGGCGTCCCGCGCGCGCAGAGCAACAATAGCGCGAGCGCGCGGGCGCGGGCCTCGCCCAGCACGGGATCGTCGTAGCGCGTCGCGTGGCGCGGTACGTCGTGATTCGAAAGCACGAGATCGGGCCAACCCTCGGGCGGAACGGCGCGGTCGAAGACCGCGAGCTCGCGTGCGAACGCGCGCGCGTCCCAGGGCGCGCGCAGCAGCGCGAAGTTGAACGCGAGGTGCAGCTCGTCGCCCGCGCCGTAGTAAGTCGCGACTTGATCGGGCTCGAGCCCGATCTCGCCCACCGCCGCGCGCTCGTCATATGCGTCGAGCACGCCGCGGATGCGCTTCAGGAACCCGTGGATGTCGGCGTGGTTCTCGTCGTGCACGTGGCGCTGGCCGCCCCAGCCCGGGCCGGGCCGATCACTCGGCGGGTTGTGGCGCAGCTCTGGATCCTTCGCGATCCGGTGAATCACGTCGATGCGGAAACCGTCGACGCCGCGGTCGAGCCAGAAGCGCAGGACGCCGTGCATCGCGCGCTCGACCTCGGGGTTGCGCCAGTTCAGGTCCGGCTGCTCCTTCAGGAACGAGCGCAGGTAGTACTGACGCGTTTCGCTGTCGCGCTCCCAGGCCGCGCCCCCGAACATCGCGACCCAGTTGTTCGGCGGACCGCCGTCGGGCAGAGGATCTCGCCACACGTACCAGTCGCGCTTCGCGCTCGCGCGGCTCGCGCGTGACTCGCGAAACCACGGATGCAGATCGGAGGTGTGATTGGGCACCCAGTCGAGCATCACGCGGATGCCGCGCGCGTGCGCGTCGGCGACGAGCGCGTCGAACTGGGCGAGATCGCCGAACATGGGATCGACGTCGCAGTAGTCCGCGACGTCGTACCCGAAGTCCTTCATCGGCGACGGAAAGATCGGCGAGAGCCAGATCGCGTCGATCCCCAGCCACGCCAGGTGATCGAGCCGCGTGCGGATCCCGCGAAGATCGCCGACGCCGTCGCCGTTCGAGTCCATGAACGAGCGCGGATAGATCTGATAGACGACGCCGTGCTTCCACCAAAGTCGATCGGACATCGCGCGATCCTAACCGTTCAGCCGGGTGCCGCGCCCGTCGCGTAGAGCGCCGTCACTTCGGCGGCGCGCGCCCGGACTCGCGCGCGCAGCTCGTCCGGCGCGACGACCTCGAGCGCGGCGCCCATCCCGAAGAGGGCGCTCTCGGCGTACTCGAGCTTCTCGAAGACGAGGGTGCGGCGCTGCCAGCCGTCACCGTCCAGTGTCGGCTGCGGAACGGCAGGCGCGCGGCGCGCGGCATCGCCGAGCCTCTCGACCCAATCGACGGCGGACGGCGCGACGCGCACGATCACTTCGATCGCCGCGAGACCCGTCTCGAATCGCGTGACCCACTCGGCCCAGAACGCGCTGAGGTCGAAGCCCGCGTCGCGCGCGAACTCGACTTCGCCGACGCTGACTGCCGAGATGCGCGAGACGCGGTACACGCGCAGGTCGCCGCCGATCCGGCCGACGAGATACCAAAGACCCGCCTTGAGACCGAGCGCAAGCGCGTCCACGTCGCGCGTGACTCGCGCGCCGCCGGGGCGCTCGTAGTCGAAGCGGACGCGCCGATCGCTCCAAACCGCGGCCGCGAGTGTCTCGAGCGCGGGATGCTCGGGTACGGGCTGGAACCAGCCATGCGCGTCGAAGTGGAAGCGCTGATCGGCGAGCGACGCGGCGGCGCGCAAGCGCTCGGGCAGCGCCGCCAACACCTTGCGCTGCGCGCGCGCCAAGAGACTTCCCAGGCCGAGCTCGGCCGCGGGTCCCGGCAGACCCGCGAGGAACAGCGCCTCGGCCTCGCCCGAATCGAGCCCAGTGAGTCGAGTTCGGTAGCCATGCAAGAGCCGACACCCGCCGCCCGGCCCGCGCTCGGTCGAAATCGGAATACCCGCGGAGCCGAGCGCCTCCAGATCGCGGTACACCGTGCGCAGCGAGACGCCGAGCTCTTCGGCCAGCTCGGCCGCCGTCGCGTGACCGCGGTTTTGGAGCAGAAGCAGGAGCGAAATGAGTCGACGCGCGCGCACGGCCGCATCGTACCCGTTTTAGCTGACAGAAGCTGTCAGGATCTCTGCGATAGGATCGCGCCCAGAGGAGACCAGGAATGGGACCGATCCTGCTCGGCATCGACCACGTGGCCCTCCGCTGCTTCGACATGAAGGCGACCGAGCGGTTCTACGGCGAGCTGCTCGGCCTGCCGGTCGTGGAGCGCGCGGACGGAGTCAGCGACGAGTGGGACGGCCGCGCTTGGCAGCTTGCGGGCTTCGCGCTGCCCAGCGGCGCCCTGCTCGATTTCTTCGCGATCGAGGGCGCCGAGCGACCGGCGCCCCTCGGCTATCTCGACACCGTGCAACACGTCGCGCTGGCGGTCGCAGCCCGCGCCGACCTCGAAGCGTGGCGCAAGAAGCTCGAGGCGAACGGCTGCCCGATCCTCGAGGAGCAAGACCACGGTGAAGGCCGCCACTCACTCTATTTCGCCGACCCGAACGGTCACTACGTGGAGCTGACATGCCGACCGGCGCGCTGATCTGGAGCCGGTTCGAGGAGAAAGCGGCGGCGCTCGCGGAAGCGGGCCGACGCCTCTTGTACGGGTTCGGTCCGGGCGCGCCCGCGATCGCGTTTCTCGCGACGACGCGCAGCGACGGCGGGCCGCGCGTGCATCCAGTCTGTCCGGCGATTCACGAAGGCGGGCTGTACGTGTTCGTGATCGGTCACTCGCCGAAGCGCGGCGATCTCGCGCGAGACGGGCGCTACGCGCTGCACGCGTTCCCGAGTGAGAAGGACGACGAGAGCTTCTACTGCACCGGGCCCGCGTTCGAGGTGCGCGACCCCGCGTTCCGCGCTCGCGCCGAGGCGAGCTTCGTGCACCACGTGAAGCCCGAGGAGGCGCTCTTCGAGCTGCGCCTCGCGTCCGTCCTGCACACGACCTGGAAGAACCCGCGTACGCCGGAGACTTCGCCGGTCTACGAGCGCTGGCGCGCGTGACTCTCAGATCAGTCCGAGGTGGATCCCGCCGCCCGACGAGCGCAGCTTGAGGCGCGGCCCTTTCTTCTGACCGCGGCGGCCGGAAACGTGGTGCGGGTTGCCGTTGCGCTCGGTGTCGAGATCGAGGTCGACCTCGATCTTCCCGCCCTGTGACTTCGCGTCGAGCGAGAAGTTCGCTTCGTCGCGCACCAGGATTTCGATCGAGCCGCCCGAACCCTTGATGTCGCCCTCGGGGTCGCCGAGGAAGACGATCGACGTCGATCCGCCCGACATGCGCGCGCGCACCGCGCCGTCGACGCCGTCGATCGAGAGATCACCGCCGGAGGAGCGCAGATCCACGTCGCCGTACACGTCACGCAGCTCGGTGTTGCCCCCGGAGCTGCGCAGGCGGACTTCGCCTTCGACGTGCTCCATCTCGACTCTGCCACCCGAAGTCTCGACGTCCACGCGGCCGACGATGCGCGAGAGCGCGACGTCGCCGCCGCTCGAGCGCAGATCCAAGTCGCCCGTGATCGCGTCGATATGCGCGTCGCCGCCGCTCGTCTTCAGCGCGAGTGAGTAACGGCGCGGCACCCAGAGCCGCGCGCGCACGTCCGTGCCCCCGAACATGCCGAGAAACCAGCCTTCGGTGCGCACTTCGAAGCGAACGTCGTCGCCCAGGGTGTCGAGCACGAAGATCACGCGCTCGGGCCGGCGCCCGCGCGCCTCGGCCTCGATGCGCACTTCCTCCGCGTCGTGCGAGCGCACGTCGAGCGCACCGCGCGAGCTCTTCACGTACAGGGTCCCGCCCGGCTTCACCGGGACGACCTCGTCCATGAACTCGCGGGTCTCGATCGTTTCCACCAATGCCGCCTTCATAGCAAGCCGGATGCCCGCTCGGGAAGCGCCCCGGACGAGCCCCGTGCGGGGGACCGGAGGCGAAGACCCTGCAGGTGCCGGAAAGCGCCTGCGGGCCGCGTGTAGAATGCCGGCGCCCGGCGAAGGGCGCGGAGGGAGCGATGGCGGGAGCGGCTACACCGGCGAGCGTAGATGGGGAGTGCGCCAAGCGCTTCGCGCGCGTGCGCGAGGTCTTCGCAGAGAGCTTCGCGAGCGGCGAAGTCGGCGCAGCGGTCGCGGTCACTGTCGGCGGCGAGCTCGTGCTCGACCTCTGGGGCGGGCATCGCGACGGCGCGCGCACGAAGCCGTGGCGGCGAGACACGCTCGCGAACGTGTACTCGACGACCAAGGGCATGACGGCGATCTGCGCGAATCGCCTCGCCGAGGCGGGCAAGCTCGACCTCGATGCGCCGGTCGCGCGCTACTGGCCAGAGTTCGCGCAGGCGGGCAAGGCGAACATCCCGGTGCGCTGGCTCCTGTGTCACAAGGCCGGTCTGGCCGCGATTCGCAAGCCGCTGCCCGCCGACGCCTTCGGTGACTGGAAGCTCATGACTGAGACACTCGCGGCGGAGTCGCCTTGGTGGGAGCCGGGCACGGCGCATGGCTATCACGCTCTGAGCTACGGATTCCTCGTCGGCGAAGTCGTGCGCAGGATCGATGGGCGCACGCTCGGCGCCTACTTCCGCGACGAGCTCGCGGCGCCGCTCGGCCTCGATTTCCACATCGGCTTCGGGCCCGAGCTGGACGAGCGCGTCGCGGAGATCTTGCCCGCGCCGCCGTCGCCGCCCGGAGCGTTCAATCCGTTCGCGGCCGCCGCGCAGGATCCCGAGTCACTCGTCGGAAAAGTGTTTGGCAATCCGATGCTCGGCCCTGGCACCGTGAACTCGCGCGCGTGGCGCGCGGCGGAGGTCCCGGCGGCGAACGGTCACGGCACCGCTCGCGGGCTCGCGCGCATCTACGGCGCGCTCGCGACCGACGGCGCGCTCGACGGCGTGCAGGTGCTCGCGCCCGCGCAGATCGCGCGCGCGAACACCGAGAACGCGTTCGGGCAAGACCAAGTGCTCTCGCCGCTGCACTCGCGCTTCGGCCTCGGCTTCATGCTGACGCAGCCGATGATCCCGTTCGGTCCGAACCCGCGCTCGTTCGGCCATCCCGGCGCGGGCGGCTCGATCGCGTTCGCCGACCCCGACGCTGGCGTCGGCTTCGGGTACGTGATGAACCAGATGCAAATGGGCCTCGGCGGCGACGCGCGCGGCTTCCGCCTGATCGCGGAAGTGTACGAAGCGCTGAAAGGCTAGTATCGGGTCATGGCGCGACGGCAGGAGCAGGAAGAGGCACGCACCGAAGTCACCGAGGTCGCGCCGGACGTGCTGCGCATGCAGCTCCCGATCCAGATGCCGGGCCTGGGGCACGTGAACTGCTACGCGCTCATCGACGGCGAGGGCGCGGCGGTCGTGGATCCCGGGCTTCCCGGCACGGCGAGCTGGCGCGCGCTGCAGGATCGCCTGAAGCAGGCCGGCATCCGCCTGAAGCACGTGCACACCGTGATCGTCACGCACTCGCACCCCGATCACTTCGGCGGCGCGTCGCGCTTCGTGCGCGAGTCTGGCGCGCGCGTGATCGCGCACCGCAACTTCCGCTTCGGCTTGCCGGCGGCGACGACGCCCGAGGTCTCGGTCGAGCATCTGGGCGAGAAGCGAGTGGTCGAGGGTGAGGCGCCCGCGGCCCCGGCCGACCCGGCGAGCGAGCCCGCGGCGACTCACTCGCACGGTCACACTCACGCGCTCGGCGCGATGGGTCCGTGGGGCGGGCCGACCCCGTGGGGCGGCGACCGGCCCAGGCCGCCGTTCAAGCAGCGCATGCGCTGGCGCATGATGCGTATGATGGGCGGAGCGGACTTCGTGCCCGAGATCTCCGATCCCGTCGAGAACGGGAACGTGCTGCGGCTCGCGAAGCGCGACTGGTTCGTGCTGCACACGCCGGGTCACACCGAAGACCACATCTGCCTTCACGATCCCGAGCTCGGCATCTTCCTCGGCGGCGACCACGTGCTGCCGTCGATCACGCCGCACATCTCGGGAATCTCGTCGTCGCGCGACCCGCTGGCGTCGTTCTTCTACTCACTCGACCGCGTGGCCGAGATCAACGGCATCAAGCACGCGCTGCCCGCGCACGGGCATCCGTTCAGCGACCTGCGCGCGCGAACCGAGGCGATCAAGCGCCACCACTTCGAGCGGCTCGAGAAGATCCGCGAGATCTCGCGCGAGCTCGGCCCGACGACGGTGGAGGAGATCTCGAAGCGTTTGTTCCAGCCGCGAAGCTGGGGCGCGATGGCCGAGAGCGAGACCTACGCGCATCTCGAGCATCTGCGCCTCGCGGGCAACGCGGAGAGCCACCGCGAGGGCGAGAAGCTCATCTACACCGCTCGGTGACGTCCCATGAGAGCGATCCTGTGGGACAACGACGGGGTGCTCGTCGACACGGAGCACTTGTATTTCGAGGCGTCGCGCGCGGCGCTGCGCGGGCTGGGCGTCGAGCTCGGCGAGGCGGAGTACGTCGAGCTCTCGCTGCGCCTGGGCGCGAGCTGCCTCGACCTCGCCACGGCGCGCGGCGTGAGTCCGGAGCGCATCGACGCCGCGCGCGCGGCGCGTAACTCGCACTACACCGCGCTGCTCGCGGGCACCGAGCTCATTCCCGGCGTCCGCGAGACGCTCGAGGCACTGCACGGCAGGCTGCCGATGGCGGTGGTCACGAGCTCACAGCCGGAGCACTTCGCGCTGCAACACATGCACACGGATGCGCGCCGCTTCTTCGAGTTCGTGCTGACCGGCGCCGACTACACGCGCTTCAAGCCCGATCCCGAGCCGTATCTCATGGCGGCGGCGCGGCTCGGCGTCGCGCCGGCGGAGTGTCTCGTGATCGAGGACACCGAGCGCGGGCTCGTCGCGGCTCTGCGCGCCGGCATGTGCTGCGCGGTCGTGCCGCGCGGGCTTGCGGCGCGCGGAGACTTTTCGAGCGCCTTCCGCGTGCTCGAGCGCGTGGAGCAGGTTCCGGGACTCCTGGAAGAGCTGCGCACGCGCGCCTTGTAGGGTGAGGTCGGCCTCGTCTAGCATCGTGCCGAGGAGACTTCCCTTGGCCTACGCCGACGCCGCTCCGGGCTTCACACTGCACGACGCCGACTCGCACGTCATGGAGACGGCCGACTTCTTCCGCGACTTCGCCGATCCCGACGTGCGCGCGCGCATGAAGCCGCTGCCGATCGGCGCGGTGCGCCCCGGCGAGTCGAGCTTCATCGACGAGCTGCGCGTGAAGCACCGCGACCCGGCGTACCGCGCGCTCGCGGAGGCGGAGCTGATGACGCGCAAGAACTGGACGGCGACGGGCTCGTTCCTGAAGGAGGACCGCGCGCGCGCGCTCGATCTCCTGGGCTTCGCGAGTCAGCTCGTGTTCAACACCTTCGCGAGCAGCCGCTTGGTCGCGCTGGAGCACGGCGACGACGTCGATCTGTGTTACGGAATCGCGCGCGCCCACAACCGCGCGCTGGCGGACTTCTGCTCGGCCGACGCGCGCCTGCTCGCGACCGGCTACGTTCCGCTGCGCGACTTCTCTCGCGCGCGCGCCGCGGCCGAGGAGTCACTAGAGCTCGGCTGCAAGGCGCTGCTCATCCCGTCGGCGTGCCCGAAGGGCCACTCGCCGAGTCACGTCGCGCTCGACGCGGTCTGGGCCGTGGCGCAGGAAGCCGGCGCGCCGATCCTCTTCCACGTCGGCGGCGGCGGCCAGCTCCTCGACCCGAGCTACTTCGAGAACGGCCTCCCGCCCGTGCCCGACTTCCACGGCGGCGCGGAGAACTTCCGCTCCGTCGACTACATGGCGATCCCCTACCCCGTCATGCAGACACTCGCGACCTTGATCCTCGACGGTGTGCTCGAGCGCTTCCCGCGCCTGATGTTCGGCGTGATCGAACAGGGCGCGTCCTGGCTGCCCGGGTGGATGCGCCTGCTCGACTCGGCGCTCGACGCGTTCCGCAAGAACGAGGAGCGGCTGCAGCGCCTGTCGCTGCGCCCGAGCGAATACGTGCGCCGCCAGGTGCGAGTGACTCCCTATCCCGCCGAGGACGTGGGCTGGATCGCCGCGAACGCCGGACCCGAGGTGTGTCTGTTCTCGTCCGACTACCCGCACGTCGAAGGCGGCCGCAATCCGATCAAGCGCTTCGAGGCCAGCCTGGCCGGCGCGTCCGAGGAGACGAAGCGGCGCTTCTATGGGGCGAACATGGTCGAGCTGATGGGAGCGATGCTCACTGGTAGTGCTTGAGCTCCGCCCAAGCTTCCGACACCGGGCCGTGTAGCCCGCGCGCGACGAAGATCTCGAGCTCGGCCTCGTAGGGCGCGCAGTATTCGCAGCTGCGGTGGCCACGCGACTCGAAGCTGTCGAAGCGCGACGCGACGCTCTCGGCGACCGGGCCGATCACGATCAGCACGGAGCCGTCATATGTGCCGGTGCCCCAGAGCCAGTACGAGTTGTGGGGGCTGATCGCGCGCGGCAGCCCGAGCGCGGGGCCGAAGTAGTCGATCGCGCCGGCTTCCGCGTAGTTGCGGCCGAGGACGACCGCCTTCGCGCGTTCCTCGGGCGACAGCGTTCCATATACGCGCGCGACTTCCCGCGCGAGCTCCTGCCAGCCGAACATGAACGCGAAGATCTGCGGCATGCGCCCGAGCGCCTGCCGCTCCATCTTCGGCTCGCCCACGCCGAGCGCCGCGGAGTAAGTCAGGAAGCGCTCGGGCGGGAGCACCGGGATCGCGAGCGGCAGACCGACGAGCCCCGCGACAACGATTAGTCCCGCGATCAGCGGACCCGCGAAGCGCCAGCCGCGGCGCGCGAAGAAGTCCACGAGCACGACCGCGCCGGCCGCGAACAGCAGCGGATACACGGGGCCCAGGTAGTACACCTTGGCCTTCTGCTGGATCATGAGCGCGAGCAGGACGAGATACAGGATGCCGAGCGCGCGCACCGCCGCGAAGCGCCGCGCGAAGACGAGCGCGAACAGCCCCAGCAGCCAGAGCGGCGCGAACAGCGGATGCATCAGCACGAGCTGCCCGCCCAGGAACTCGAACGGCGAAACCGGGTAGTTCTTGAGCTGCGTCGCGTTGCGCATGAACTCGAGCGACGGCGCGCCGTTCGCGACCTCCCACAAGACGTGGGGCGCGAACAAGAGCGCGGCGAGCGCGCCGCCCGCCCAGAGATATGGCGAGCGCAAGTGACTCCGCGCGCGCGTCAGCGCGAGACCGATCACGAGCCCGGCGCCGAGAAACGCGACGCTGTACTTGTTCTCGAGCCCGAGCCCCGCGACCACGCCGAACGCGAGCCAGAGCCGCGGCTCGTCGCGCACGAGAATGCGCGTCGCGAGCCACAAGAGCGCGGTCCAGAAGAGCACGTCCAGGCCGTTCATCGAGTAGAAGTGACTCACGGCCAGGAGGAACGGCGCGAAGAACGCGGCCAGCGCCGCGAGCACTTGCGCCCAGCGGCCGCCGCCGAGCTCGCACGCGATCAGGCCCGTCGCGAACACCGTGGCTGCGCCCGCGACGGCGGACGGGAAGCGGAGCGCGAAGAGTGAGTCGCCGAAGAGCGAGCGCCACAGCTCGAGAAGCCAGATCGAGAGCGGCGGGTGGTCGACGTAGCCAAACGCGGGGTGATTCGCGCAGGCGAGATAGTAGAGCTCGTCCCCGAAGATCCCGTAGCCGGACGCGGTCGCGAGGTGAAGGGCGAGCCGGAGCGCGGCGAGCGCGCCTAGAACGGCGAGGTCGCTGCGCGCGGCTCCGGCCGAGCTACTTCCCCTTCTTCTTCGGCGCCGGCTTCGCGGCGGGCGGCGCGGCCTGCGGTGTCGGCGCGGGCGCGGGCTCGGGCGCAGTCACGGAGATCAGCTCGACTTCGAAGGTCAGCGCCGCCCCCGGCTTGATCGCCGGCGGCGAGCCGCGGTCGCCGTACGCGATCTCCGCCGGGCAGGTGAGCTTGTACTTGCCGCCCACCTTCATCGCCTGCAGCGCCTGCGTCCAGCACGGGATCACGTGACCGAGCGGGAACTCCGCGGGCTCGTTGCGCTCCACCGAGCTGTCGAAGACGGTGCCGTCGCGCAGGGTGCCGTGATAGTTCACCTTGACGGTGTCGGCCGGAGTCGGGCTCGCGCCCGAGCCCTCGGTGATCGTGCGCACGATGTAGCCGCTCGGGCTCTTGGTCGCGCCGGGCTCCGCCGCCATCTGCTCGAGATACTTGGCGGACGCGGTCTTCTCCTGCTCCGCCATCGCGGTCTGTCGGCCCTTCGCGAAGTCCTGCAGCTGTTTGGCGAGGTCCTTCGGATCGACCTTCTTGTCTTTCTTCAGCACGCCGTCGCGCAGACCGCTCTCGAAGGTCGCGAGCTCGGGCTCAGTGAGTGCGAACTGATCGATGCGCTCGGCGATCAAGAGGCCGAGCGCGTAGATCGCCTTCGCGTCGTCCGTCTCGAGCTTCGGCTCCGGTGGCTTCGGGGGTTGGCAGCCCGCGCTGAGCGCGATGGCGAACGCAATTGCGAGCGAGCGTCGATTCAACATGGTCCCCTCACCTCCCGCCGGACGATCCGGCGCGCGGAGAGTATCACGGACCCGGGCGCGCGCCTTCGGGAAATAGGAGGGCCCCGCTTTCGGCGAGTGCGCGGATGCGCGCGTCGTCGAAGCCCAGCAGCTCGCGCAGGAGCTCCGCGCCGTGTTCGCCGGGCAGTGGAGCGGGACCCCGCACCTCGTTCTTCGTCGCGGAGAAGCGTGCGGGCGGGCGCACGACGGGGCGGGTGCCGCCCTTGCGATCGTCCACCTGCGTCAAGAGATCGCGCTCGCGCGCGAGCGGGCCGAGCAGCGCCTCCTTGGGCGTGATCACGGGCGCCGCCGCGAGCTTCGCGCGCGCCAGTTTCTCGAGCGCGGTGTCAAGCGACGGCTGCGCCCCGAGGAAGTGCGCCACCGCACGGTGTCGGGCCGCCGCCTTGGCCTCGAGCTCGGCGCCCTTGGGGGCGGGATCGACGAGCTCCTCCGGGAACGCTCCGACGAGCGACACCCAGACGTGTTGCGCCGCGCCGCCGACCGCGATCCAGCCGTTCCCGCCCGCGTCGAAGACGGGGTTCATCACGCGGTCGTCGGGCGGCTCGATCAGCACGTTCCCCGCCTCGCTGTGACTCGCGAGCGTGGCGTCGAACATCGGCACCTCGATGTGCTGCCCGCGTCCCGTCGCCTCGGCCATGCGCAGTCCGGCGAGCAGCGCCACCGCTCCGTGTAGGGCGGTGAGCACGTCGGAGTACGCGATGCGCGGCTGTGCCGGCACCTGTGAGCTCTGCCCGCGGTCGCGCAAGAGACCCGTGATCGCGTGCACGATCGGCGCGTAGGCGCGCCGGTCGCTCCACGCGGAGTCCGAGCCGAAGCCATTCACCGAGAGCAGCACCGCGCGCGGATTCACTTCGTGAATCGCCGTCCAGCCGATGCCGAGGCGCTCGGCCACGCCGGGCCGGAAGTTCTCGATCACCGCGTCGGAGATGCGCGCGAAGCCGAGCAGCACGTCGGCCGCGCCGGGCTTGCCGAGATCGAGCGCGATCGAGCGCTTGCCCACGTTCGAGAAGTGCAGCAGCCACGACTGACCGCGGTCGTGGCGCGGCGCGATCATGCGCGCGTCGTCGCCCTCGGGCGGCTCGACTTTGATCACGTCCGCGCCCATGTCGCGGAACAGCCGGCCGATGTACGGGCCCGCGATCACGCGCGAGAGATCGAGCACGCGCACGCCGCTGAGCGGCCCTTCCGCGAAATCGGGCGACATGCGCGCGATGCTAGCATGCGCCCATGCACGTCGAGCGCGCGCGCAGCGACGACGCAGCGGCGGTCCGCGCTCTCGTCGAGGAAGCCGCGGAGTTCCTCTGCGCGCGCGGCATTCGACAGTGGGTCCCGGGCGCCTGCCCGGGTTCGTGATTCCGCGCGGCATCGCGCGCGGCGAAGTCTGGGTCGTGCGCGCGGGCGCGGAGCTCGCGGGCTCACTCACGCTGCAGGACGAGGATCTGGAGACCTGGGGAGTGAACGACGGCTCCGCGCTCTACCTACACCGCTTGGTGGTGGCGCGCGCGCACGCCGGCGCCGGCCTGGGACGGCGCCTGCTCGCCTGGGCGGTGGACGAGGCGCAAGCGCGCGGACGCCGCAGCCTGCGCCTCGACTGCGTCGCGTCCAACACATTTCTGCGTCGCTACTACGCCGAGGCCGGATTCGCGGAGCGCGGCGAGGTCGACCTCGGAGGGGTTCAGCTCGCGCGTTTCGAGATCAAGCTCGCGCTGTAGCGCCGGCGACGAGCGCGCAGATGCGCTCGCTCGAGATACCGCTGATCACGAGCCGCTCCTTCGCGTTGCTGAGCAGCTTCTGGCTCCAATCGACGGCGCCGCCGTCGCCGAGCTCGAGCCACTCGCCCTTCGGGTCGCGGGCATGGATCTTGAAACACACGTCGCTGTAGTAGCCGCGGCCGCTCGAGCGATCTGGGTCGAAGACGAATTCCGCGTGCGGATACGAGCTGCGCCAGACGTCTCGCGGTGTCTCGGAAGCCAGATCCGTCAGCGCGATGCGCAGCGCGAACGCCGGGCCCATGAAGTCGCGTACGAGCTGCGTGTAGAAACGCAGGTGAGTCTCGAGGGCGCTCGGGTGGAAGCACCCGTCGCGCGAGTCACGGCCCGCGCTGCACAGGACGAACAAGCGGAAGTGGGCGAACGACAGCGGCCCCTGGAAGAGCGATGTGCGCAAGTGCCGATGACTCGCCGCCAGGTGGACCGGCGCTTGTGACTTCCGGCGGCGCGCGGCGCACTCGAGCGCCAGCACGTTGGTCGCGTCCGAGAGCACCTCCACCGAGCGGATCGACGCGAGCGCTTTGTCCTGGTGCACGGTCCCCAGCACCGAGCTCGTGCCGAGCGGACAGACGGGCGAGAGCTCGATCGGCTCGAACTCGCGCGGCAGCGCCGCGAAGGCCGCCGCGTCGAAGCGCGCGAGCGCGCGCGGGTCCGCCGTCGCCGGCCGCACGAAACGGTTCGAGCCGAAGTCCGCGAGCACGTCCGCCGGCGTTCGCCCACTCGCGCGCCGGCGAAACACTTCGAGCAAGAGTGAGTGGAGGTCCGCCTGCTGGATGCGCGTGCCGAGCCGCTCCGCCAAGTCGGGAACCCCGAGCTCGCGCTCGATGCGCCGCAGGATCTCGTCCTTCACGCGCGCTCTAGCCCTTCCAGGGCGAGGCGCGCGGCACGACGCGTGGCACGTTCGCGCAGTAGCGGCGGTACGCATCGCCGAAGCGGCGCGTCAGGCCCGGCTCCTCGACGAGCGGGATGTACGCCAGGTTCATGCCGATGAAGATGACGGCCCACGCGAGGTGCGGCAGCGAGCGCAACAGGAACGCCTCGCCGAACAGCACCGCGATCACGCCCGAAATCATCGGGTTGCGCACCCAGCGATAGGGGCCGCTCACTACGAGGGCGCGCGGCGGATCCCAAGGCGCCAAGGTGCCCTCGCCTTCGCCCGCGAACAGCCGCAGGCAGGCGACGAACAGAGTGACTCCGAGCGCGAGACAGGCGAGCCCCGCTGCCACGCCGAGCGAGCCGAAGAACGAGTCGGGGAACGCGATCGACACCGCAAAGCGTCGCGCGATCCATAACGGCACGAGAATCGTCACCGTCACCGGCAGGACGACGATCGCGAGCACGTGGCGCCAAAGCCCGATCACGCCGGCAACGATGTGTCAGTGGCTCGAGATTCGCCAGCCCGGGCGTTCCTGTATGCTGGCCCCCAGCGCCGGATGAGCGAGGGAGGCTCGGCATGGATCCGTTCGCGCCCGCGAAGCTCGGGCCCATCGAGCTCCGCAATCGGATCATCAAGGCCGCCACGTTCGAGGGCGTGACTGCCGAGCACGTGGTCTCGGACCGCCTGATCGACTTCCACCTGCGCGTCGCGCGCGGCGGCGCGGGCATGACGACGGTCGCCTACTGCGCGGTCTCGCCGGACGGCTGCGGCACGCCCAACGAGATCATCCTCCGCGACGCGGTCGTCCCCGGCATGCGCAAGCTCGCCGATGCCGTACACGGCGAAGGGGCGGCGCTCTCGGTCCAGATCGGTCACGCGGGTGCGGTCGCGGCCTCGGCGGGCCTGCGCGGCCTGTCGCCCTCGCCGCTCTGGAGCCCGATGGCGCTGCGGCGCACACGCGCCGCAAGCGAAGACGACATCACGCGCATCACGCGCGACTTCGCGAACGCCGCGCGGATCGCGGTCGCGGGTGGCGCCGACGCGATCGAGATCCACCTCGGTCACGGCTATCTGCTGAGTGAGTTCCTGAGCCCGAATCTGAACCGCCGCCGGGATCGCTACGGCGGGTCACTCGAGAACCGCGCCCGCTTCCCGCGCGACGTCGTGCGCGCGGTTCGCGACGCGGTCGGCCCGCGCATCGCTCTGCTCGCGAAGCTGAACATGGCGGACGGCGTGCGCGGCGGCCTCTGGCTCGGCGAGAGCGTCCCGGTCGCGCGCTGGCTCGAAGCCGACGGCGCGCTCGACGCGCTCGTCCTCTCCGGCGGAAGCTCACTGCGCAATCCGATGTATCTCTTCCGCGGCGAGTCCCCGATCGAAGAGATGGCCGCGCAAGTCCCGCGCGCAATGCGCCTCGGCTTCCGCCTGCTCGGCAAGCGCTTTCTACCCGAGTATCCCTTCGAGGAAGCGTTCTTCCTCCCCTACGCGCGCCAGTTCCGCGCCGCGCTGCGCATGCCGCTCGTCCTGCTCGGCGGAGTCACCAAGCTCGAGACGATCCGCAGCGCGCTCGGCGAGGAAGGCTTCGAGTTCGTCGCCATGGGCCGCGCGCTCTTGCGCGAGCCCGACCTGATCGAGCGCTATCGCTCCGCTTCGGCTCGCGAGTCACTCTGCGTGCACTGCAACAAGTGCGTGGCCACGATCTATCGCGGCACGAGGTGTGTGCTGGTCGAGGCGCCCGACGCGCTCAGAAGTAGCCCCGCATGAGCCTCGCGACCCACTCCGGCACGCGCGCGCCGGGGGCGGAGTCGAACTGCGGGAAGTAGGGCTTCAGGTCGAGGATGGGCGTGCCGTCGATGGCGTCGAGGCCGCGCACGCGCAGACCTTCGGGAGTCACTGCGACGAGCGGGACGACGGTGATGCCGAGCGGGTTGGGCCGGTCCTTCGCGCGCTGCGCGAAGTTGCCGATCTCGGGCATGTCGGCTTGGCCGCGCGGGCGCCGCACGAGGTGGCGCTCGAGCTCGAACCGAGCGCCGTGCAAGAACGCAGTCACGAGCACATGCGAGAACTCCTCGAGCCCGCGCAGACCGGCGCGGTACTCGGGCTCGAGCACGATCGCCGACTCGACCGCGCCCCAGCTCTCATCGACTTTCTCCGTAGCCGGTGACTTTACGAATCCGATCGGTCGCAGGATGAATTCCATCTACTTCGCCTTCGTGCTCTTCCTCCTCGCCGCCGCGCGACGCTTCGCGGTGTAGTCCAGGTACGCCGCTATCGTCGCGCGCAGATCGACGTCGTACACGCCGAGCTCGAACGCCGTCGTCCGCTGCGGGAAGCCGACGCGATACGAGCTGCCGCTCGCGGTGCGCTCGAGCCGGCCGTAGTCGACGAGCAGGCGGCGCAGGGTGACATGGTCGGTCTCGATTGCGGGCGCGATCTCGCGCTGCCACGACTGCAAGAGCTCGTTGATCTCGCGCTCTTCGTAGGTGCGCGCGCTGTCGAGTGACTGCACGATGCTTTGCATCAGGATCTCGCGGTCTCTGCGCGCGCGCGGGAACGGGCGCGTGCCGCCGTCCGCGCAGAGCTTGCAGAGGCGCTCGACGAACTCGTCGAGGGTGATCATCCTCGACCTCCGCCCGCTTCTGTAGCGCGCGGCGCGCGCGTTAGCCTCTACGGGTATGCCCGGCCGAATCCACCACATCGATCTCACCGTCGCAGATCTGGCCCGTTCGACCGAGTTCTATGCGCGCGCGCTCGCGCTGTTCGGCTTCCGGCGCATTGCTGACATCGACGGGGAGCCGATGTTCGCGAGCGTTGCACTCGAGATCGGGTTGCAGCCGGCGCGCGGCAGCTGGCGGCACCGCCACGATCGCTACAGCCCAGGCCTGCACCACTTGGCGTTCGCCGCCGCGTCGCGCGCCGCAGTCGACGACGCGCACCAGCGACTCGTGGAGCTGCGCGTCGAGATCCTCGATCCGCCCGCGGACTACCCGCAGTACGCGCCGGGCTCCTACGCGCTCTTCTTCGCGGATCCCGATGGGCTGAAGCTCGAGTACGTGCACACTCCGAAGTGACCGGCGTGAGCCGCCGATGTTGTGGCGTTGCGGCGGCTCACTCTTCGTCCTCTTCGATTCGCCACGCGATGTGCGGCGCCACGCCGTGGATCCGCGCGCCTTCCGCGCGCAGATGGCGCAACGCCGCGAGTCCGGCCATGTCCGCGGAGCGGAGGTTCTCGAGCTCCAAGCAGGTAGCGCTCGGATCGTCTCCGACCGCCTGCTCGAGCTCACCGACCTCGGCGCCGGTGAGGCGACCTTCAACAGCGATGCGGCGAGGCGCCGCGTCGCTCACGATCGTGATCCGAACGGTCACACGGCAATGCAGTGCGAGTGCCGTGCCACCCATCCGAAGAGCGGTGAGGCCACCGCAGCTGAGAGCAAGCCGCCTCCGTCACGACATGTCGCGAGCCGCGTTTGGCACTATGATGCGGCCGTGCAGACTGCAGCTCGGTTCGAGCAACTGCTCACCGATCTTTCGACCCGATTCTCCGGCGTGAGCATCGAGCGCATCGACGCCGAGATCGACGGCGCGCTCGAGGCGCTGGTGCACTTCCTAGCGACCGACCGCGCGAGCTTCCTCGAGCTCCTGCCCAACGACGCGAGCGTCGCGCTCACTCACTCATGGGCGATGCCGGGTTTCGCGCCGGCGCCGATCGCGCCATCGGTCGGGCTCGCGTTCTCCTGGTATCACGGCCAGCTGCGCGCGGGCACCGTGCTGCGCTTCGAACGACTCCCCGACCAGCTTCCCGGCGACGCCTTGGCGGAGCGCGCGTACACGCTCGCGCTGCCGATGCGGTCGCACATCGCGGTTCCGCTCCTCGTGGACGGGCGTTTTGTCTGCGCGCTGGTCACGGCGATGGCGCATCGCGAGCGGTCGTTCTCCGACGAGGAAGCCGGGCGCGTCAGGATCGTCGGCCAGATACTGGCCAACGCGATCTATCGCCGGAACCTCGAGCGCGAGCTGCGCGACAGCGTCGACGAAGTGCGCAGTCTGCAGCAGCAGCTCGAAGCCGAGAACGAGTATCTCCGCGACGCGATCGCCCCGAACGTCGGCTTCGAGGAGATCGCGGGCAAGAGCCGCGCGTTGCGCGAGGTGCTCGACCAGGCCGCGCAGGTGGCGGCGACATCGACGGCGGTGCTGCTGCTCGGCGAAACGGGCACCGGCAAGGAGCTGTTGGCGCGCGCGATTCACGCGCGCAGCAAGCGCGGCGACAGGCCGCTCGTCAAGGTGAACTGCGCCGCGCTTCCCGCGTCGCTCGTCGAGAGCGAGCTCTTCGGGCACGAGAAGGGGGCGTTTACCGGCGCAACCTCGGCGAAGCCGGGACGCTTCGAGCTCGCGGATGGCGGCACGCTCTTCCTCGACGAGGTCGGTGAGCTCTCGCCCGACGTGCAGGCCAAGCTGCTGCGCGTGCTTCAGGACGGCGAGTTCGAGCGCGTCGGCGCAGTGCGCACGCGCAAGGTGGACGTGCGACTCATCGCCGCGACCAACCGAGAGCTCGAGCGCGCGGCCGCCGACGGCAGCTTTCGCAGAGACCTCTACTACCGACTCTCGGTCTTCCCGATACATCTTCCCGCGCTGCGCGATCGAGCGGAAGACATTCCGATGCTCGTGTGGGAGCTCATCCAGCGCCGACAAGACGAGCTGGGGCGACGCATCGAACGCGTCTCCGAAGCCGCGATGCGCGCGCTCTGCCGCTACGCGTGGCCGGGAAACATCCGCGAGCTCAGTAACGTGCTCGAACGCGCGCTGATCCTCACTCAGGGCCCGACGCTGGAGCTCGACGCCTTCATCGCCTCGCAGCAATCCGTGCCGGAGCTCTCCGATCGCGCCGACGCGATCGAGCGGGCGCACTTCCTGCGCGTGCTCGAGCGCTGCGGCTGGCGGATCACTGGGCACGGCAATGCGGCCGAGCTTCTCGGGCTGCGCCCCAGCACGCTGCGCTCGCGGCTGAAGAAGCTCGGAGTCGCGCGGCCCGGCGAGATCGCGTCGCACTGACCGTCGCTCGCGAAATATCGTGAGTGGTCGCGGCCGACCGCGACTCACTCCGCCCGGGAGACTTGGCCGCGCGCGCGAATTGTGCGCCAAATCGCCCCTCTCTCCCTAGACCGCCGTGGCGCAGCGATTGCATTCAGCGATGGCATGCAAGCAACAAAACATCTCCGATTGGCATCTGTCGCCTTGTTCGCCCTGTTCGCTTCCGCCTGCGCGACGACGCAGCAGGTGGCGGTCACCGACGCGGGCTACTGCCCGTTCCTCGGGTCCAAGCTGTGCGCGCAGCTGACCGAGACGGCCAAGCCGGGGAGACTCTCCGGGGGCGCCAAAAGCGAAGGCGGCACCGCGCTCGCCAACCTGCGCTACATCGATCCGAACGCGCAGTGGGCGAAATACAACAAGGTCATGATCGCCCCGGTCACGTACTGGGCGGGCGACGACTCGAACATCTCGCCGGAAAATCAGCACATGCTGACGGACTTCTTCCAGCAGGCGCTGTACACGCAGCTGTCGACGAAGTACGAGGTGGTTCGCGAACCCGGCCCGGGCGTCCTGCTCATCCAGGTGGCGCTCATCGACGCCAGCTCCGCCGTTCCGGTGCTGCGCACCATCTCGATGCTGATTCCACAGGCGCGCGCACTCGCGACCTTGAAGTATCTCGCCACCGGTACCTACGCGTTCATCGGTTCCGCCGAGGCCGAGGCCAAGATCGCGGACTCGCAGACCCACCAGGTGCTGGCCGCCGCGGTGGACAAGCGGGTCGGCGGCGGATCCCTCGCGACGGCCGCGCAGTGGCAATGGGGGGACGCGGAGAACGCGATCACCGCTTGGTCGAAGCAGCTGACGGCTCGGCTCACTGAAATGAAGGCGGGCAAGTCGTGATCACCCCGCGATCGAATTCACTCACTCGAAAGGGAACTCTCATGCGCTACGTGCTCGTATCACTTCTTCTGCTCGGCGGAGTCACTGGACTCAGCGCTTCGTCCGCCGCCGCCGACAGCAAGCCGAACATCGTCGTAATCATGGGTGACGACATCGGCATCTGGAACATCGGCGCCTACAACCGCGGGATGATGGGCGGCAAGACGCCGAATCTCGACAAGCTCGCCAAGGAAGGCATGTTGTTCACCGACTACTACGCCGAGGCGAGCTGCACAGCGGGCCGGGCGAACTTCATCACCGGAGAGCTTCCGATCCGCACGGGGATGACGACCGTCGGCCAGGCCGGGTCGCATGTCGGCCTGCCCGCAGAGGCGGTGACCACTGCGACGATCCTCAAGTCGATGGGTTATGCCACCGGCCAGTTCGGCAAGAACCATCTCGGCGATCTAAATGAGTTCCTCCCCTGCGTGCACGGCTTCGACGAGTTCTTCGGATACCTGTACCACCTCGACGCAATGGAGGACCCGTCTCACGCGAACTATCCGCAGGCGCTCCTAGATCAGGTCGGGCCGCGCAACATGGTGAGCTGCCAAGCGAGTGACAAGGACGATGCCACCAGTCAGCCGCGCTGGGGCAAGATTGGCAAGCAGACGCTCAAGGACGAGGGGACGCTCTACCCGAAGCGCATGGAGACGGTCGACGACGAGATACTCGCGCGCTCGCTCGCCTTCGTCGACAAGGCCAAGAAGGACAAGAAGCCGTTCTTCCTCTGGCTCAATCCGACGCGTATGCACGTCGTCACTCACCTCTCGGAAAAGTACGAGAAGATGCGCAATTCCGAGAACGGTTGGAGTCTTCAAGAAGCCGGCATGGCGCAAGTCGACGACATCGTCGGCTCGGTCATGAAGAAGCTCAAGGACGAGGGACTCGACGACAACACGATGGTCATCTTCACCACCGACAACGGCACCGAGACCTTCACCTGGCCGGACGGAGGCAACACGCCGTTCCGGGGACAAAAGGGCACCATCTACGAAGGCGGTTTCCGCGTGCCTTGCATGCTGCGCTGGCCCGGCCACGTGCCCGTGGACTCAGTGCAGAACGGCATCTTCTCCGGCATGGATTGGCTCCCCACCTTCGTGGCTGCTGCCGGCAACCCGAACGTCACGGACGAGTTGCTGAAGGGTAAGGCGATCGGCGGTCGGACGTACAAGAACCATCTCGACGGCTACAACCAGATGGCCGCGATCACCGGCAAAGGGCCGTCCGCACGTCACGAGATCTTCTACTTCGGCGAAAGCACGCTCGGCGCGGTGCGCATCGACGACTACAAGTATCGCTTCATCGAGCAACCCAACGGCTGGCTCGGCGAAAAGGTGCATGTGGACGCGCCGTCCATCACGAATCTGCGCCTCGATCCCTTCGAGCGCCTGGGCACTCCGGCAAACGGAACTCTGGACGGCGCGCAGGGATACTTCAACGAGTGGTTCATGTATCAATTCTGGCGCTTCGTCTTCGTCCAGCAGCAAGTGGGCAAGCTCGCCATGACGGCCATCGAATATCCGCCCATGCAAAAGGGCGCGAGCTTCAACCTCGATGCCGTGAAGGCAAAGATCGAGGAAGCGATGAGGCACCAAGCGGGTCAGTGACACCGCGCTGACTGTGACTACGGCGACGCGCTAGCTGGCGAGTAGCCGCAGCGCGTCGCCGTAGAGCAGTCTCTTGTGCGTCTGCATCACCGCGCGGTTCTTGCCCGCAAGCGGCGCCGCGACCGAGATCGCCTTGGCCAGGAGATCGACGGCCGGGGTCGCGTAATCGACGATGCCTCGCGCAAGCGCCTCCACTCCGCCGTAGCGCTTTCCGGTGACGATCGCTTCGTGCGCCGTGAGCTTGGGCAGGCGCGCCTGGATGAGCGCGGCCATGCCCGGGTGCAGCGGCAAGCCTAGGTCGATCTCGGGAATGCAGAAGAAGCCGCGGTCGCTGCGCATCACACGGAAGTCACAGGCGAGCGCGAGCATCGCGCCGCCCGCGAAGGCGTGGCCGTTCAGCGCGGCGACTGAAGGAATCGGCGACGCGAGCAGGCGCGCGAAGATGCCGAGCATGCCGGCGAGCACTTCGCCCGCGTGCTCGCGCCCCTCGCCGGACATCCAGGCGAGGTCGAGGCCGTTCGAGAAGAACTTGCCGTCGCCGGTGAGCACGAGGGCGCTCGGCTCGTCGCTGCGCTCGACCTCGTCGAGCGCGCGCGAGAGCTCCGCGATGAATCCCGGATTGAAGCGGTTCTCGCCGGAGCGCATGTGCACAAGCGCGACCGCGCCTTCGCGTTTCAGGTCGATCATTTCTTTTCGAAGTCGAAGTCACGCACGTAGTGACACGTGTAGCCACCGGGGTTCTTCTCGAGATAGTCCTGGTGGTAGCCCTCGGCGGACCACCACGGACCCGCCGCGACGATCTCGGTGACCACGGGCTTGCGCCACTTGCCCGACGCGTCGACGGCGGCCTTCACTTCCTCGGCCGTCTTCTTCTGCGCCTCGTTCGCGTAGAAGATCGCCGAGCGGTACGAGACACCGATGTCGTTCCCCTGTCGGTTCTTCGTGGTCGGATCGTGCATGCGGAAGAAGAAGCGCAGAATCTCGTCGTACGAGATACGCGCCGGATCGAACACGACCTTCAGCGCCTCTGCGTGACCTTCGTGATTCTCGTACGTCGCGTTCGGCACGGTACCGCCGGTATAACCCACTTCGGTGTCGATCACGCCGGGCAGCGCGCGCACCAGATCTTCCATGCCCCAGAAGCAGCCGCCCGCGAGGACGGCGGCCTCGCGTTCGTCGGATCCGGGCTTCACCTTGATTCCCGCCTTCTCGAACGCGTCGAGATACTGCCCGAATCCCTCTTCGGCGAGCTTCTCGACGGGTACGAAGCGCAGCGAGGCGGAGTTCATGCAGAAGCGCTTGCCGGTCGGTGCGGGACCGTCGTCGAAAACGTGGCCCAGGTGCGAGTCGGCGTGCTTGGAGCGAACCTCGGTTCGCACCGAGAACAGTCTGCGGTCCTCGTGAGTCGTTACGTTGCCGGCGTCGAGCGGGCGCGAGAAGCTCGGCCAGCCTGTGCCGGAGTCGTACTTGTCGAGCGACGAGAACAGCGGCTCGCCGGACACCACGTCGACGTAGAGGCCGGCATTCTTGTTGTTCCAGTATTCGTTCTGGAACGCGCGCTCCGTGCCCTCGCGCTGGGTGACATCGTATTGTGTCGGCGTCAGCTTCGCGGCCAGCTCTTTGTCGGAAGGCTTCTTGTACTCCATCGGGGGACTCCTTTCGCTTGGGCCCAGGGTACTATCGGACGCTCGGAGGTGCCCATGCCGCGTCGGCTCGAGTTCTTCTTCGACTACGTGAGCCCGTTCTCGTATCTGGCGAACAGCCAGCTGCCCGGAATCGTCCGCCGCACGGGCGCGGAACTCGTGTACCGGCCGATGTTCCTCGGCGGCGTGATGCAGGCGACCGGCAACCAGCCGCCCGCGACCCTGCCCGCGCGCGGCAAGAGCATGCAGCACGACATCCGGCGCTGGGTGCGGCGCTACGGCATCGAGTTCGCGTTCAATCCCAATTTCCCGATTCAGACGCTCCCGGCGCTGCGCGCCGCGCTCGCCGCGCAGGATGCGGGCGTGTTCCCCGCGTATCACGAGGCGCTGTTTCGCGCCGCCTGGGGACAGCCGAAGAACCTCTGCGACGTCGCGGTGCTGCGCGACGTGATCGCGAAGGCGGGTATCGATCCCGAGCCGCTGCTCGCCGCCGCCGCGACCGAGCCACTGAAAGAGCGCCTCAAGGCGGACACCGCCGAAGCCGTGGCGCGCGGCGCCTTCGGCGCGCCGACCTTCTTTGTCGGCGAGGAGATGTTCTTCGGCAACGACCGGCTCGACTTCGTTGAAGAGGCGCTGGGCACGGCGTGACACAGAAAGGCGTAGCTCTCGTGGTCGGTGCCGGCGACGGCCTCGGCTCCGCGATCGCGCGCCGCTTCGCGCGCGGCGGCTACGTCGCGTGTCTCGTGCGCAGACACGGCGACAAGCTCGACGGCGCGGTGAAGGAAATCGAAGCCGCCGGCGGCGTCGCCTACGGCTTCGGCGTCGACGCGCGCCGCGAGGACGAAGTGGTCGCGCTCTTCGAGCGTATCGAGCGCGAGCTCGGGCCGATCGATGTCGCGATCCACAACATCGGCGCGAACGTGAATTTCTCGATCCTCGAGATGGAGGCGAGGAAATACTTGAAGGTCTGGGAGATGGCGTGCTTCAGCGGCTTCCTCGTCGGTCGCGAGGCCGCGCGCCGCATGGCCCCGCGCGGCCGGGGCACGATCCTGTTCACTGGCGCGACCGCGAGCCTGCGCGGCGGCAGCGGCTTCGCCGCGTTCGCGGGCGCGAAGTTCGCGCTACGCGCGCTCGCGCAATCGATGGCCCGCGAGCTCGGGCCGAGAGGCGTGCACGTCGCGCACGTCGTGATCGACGGCCCGATCGACATGCACTGGATCCGCGACAACTTCCCCGAGATGGTGAAGTCGCGCCCCGCCGACGGCCTGCTCGCGCCCGACGCGATCGCCGAGAGCTACTGGTCGCTGCACGCGCAGGCGCGCGGCGCGTGGACGCAGGAGCTCGATCTCCGCCCATTCGCCGAGAAGTTTTGAGCTAGCATCTCGACATGAACGAGCCCGTCGCGCCGCACACCCCGCTGCTCGAGTACTACGACGAAGCCAAGGACCCCGCGCGTGTGAAATTCGTGCGCGAGCTCTTCGACAAGACGGCGCCGTACTACAACACCGTCGAGGCGCTGTTCCTGAACGGCGGTCTCTGGTATCGGCGCTTCTCGCTGCAGCGCGCGGGTCTGCGCGCGGGCATGAAGGTGCTCGACATGGCGACCGGCACCGGCGCGGTGGCGCGCGGCGCGGCGAAGATCGTCGGGCAGACGGGCCGCGTGTTCGGCTGCGATCCGAGCCGCGGCATGCTGCGCGAAGCGCGCAAGGTGTTCAGCGGGCCACTCACTCGCGGCATCGCCGAGCAGCTTCCGTTTCGCAGCGAGCTCTTCGACTTCGTCACGATGGGCATCGCGCTGCGCCACGTCGCCGATCTGGTCGGCGCGTTCTGCGAGTACCGGCGCATGCTGAAGCCGGGCGGAAAGCTGTGGCTGCTCGAGGGCCACGTGCCGAAGTCGCGCATCGGTCACTCGGTCACGCGCTTCGTCTGGAAGCGAGTGATTCCCGGCATGACGCTGGTCTCTACGGGCAGCCGCGATGCGAAGCTCTTGATGGACTACTACTGGGACACCGTCGAGAAGTGCGTCCCGCCCGAGACCATCCTCGCCGCGCTGCGCGAGGCGGGCTTCGCGAATCCGAAGTTCACCGTGGTCGTGCCCGGCGCGTTCTGCGAGTACACGGCGGTCAGGTAGCCGGACGCGGCTCTAGCTGTGAGCTACGGTAACGTTGCAGTACCTGCGAAAGGTCTCGCACGCGAACGTGAAGAACTCGTCGTTTGGCCCTGCCCCTGAGAGGCGTACCAGTTGCTGTCCCATCTTTGTCAGAATGACATGGCCCACCGTCAGCCGCGAAAGCGCAGATTGGGGAAGCTCCAGTGTTAGCCCGCGGCCAAAGTAGCTGGCTTCGATTGTGGCTGGCAACCTCTCAAGCAAGAACGGTGTTACACCGTCGAACCGAATCAGGCCAATCGAATCGAGATGAGTCAGTACGCCGAAGTCGAGTTTTAGGGCTCGGTAAAGCTCGAGTTCAGTTCCGAACACCAGTGGAATCGGCTCCCCTCGATCGATGATCCAACTCAGACTACAGAGAGTCGTGAACGACCGAGCCTCGCTCTTCTCCAGGGTCGCTACGAAGTCGACCGTACGTCGGCTAAAAGATCCGGGCGCGTTTGCTTCGCCGGCTAGCACTCTCGCCCACAGAGTCTGCATCTCGGGATCAGAGACCAGCTTCGCTCTCTCGAAGAAATGTGAGATCCAATCTGAGTCGAGCTGATCGGGCTCCGAGTGAGGACTCAGTTCGGGCAACGCCAATCGAGTGATATCCTCGATGTTGTGTTGTTGTCTCTCGCCTTCATGGATTAGCCGTTGCGCAGCCCGTTGGCGAAACTCGTTGACGGCGATGTCACCGGCCGCTGCGATCAAGGACGCTTCTGCTTCGGCCTTCGCGATACGCTTGATCTGAAACGGTTTGAACACCCCGCCGATTGCTTCGCTGATCTTCTCCATCAAGACAGTTGCTGGTTTAGACAGGTCACCAAAGCTGATCAGCGATCCACCTGACTCAGCCACGATCGGCCCTCCATGGCGCGAAAAGAAGCGAGTATCTCCTGCTCGATCTACGGAATGAGGACCACCCGCCCGAACGCGGCGCGGCTCTCGATGTAGGCGTGCGCGGCGGCAGCTTCCGCGAGCGGGAAGCGGCGGTCGATGATGACTTGGAGCTCGCCCTTTGTGAGATCGGCGAGGATCCCGTCGAGCAGCGCGCGCACGCGCGCGGCGGCGAGCGCGACCTCGGCGCCGAAGAACACGCCGGTGAGGGAGCGGTTGCCGGGTGCGAGGGG
Organism: bacterium; assembly: GCA_041498295.1. GTDB lineage: Bacteria > Myxococcota_A > UBA9160 > SZUA-336 > SZUA-336 > VGRW01. The sequence continues at coordinate 678 of JBGQIB010000017.1, read as the reverse complement.
CGAAGGGTCGAGGCGAAGGTCGCCGCGGCTCGAGTTGCCGACGGTGATCGCGCGCCCGCGGTAGCCGAGACACAGGAGGCTACGCTGAAGTATGTCACCGCCAACCGCGTCGACCACGAGGTTCACGCCCTTGTTCGCGGTGAGCTTCTGCAGGACCTCGACGAAATCGACCTCGCGGTACGCGATGCCGTGGTCGACGCCGAGCTCGAGCAGTCGCTCGATCTTCTCCTTCGAGCCCGCGGTCGCGAACACCGTCGCGCCGGCGCGCTTCGCGAGCTGCACGCACGCCAGCCCCACGCCGCTGCCGCCGGCCTGAATCAAAACGGTTTCGCCCGCGCGCAGGTGGCCGAACTCGAACAGACAATCGTGCGCGGTGCCCCACGCGACCGGCACGCACGCGGCGTGCTCGAGCGAGAGTCCGTCGGGCACGAGCCACGTCTGCGCCGCCGCGACGGCCGCGCGCGCGGCGTGCGAGCCGCTGAACATCAGCGCGGTGACGCGGTCGCCGACTTTGCGGTCCGTCACGTTCGCGCCGACCTCGCGCACGATGCCCGCGCAGTTGTAGCCAACGACGTGCGGGCGCGACGCGAGCAGGCCGCGCGCGCGGTTACCCACGTCGCCGCCTTCGATGCCGACCGCCTTCACGTCCATGACGATGCCGTTCGGCGGACAGGCCGG
>JBGQIB010000016.1:0-44904 GCA_041498295.1 bacterium | reverse complement strand
GAAGTCTTAGCCCTGCGGATCGGACCACCAGGGCTTCTTGTCGAGGATCCGGGTCGCATCGTTCACGCCCGGGTTGCTGAGCTTGACCCAAGCTTCGAGCGTCGCCGTGCTGCCGAGCTCGAGCGAGGGCGACGTGGCGACAGCGATCCAGCTCGTCCCGTTGAAGCTGCGCGCGCTGCCGATCTGGCCCGGCGCCAGCACGGAGCCGTTGTTGACGCCGTTGTTCGCGTGCGAAGTCGAGTCCGCGACGGAGGCGCCCAGGTGCCAGACGCCGGCATACGTCGAGTCCCAGACCGCCGCCGGATTCTGTCCATCGGGTGCGGTCGGATTCCCGTAGTACATGTCGATCGAGTCGGTGGACGACCCGGCGTCGATCCGCGGTACGCGCACCCACACGTACGAGGTGCCCGTCTCGTCCCAGCTCTCGATCTGGTGCGGCAAGAGCGTTCCGTCGGCGTCGACGAAGCGCAGATCCTGCCCGGCGTTTTGTGTCTTCTGGTAGTCGACGTGGCTCGCGTCGAGCTTGACCAGCACCGGGAAGCCATCGAGGTTCGTCGACTGCGCCGAGTTGTCGAACGTGACTCGGCGCCGCGCGCTCCAAGCCGTGTTGAACCAGCCACTGCCGAAGTCCGTGGCCGAGAGCTGGATCTCGAGATAGGACGGGTACGGATGATCCGGCGCGATGAAGCTGCCGTGATCGACACCGACGTAGCTCTGCACCAGGTGGCTGTGGCAATCGAACGCGGCAGTGCAGTGGTGCAGGATCGTCTGCCACGAGAGTGCCGACGGGGGCAGGACTCCGTCTTCGGGATCGTCTGCCTGACCGGAGAAGAAGATCTCGTCGCCGACACGCCAGAGCAGTGTGTCGGCGGGAGTCAGGATCGTCGCCACGGGCGGCGAGTTCGCGACCGTGAGGAGCTGCGTCGCTGTGGAAGAGGCGCCGTGTGAGTCCGTGACCTGGACGGAGACGTTGACCTGAGCCGCCTTGCTGTAAGTGACGTGCGCGAAGCGCGGATCGGCGTCCGGTGTGTCACCGAACACTCCGTCGCCGTTGAGATCCCAGGCATAGGTCAGACTGTCTCCAGGATCGGTGTCGGTCGAGCCGGACGCGTCGAAGGCAACGCTGAGCGGCGAGGGTCCGCTCGTGGGCGTCGCCTGGAGCGCGGCCGTGGGCGGAGTATTCGTCGCGAAATATTGGAGCCGCGTGATCTGCCCAGCGCCGAGCTGGGCGTAGTACAGGTCGCCGCCTGGGCCGACCTGCAGGTCTACGGATCCGTCCCCGCCCCAGACGATCGCGCGGCGGTTGGCCGGGTTCGGAAGGCCGCCGGGCGCGTCGGGCAGCATGGCCCACATGCAGCGCCGCGAGTAGTCCTGGAAGAAGAGCGCATTCTGGTATTCGGCCGGATATGTTCCAGTGCCGTAGAACACGATGCCGGTGATCGAGCCGCCCCCGAGACCGCCGCACTGCTCGCCGGGAATCACCTGGGCGTTATGGTTGTACGCGTAGAACGAAGGCGTGACCAAGCTCGGGATCGTCCCGGCGTACAGGCCTTCGCAAATCGGCAGATTCGCGCCGTCGAATCCCGGATGGTGGGTACTGACTCCCGAGCCGCCTTCGTAGCAGGGCCACCCGAAGTTCAGCAGCGGCCCATTCGGTGAGGGAATGCGGTTGATCTCTTCCCAGGTGATGTCGCCGACGTCGCCGACCCAGACCTCACCCGCTTGCGGGCCCGAAGGGGGGTGAATCGTGAAGCGGAACGGATTGCGGAAGCCGTGCGCGATGATTGCGTCGTCATCCGTGGAGCCGACACCGACCCGGGCATTCGTCGGCCACGGCACGGCCGTCGGTCCACTCACATCGAGACGAAGGAGCGCGCCATCCCAGCTCTGGGGATCGCCCTGCGTCAGGATGTCTTGCGAGCGCAGCGCGCCTCCTTCGTTCGGCGGGTCGGCACAGGGGTTTCCGGCGTTCTGTCCGTAGTCGGAATAGGTGAAGCTCGCGCCCTCACCGGCGCTCACGTACAGCGCGCCCTCGGGACCGAAATGGAGATCGCCGATGGAGTGCGTGACGAACTGAAAGCACCAGCGGTCGTCGATCAGGATGTGCTCCAGGCCGATCTGCGCATTGTTGGGGCCGATCTCGATCCGCGAGAGGCGCCCGCGAGTCACGCAGCCGAGGGTCGTCTGGTCGGCACAGGCGTCGTTCCAGATGGGCGGGTTCTGCCCGGGCGGCGCGTCGACGGTGTAGAGCACGTACACGTAGTCGTGGCCCGCTGCGGGGAACTGCGGATCGATGGCCAGTCCCAGGAAGCCGCGGTCCCAGTTGTTCATCACTTCGTTGCGCAGGTCGACGGCGATGTCGGGGGTCGAATCGCCGAGCCCGCTGAAGACCTTGAGCAGCCCGCTCTGCTCGGCCACGAAGATCCGGCCGTCGGGTGCGAAGCGCACTGCCGTCGGACTCGTGAGACCGGTGATCACCGGCGTTTCCTTGAAGGGCGCGAGGACGTCGGCGGAAGCGCTGCTCGCGAGCGCGCAAACTGCGAACGCCGCCCCCGCGAACGCGACTAGCCGCCTCACCGAGTGAACACTCACACCGGCGCAGGAATCACAAGAGTGCGACATCGCCCGCCTAATCGACGACCGCTCGCCCCCGCCGGGCAGCGATTGTTCGTCCCTGTAGTGATTTCCAGCGTCGGAAGGTGACGCCAAACACACACTATACTCTCGAAGGGCTCGCGAGGGTTCCTCGACGCGGTCGAGGGTTATGGGCTCCGATGCGAGTCGCAGATGCTCAGCGCCAGCCGCTGCTCTCGCGGCTCGCGCGGGGGTTCACACGGGCGCAACTACCCCGTACCGGCCGTTCTCCAGGTTGAAGCGCGAGAAGTACTCCCGGCTCTCGCTCGTGTCCGCGAGCCAATGCTGAAGCAGGTCGCCCCAGCGCACCGGGAGCTGGAGCTTCGCCCAGGCCTCCGCGGAGTTCCGCGAGAGGCGCGCGTAGAGCTCGGGCGAGCGCAAGAGCTCCTCCGCGCGATCGGCGAGGGACTCGGCAGAGCCTGCGCGAAAGACGAGCGCTGCGAACCCGTCCTCGACCCGGCCGCGAAACATCGGGTGATCCGAGGCGACGAGCGGTGTGCGCGAGCAGTACGAGTCGTAGATCGTCAGCGGCAGGCCCTCCGGGTAGCTGTGGCGACTCGGCACCACCGTCAGGTCGTGCTCGTTCATGAGCTTCACCACCTGCTGGTGAGGGATGCGCCCCAGGAAAGTCGCGGCGCCGGCGACGCCGAGCTGCTTGGCGACTTCCTCGAATCGCGGAATCTCGCCGCTGCCGGCGATGCTGAGGCGGGCGTCGTGCCCGCGCTCGCGCAGGATGCGAAGCGCGCCGAGGCAGTCGCCCACTCCCTTGTCCTCGCTGATGACGCCAGCGTAGAAGAGGCGCACCGGGCCCTCGCTCGTCGCGCGCAGCTTCGGGGCGCGCTCGCTCGGCGTCGCCATCTGCGGCCAGTCCCAGGGGACGATCTTCTCGGCGGGCACGCCGATGCGCCGCAAGTCGAGGCACGAGTTGATCGCGTGATTTCCGACGATCTGGATCGCCGGGTCACGGAGCGCCCGCGCGGTCTGCCAGTAGCGGAAACGAGTCCGGAGTCGGCCGACCTTGGGGAAGCTCGTCGCCAGCAGTGGAAGCGTGCGCGTGCCCGAGCGCACGCCCCAGCGCAACAACGGTCGGATCGGGCTGCGTGAGATCAAGTGAGTCGGGCGCAGCGCCGCCACTCGCGTCACGAGCTCGGGCACACTCACTTGGCTGTACAAGCGCAGGCCCTGCACGTGCACTCCGTTCGCGAGCTGCTCGTCGTGGGGGTCGGCGTTCACGCAGACGACCGACACATGTTCGTGTCGCTGCGCGAGCAGAGCGACTAGATCGACCGAGTACCGCTGTGCGGCGTATGTCTCGGCGCCGCCGGCGGCGAAGTTCTGCACGGCCGTGCGGTAGTCACCATATTGAACGAAGACGATGCGCATTTCGCGCCCTGGGTTAGCACATCGACACTATGGGGCGAACTGCGCCGGGCAAACCTGTGCGATGCCAGGAGGCTTTGCGGCGAGCGCGCGCCGCAGCACCGAGAGGTCGGCGATGTCGCACGTCGCCGCGGGCGCGATCACCGGGCAGCGGAGCGACCCCGGGCCCGACAGGCCCGGCGGCAGCGCGGCGAGGGCGTTGCGCAAGAGTGTCACGTCGGCCGCGTTCGCGCCGCCGCTCGCGTCGACATCCCCGCACTGACACGCGTCGCCGGCCGCGAACGCGTCGGAGTTCGTCTGCGTCGCGTTCGCGATGAAGCGGCAGTTGTCCGTCGCGTCGAGTACGCCGTCGCCGTCGGTGTCGAAATACGCCGGGTCGATCGAGTGGCTCATGTCGAGCTGGATCTCGCTCGCGGCGAGCGCGCGGTTGTAGATGCGCACCTCGTCGATTCGCCCGCCGAAGTACTGCCCGAACACCGAGTCACCGCCGATCGAGAGCTCGCCGTTGGAAGTCAGCACGGAGCCCGTTTGCGGGCGGCTCGCCACCGGCGCGCCGTTCACGTAGAGGATCAACGCCGCGCCGTCGTAAGTCGCCGCGAGATGCGACCACGTGTTCGCGGGCAGCGCCGATGGACCGACGAGCGGCGGCCCGGAGAACGTGGCGCCGACCGCGGGTACGCCGGTCCCGGGCGAGGAGCCCTCGAGGAAATAGATGTCGTTCACCTTGTAGATCACGTCGCGCCAATTCGCACCGGCCAGCGTCGGGAAGACCCATGCCTCGAGCGTCATCGCGTCCGTGAGGTCGAGCGACGCCGAGTCCGGGATCGTCACGAGCGCGTCCGTTCCGTTGAAGACGAGGGCGTTGCCGAACTTGCCCGAGGTCGTGCGCGTGGTCCCGCCGGCGAGGGTTCCCGTGTTGCCGAAAGTCGAGTAGTCGAGCGCGCTCGAGCCGCTGCCCTCCTCGAATCCGTAGGCGGCGACCAGACCCGTGCCGCCGGCCGCCGCGAACGTCGCCAGGTAGGAGGCGCCGCCCTGGGCAACGACGATCGTGTGAGTCGCCGCGCCCCCGTCGGACCACGACGAGAACGCGTAGTTGGTCGAGCCGAGGATCTGAGTCGGCGCGTTCAGTACGTGCTGGAAGTTCGGCACCGTGTCCTTCACGTGGGGAGTCACCACGCGGATGCCGTCGATATCGAGCCCGAGACCGCTGGGGTTCGCGTCGAGGTTCACGTTCACTTTGTTCGGGTAGATGAAGACCGACGTGCTTCCCGAGAGGCCGTTCGAGTCGGTGACCGTGAGGATGATCTCGTAGCTCGTCGTGCCGCTGAAGTCGTGGCCGCTGGTCGGAATCGCGAACGTGCCCGTCTTCGTGTTCGCGATCGGTCCCGCGCCCGGGTGCACGTGGTTGTCGTGGTGGAAGAGGATCGTCCACGAGAATGCGCCCGCGGCAAGCGCGCCGTCCTCGACGTCCGTTCCGCTGCCCGAGTAACTGACGACGTCGCCGGCTTGGAAGACGAGCCCGTCCGCCGGCGAGAGGATCGTCGGAACGGGCGCATTGCCGACCGAGATCTTCAGATCGCTCGACAGCGTGCTCGAGACACCGTCGGACACACTGAGTCGCGCGGTGTAGGGGCCCGCGTTCACGTAGGTGTGAGTCGGGTTCGGCTGCGTCGATGTTGCGCCGTCTCCGAACGCCCAGCTGTAGGTGATCGGATGGCCCTCGGGATCGAATGAGCCCGCGCTCGAGAACGAGACCACGAGCTGGGGTGGCCCCGACGTCGGCGTGGCGTTCGCCACGGCAACCGGCGGCTGATTGGAGATCGTGTAGCGGATGCGCCGGATCGCGGCGGCGTTCGGCACGTGCGAGTCGTTGAAGCCGATGTCGACGTAGTAGAGCGAGCCGTCGGGTCCCTGGATGATCTTCACGGGATCGCCCATAGGCCCGTCGGGCGTGCCGTCGGCCGGCTCGAAGTTCAGCACCGCGACCAGGTTGCCGGTCGGGTCCAGGACGGCGCGCTTGATGGTGTTCTGCACGTAGTCCCCGAAGAAGTAACTGCCGTAGTACTCCGCGGGAAACTGCGTGCCGCGGTACACGAAGCCGCCAGTCACACAGGCGTCCCGGCCAGCGTGCGGATACGCGTAGAGGGGGTTCGTAGTCCCGGCGACCCCGCACTGACCATCGCAAAGGGGCCAGCCGTAGTTCGCGCCGGCCGCGCCCACGTTGACCTCTTCCATCGATACGCTCGGATCGTTTCCACCGACGTCGCCGATGTAGAGGCGCCCGGAGACCGGATCGAAGGCGCCGCGGAACGGATTGCGCAACCCGTACGCCCAGATCTCGTCCTTGTGCGGGCCGCTGCCGTCGGCGAACGGGTTGCCGCTGGGAATCGATCCATCGGAATTGATGCGCAGGATCTTGCCGTGGTAGCTCGTCAGGTCCGGCGACGTCACCGCGTTGAAGTGATCGCCCACCGTGACATAGAGCTTCCCGTCGGGGCCGAATGCGACCACGCCTCCGTGGTGCTCCGTGGCCGCATCGACGTCGTCCTGCCAGAGCAGGAACTCACTCCCCGCGACGGTTCCGCCCCCGCTCGCGGTGAAGCGGGACACGCGGTCGCGGTTCCCGCTCGTCGAGCCGTGCGTGTAGAAGACGTAGTAGTAACCGTTCGACGCGAAGGCCGGGTCGAGCGTGATGTCCATGAGCCCCTGCTCGCCGGTGAGCAGGCTGTAGTCGACCGTCAGGAACGGAGTCGGATCCTTCACGCTCGCTCCCGGCTGCACGACCCAGACTTTCCCGGTGAGCTCGCCGACGAGCATGCGTCCGTCGGGCAGGAAGATCATGGTGTCGGCGGCCGTGATGCCGGGGACGACGACCTCGTTCGTAAACGCGGGGTTGGTCGTGCTGGCGACGACGGGCGGCGAAGTGACTGAGTTCCCGGCGGCGTCGTGCGCGACGGCCGTGAGCGTGTGTGGACCGTTCGTCGCCGTGTTCGAGTTCCAGCCGACCAGGTACGGCGCGGTGCCGTCGACGCCGAGGCTGACCCCGTCGACGAAGAACTCGACGTTGCCGACTCCGACGGTCGAGGAGAGCGACGCGCTCACGGCGACGACTCCGCCGATCGGTCCCGCGCCAGCGATTGGATACGAGATCGAGACCGTCGGGGGCTGCGTCCCGAACGAGTTCACGGGTATGTCTCGATCGCTCTGTATCTCAGCCACCGAGAGCGCGCGGTTGTAGACACGCACTTCGTCGATCCGGCCGGTGTAGTTCTGTCCGTTGGGCACATCGCCGCCGATCGTGAGTGGCAGGCTCGACGTCTGGATGGCCCCCGTCTGCGCCTTGCTCGCGACCTGAGTTCCGTTCACGTACAGGCGCAAAGTCGTGCCGTCGTACGTCGCGGCGAGATGCGACCAGGTGTTCTGCGGCAGCGCGGCCGTGCTGTAGAGCGGTGACGCGGTGAAGGTGCCGCCCGCCGCGGGAAAGCCGCTGTTGGTCGAGGATCCTTCGAGGTAGTAGGCGTCGTTCGCCTTGTAGACGACGTCGCCCCAGCCGGCGCCGCTCCGTGTCGGGTAGACCCAGGCCTCGAGCGTCATCGCGCTCGTCAGGTCGAGCGAGGCTGCGTCGGAGATCGAGACGAACGCGCTCGAGCCGTCGAAGACGAGCGCGCCGCCGTACTTGCCCGACGTCGTTCGCGTCGTCGTGCTGTTCAAGACCCCGGTGTTTCCGAGCCCGGACACGTCGACGGCCGTGGTCCCGGTCGCCTCGTCGAAGCCATACGCCGCCACGAGTCCGGCGGGAGCGGCGTCGACGGTCTGCGCGAGCGTGAGCGAGAGCAGCGCCACGAGCGCGAGCAATCGCGGCGGGGGGGTAGGAATAGCAGGACCTCCAAAGCGCAACGGCAGCAGCGCAGCACCCACCGCGAGCGGGCGCATCGTCTCAGAGGGCGTCGGTGAGAGTCAACCAAGGGGAGGCGAAGTCTCTCGACCAGCGCGCGCGGACTTCAAGGCCACCACTCGAGCGGACGCGCGAGCACCTGCTCCGCCCAGTCGCGACAGGTCAGCTTCGCTCCGAGCCGCTCGCCAAGACGCGCCAGATCCGGGTCGATGCGCGGCTCGATGTGGCGCCGCAGATCCGCCGACAGCTCGGGCCGACCTCCATAACGCCAGAGCTCCTTGGCGCGCTCGCGAACCGAGCGCGGCAGCCGGTCCTTGAGCCAGCGAACGAGCGGCACGCGCAGCAATGCGTCGCGCAACGGGCTCGCGCGCAGGCGTTCGCTCGAGACGTTCTGCGGCCCGAGATCGAGGCGCCAGACCACCGGCTCCTCGCTCGGATCGCCGAGGAAGCGGCAGACGCGCGCAAGCTCTTCGTCCGGAAACGCGACCATCCGCTCGAAGAAGACCGGCAGGATCGCGCTCGCGCCAAAGCGCTCGAGATAGGGCTCGAGCTGGCGCGCGTAGCAGCTGTAGGCGACGAACCGCTCGTGCCGCTCGACGGCTTCCTCGAGCGAGCCTTCGACCGCGCGCGTGCTCCACTCGTGGAGATACTGTGAGACGAGACGCTCCACCGGATCGCGCATCACGTAGACGAGCCGCGCCTTCGGAATCAGCGCATGCATTCGCTCGGCGGCGTGCGGGTGGGTCGGAAGCTTCGTGTAGTGCGTGCTCGACTCACCGCAGAGCTGGCTTTCCGCCGCTCCAGTGAAGAGGCCTGCGTACCACTCTCCGCCGCGCGCGAAATTCGCATCGTCGCTGAAGAAGTTCGGCTCCTTCGGTCGACTCATGAAGAAGCCCGAGCGCAGTGCGAGCTGCTCGTGCAAGGTGCTCGTTCCGCACTTCATCGCGCCGATGATCGCGAAGTCGGGAAGTCTCACGGCGGAGTCATCCTCGCCAGTTGTCCCTGAGCTGGCGCTCGACGGTGTGGCGCTCCTTTGCGCCGAAGGTCTCTCGCAGCCAGGAGACGGCTCGGCCGGTAGTCCAGAGCAGATTCGCAGCGAGCCATCCGCTGCGACCGAAGTGCTTGCGGAAGTAGAGCGCTCGCGACGCGTAGTAGTAGCGCGGTAGCCGCTGTCGGGCCGCGTGCAGGCGCTTCACCGGCGAGCTCTGACCCCGCAGGTGTACCACGCGCGCCGCCGGCTCTTGCCAGACCTCGAAGCCCGCGCGGCCAGCCGAGCGGCAGTAGTCCGCGTCCTCGAAGTACATGAAGTAGCTCTCGTCGAGCGCGCCGACCTTGCGGATCACCTCGGCGCGGATCATGACGGCCGCGAAGCTCACCCACTCCACGCGACGCGCCTGGTCCGCGACGGCGAGCGGCACGTCCCAGCGCGCGAGCAGACGCTGGATCGGGCCCGTCGCCGAGCCCGCGATCAGCTCGGTGATCGGGCGATGGAAGCGGAAGCCACTCACTTGGGCTTCCCCGCTCTCCCACTCGAGGCGCGGGCCGACGACTCCTGCGTGCGGGTGATCCTCTAGAAAGCGGAACAGTGTCTCGATCGCTCCGGGGCGCACGAGCGTGTCGCTGTTCAAGAGCAGGTATGCGCGCGCGTCGACCGCGCGGATCCCAACGTTGTTCCCGAACGCGAAGCCGCCGTTCCGCTCGGTCGAGATCACCCGGACCTCGGGACGCTGCGGGCTCGCGAACTCCGCGCGGAGCTTCTCCGCGCTCTCGTCGCCGCTCGCGTTGTCGACGACGAGGAGGATGTCGCGCTCGGGATCGAGGTGCGGACGAACCGAGCGTGCGCAGCTCGCCGAGAGGTCCGGCGTCCGATAGTTGAGCACGATCGCGGCGACGCGGTACTCACTCGGCATCGGCGCTGAATCTCTTCCAGAGAGGCTCGACGGCGCGCTCGATCGCAAACTCTTGCGCGACGCGTACTCGACCGGCTGCACCGAGTCTTGCGCGCAGGTCTGCATCGGTGAGCAGACGCTGGAGCCGTGACCGGAGCGCCTCCCAGTCCGATGGCTGGAAGAGCAGCCCCTCGAGCTCGTCGCCGACGAGCTCCGGAATTCCGGCGACCCGAGGCGCGACGACCGCGAGCCCGTGCGCCATCGCCTCCATCAGAACGACGGGCAGGCCCTCCATCAGGCTCGCCAGCGCGAAGAGATCGGCGCCCGCGAGAAACTGCATCACTTCTTCCTCGGAGCGCGCGCCCACGAACTCGACGCAGCCCGAGAGACCGAGATTCCGCGCGCGCGCCTCCAGATCCGCGCGCATGGAGCCGTCACCGACGAAAGTCACTCGGAAGGGCGGCACGGCGCCGCGCAGCTCGGCGAGTGCGCGGAGAAGCCCGTGATGGCCCTTCTCCGGAGAGAGGCGGCCGACGCAGACGACGCGCGTGGGGCCGTCGTGACTCCGTCTCGCCACGTTCTCCGGAATCTCGACGCCGCAGCGAACCACGGCGAGACGATCCCAGAACTCCGGCTCGAGCTTTCGCAGCGCTTGAGCGCGCACGAAGTAAGAGGCGCACGCCGTGAAGCGCGCGGCCCGGAGCTTGTCGCCGAGCGTGAGCACGGCCGGGTACTCGAAGTCGGCTGTGCCGTGCACCGTCAAGCTCCAGGAGATACCGCACAGGAAGCACGCGACGCGCGCCACGTCCGCAGCCGCGTGTGCGAAATGGACATGCAGATGGCGGACGCGCGCGGCCCGCAGTGCGTCCGCGAGGATCGCGCCTTCCGCGAAGTAGAAGAGGGCCCACACGGCGGCGCGCGCGCCGGGGGTGCGGTTCCGGCGCGCGATCGCGAGCGCGCGGAAGTATTGCAGCGGACCGCGCAGAAATTCGCGGAGATGCGCTCCAGCCGTCGAGACGATCCCCGCTGGCTGCAGATACCAGGTCTGTGCGTTCTCCCGCCGATCGCTCTCACCCAGCGGCGCGTCCGCAGGCGGGCGACGGATGGAGAACGTGCGGATCTCGAGCCCTCGGCGGCGAAGAGCAATGACTTCTCGGCGAATGAACGTGTGCGAGGTGCTCGGATACTCGGTGGTGAGGTAGCCGATCATGCGGGCCTCACGCCGGGCCACGACCGAGGCGCCACGCCAAGCGGGCCGGAGAGAATCGGCCCAAACGGTCGACGCAGTGCACATACGAGAGGTCGCAGCGCCGCAGCGCGAACATCGCTGCGCCGCGAGCGTTCCAGCCGTGCTGCGTCGTGACGGCGCGCGCGTACCCGGATCTCACCACCGCGTCCAGAACTCGGGGGTCCCAGCTGCCGTTGGGGTAGCAGAACGAGCTCACGGTCCCTCCGACCTCGCGTTCGATCTCGAGCTTCGACTGAGCGAGCTCGCGCTCCAGCTCTCGATCGCTGCAAAGAGGGAGGAGCGGATGTGATCGACTGTGGGATCCGACCTCGTGTCCGCCGGCGCGAAGCGAGCGCAGGTCGGCCCAGCGCAGCATGCCGTCCCAGGCGGGTCGCCAGCGCCCGCCGCCGGCGCGCTCGAGGCGCGCGATCCAAGCCTCGCGCAGCTCGGCCGATGGAAACTCGCGCTTCGCCCGCTCCATGACTCGGGCGGCGTTGCGAGGAAACTCGCTCGCGGGCTGCGAGTCAGCGCGCAGCTCCGACAAGAGAGCTTGCGCCGCGTCGCTGTCGCGCTGGAGCGCGCGCGGGAGCGCGAAGGCGATTCGGTCGTGCCAGAGACTCTCGCCGGTCTGTGCCGCGCTCGAGACGATGAAGAACGTCGCCTTGAGCCCGCGGGCCGCGAGCACGGGAAGCGCGCGAGTCGCGTTGTCGAGCTGCCCGTCGTCGAAGGTAAGCGCGAGGAGCGGTCGCTCGGGATCGTCTCCCGCGATCCAGCGCTCCGAAGCAGCGGCGAGCGTGGTGCAGGTGAAGAACTCTGCGAGTGACTCGAGCAAGACGTCGAGCTCTTCCGGAGTCACGACGAGTTCCGGTAGGGGATACTCGGCTCGCTCCGCGCTGCTGAGCACGCGGTGGAAGGTCGCGATGCTGAGCTTCCCGCGCAGCCTGCGGCGCGGCGCGCTCCAGCCGCTCCAACGGAGGACTTCCGCAGCGACGTCCCGCACGAGCGCGTGTCTGATCATGGATGACTCGCGAGGTCTCGACGCCGCAGCACGGCGAGGTTCCGCTCGGGGTCGTCGACGATCAACTCGAACCGCGCCGCAATGCGGGGCTGCTTCGCCCAGCTCGCCAACCCCTCCCAATCCACGAGATACTCGATCTCGGTCTTTTCGAGCACGTAGCGAGTCACGTTGCCGTCGGCGCGGCGCACGGCCAGAGCGGGCGGATTGACTTTGCCGTCGAGGTTGATGGTCCGATCGTGGAAAAAACCGAGGGTCCCGGACTGGGGCGCCGCGACCCAGGCGTCGTCCGGAACGTGCTCGCGCACCCAGTCGACCACTTGAAAGTGCAGGTGAGAAGCGCCGTTTCGGTAGAGACGCAAGTCGAGCCCGGCGGCCAGCGCGCAGAGCAACAGCGCGGCTGCGCCCGGTGCGAGTTTCCACGAGCGTGAGTCGGCGATCTCCCAGAGTCGCCGCAGCGCCGCGCCGAAGAGCAGCGCCAGGAACGGCGACAGCGGGAACGTGTAGCGCGAGAAGAAGTAGCCTGCGCCGAAGCTGAGGCCGTAGAAGAGGAGCAGACACACTCCGTAGATCGCGCCGAGACAGGCGAGCGCGCGGGCAGCCGGCGCGCCCGTGCGGAGCACCCGATAGACGATCGCCGCCAGCGCGGCGCAGAAGACGGTTCCCACGGCGATCACCCAGGGTGCCTGCTCGAGTGAGTTCGGGATCGGGAGATAGAGAGTCGCATACTCGAACACCGCGTTCGGCACATTCCATAGATTCTCGGCGAAGTGCGCCTCGAGCGCCTCGGACTGCCCACTCACGGGAATGATGCCACCGAAACGCAACTGATTGAAGACGAGCCAGGGCGCGGCGATCGCGAGCGACGTCGCGCCGAAGAGGAGAGTCTCGACGACGCGGCGGGAGAGCGGCTTCGCTGCGTCCCACAGCCCCCATCCGACGTGGAGCAGGCAAGCCGCGAGAACGAGAAACACAGCGTCGTTCCGGGTCCAAAAGGCGAGCCCGAGCAGAGCGCCGATCCCGAGGCAGCGAGGTGCGCCCCAGCGTTTCGCCTGCGGTGAGTCGACGAACGCCAGCGCGACGGCGAGCACCGCGAGGACGTAGAGCCCGCTTTCGAGGCAGTTCATCGAGTGACTGACGACGCGCGGGCTCGCGAACCACGCCGCCGAGAGCAGGAGCGCCGCGCTGCCAGCGTGCGGCAGGTCGCCCAGCGCGCGTCGCGCGAGCTGGTGGAGGGCGATCGCGGCTGCGCACGCGAAGAGCAGCTGCAGGACGAGGATCAACAGGACTCCGGCCTGCCGATCTCCGCCCGTCAGCCAGAAGGCGCCCGCCCAAAGGAGCGTCGCCAAGGGCTGGGTACCGTTGGTTGCCTGCAGCCCATCCGACACGCTCATGCCTTTCCCGAGCGCGATGTTCCGCGCGATCGTGAGCATGAGGTAGCCGTCCTCGCTCGGGAACTGGCGGAACAGTCGTCCACCGGCGTCGAGGAGCGGCGCGAAGCGCGCGACGGCACCTACACCGAACAGGAACACGGCGACCGAGAGCGCGGTACGCTCTAGTCGCGTCGCTGCGCTGGAATCCCCTGTGCTCGTCGGCGCAGCGAAGCTCATTTCCTTCCCGCAAGGCGCCACGGCAGCTTATCGGAGCAGCCGCGCGGATCCGAAGACGCCAAACCTACTCCGCGCCCGCCAACAGCGGTCTGCGCAGCATGAGGTGCGCGCCAGCGCCCGCCGCGAGCAGGACGGTGCCGATTGCGGAGATCAATCCCTCGAGCGCAGTCGCGTCGGCGCCCGCGAGCGAGGCGGCGAGGCCGGCGAGCGGTGCTGGGCGCGCGACCGCCAGGACGCCGAGCCCGTACCAAGCCCAAGCGACCGGACGGATCCGAGGCAAGAGCGCGGCGAGCGGGGCCCCGAGCACGAGGTCGTACGCGTGGGCAGGCGAACAGGCGGCGGCGAGTGCAACCGCGGCGATCCAGTGCCCGTCTGCGCGGGCACAAGACCGGCGCCGGGCATCCCAGCCGATGAGTCCTCCGCCAAGACCCCCGAGCGCCGCGAGCGGCCACGCAGGGATTCCGGGCGCGAGGCCCGCGAACAGCCTCTGCGCGGAGGCGAGCTCCACGGGCGCGTTGGCCGATGCCGCGGAATACGCCACTACCGCTTGGAGCCACTCCGCGAATACGGCCGGACCTCCCGTCGATGCCGCGACCACCGCGCAGACCGCGATCGAGAACGCGGCTGCCGCGGCGACGAGCCTCGGATGGAGCACGGCGAGAAAGCACAGGAGAGGCAGGGTCAGACTCGGCTTCATCGCCGCGACCGAAACCGCGAACACCTCGGCGATCCGCAGCCTCGACGTGTCTGTGCAGAGCCACAGCCACAGGACCGCGGACAGGACCCAGAGACTCGTCTGGCCGAGCAGAAGAGTGCCGGAGAGCGACCCGCACGCGCAGGTGAGTGCGAGCGCAACCGCGCGCCGCGGTCCCCGGGAGGGCGCGGCTGCCGACTCGCCACCGAGTCGCGCGCACAAGAAGAGCGCGAGCGAGAGCGACACCAAATTGAGTAGGTCGAGCAAGACCAGCCCGACGTCGACGCCGCGCAGCGCCAGCGGTGCGAGAATCAGCGCCGCGCTCGGGGGGTAGGCGAAGACGAACGACTCGGGCCGAGGCGAGTGGAACACCTGCTGCCAGAGCCGTGAGTAGGTCTCGTTCGCATATGGCGACTCGCCGAGCACCCAGGCGTAGCCCGCGAGGATCAGCGGCCGTGCATCGAGGCGGCGGCTCGCGCCGTTGAAGCCGCGCCAGACGGTCAACGCGACCGCAGAGCCGGCGACTGCCCACGCCGCGCCGAGAAGCGCGCGCTGAACCGGTGCGGGCTGTGCGAAACGCCCTCTCACTCCCTGCGCTTCGCCGCCCGCCACTCCGCAACCCTAGCGCGCCGGTACGACGTACGGCGGAGCCACGCCGACCTTCTCACTCTCGCGGCGAGACCGCTGCTTGCTGGGCACCTGGTACGCGGTGACGACCCCGGAGAACGCTCCGGTCACGAAAACCATCAACACCCCGCCGCTGAGCGCGTTGGGTAGCGAGTCGGCCCAGTTCAGCGCGACGAGGAGCCCGAACGACGCCAGGAGTCGGCGATCCGATTCGGAGCTCAGGTTCCGCAGCGCTCGCCCGCTCTGGAAGACCGGCAAGAGCATCACGCCAAACACACTTACGAAACCCACCGCGCCAACTTCGCCGAGAAGGATGATCCAGAGCCCGTCCGTGACGGAGATCGTCTTTCCCTCTTCATTGATGACGCGGTTTCGCCCGTAGCTTCCCCAGCCGAACAACCAGCGCTCGCGCGCGCGTGCCAGGAGCAGTTCCTCGTTGTCGAAGCGGAACGCGAGTGACTCCGAGCGCTCCTGACTCGCCGAATCCGAGACGCTGGTGAGGATTCGGGTCGGGAAGAGGTCGAAGCTGCGCAGAATCGGGTATGTGAGAACGATGCACGCGATCGCTACGGCTGCCCGAGCCTGCGTCCTGGGCGAGCAGAAGAGCATCAGGACGCTGCCGACGGTCGCGTAGATCACGGCGGAGAACGTCTTGCAAAGGGCGACGACGGCGCCCAAATACAAGGTCACGAACGCCGGCGGCAGCCCGCGAACCCTCCTGCCGCGCCGCCACAGCATGGCGTTCGCCAGCACGGCGAACGAGGTGATGATCGCGAGCGGAAGGCCGTGGCCCATGAAGACCACGGGGCGGAATCCGCCCGAGCGCGCCTGCTGCCCGAATGAGTTCGGAAAGTACCCATACACGGTGGTGTGTAGCTGGGGGCTCATGCGGATTTCCCAGAGCATAGGGATCGAGTAGACGAGAAATGCGACGACGAGCGGGCGCACCAGGTGCTCGAGTTGGGACACGTTCCGGAAGAGCATCCTGCCGAGCAGAAACGGCAGCACGACCGGGAACGCCCAGCTGCGGAAGATCGCAACCCCATCCCATGCGGTCAGACCCGGTATGTCGGTTCCGCCGATCGAGTACGCGTCGGGGTTCATGAAGGCTGTAACGACTGGCCCGATCGCAATCGCGGCGAGGAACAGGAGGGTCCCGCCGCGGAGTCGCATGTGCCGGAACTCGCCCGGCGCCGTGACCAGACACGCTGCAAAGGCGCTCAAGAGCGGGATAGTCGCCTTGTCGAGTGAGGTGACGCCGGGAAGTTCCCAGCTGTAGCCGACCGGCAGCACGAGTGCCGCGATGAGAAGGGACAGGAAGGCCGCGCGATAGGCGGGGAACGAGGAAAAGAGCACAAAGGTCAGCGGGACTGAGAGGATCAACGCCAGGGGAGCGGTGAAATAGGCGTCAAGCGCCTCAGTCATGGCTCCGAGCACCAGCAGACGGCTAGCGAGCGCGCCGCTCTTACCGCTGCGACCCGCGAGTCGCGATGCCGGGCCGCAGGCTCGAGCGACCCGAACCAGCTCTGGGTGACCGACACAGGCTTCGACGGGCTCAACACGCAGCACCTGAGCGACGGGGAGGGCCGCGCGCGTCGCGGCGGGGACGGGACCCTAGCACTTCCGCCAAAGGGGTGCCGTTCGCGAATGAGCGCGTTCGCTCTAGTGGCAGGGCGCGCATCGCTGCGATAACCCTCGCCGTGCGAGAAGCTCGGTCGGCGGGGCGGACCGTCGCCTTGCAGCCCATCGGCCGGCCACGCGTATGGAGAGACCGGTCGCGCGAGATGCCGCCCTCCAGTTACGAAGAGTTTCGCTCGCGCCGCAGCTTTGGCTCGCTCGACGGCATCCGCTGTCTCAGCATCGTCGCCGTCGTGTGGCACCACACGGTGAGCGGTCTGGACTGGCTGCCCGTCACGAAGCGCGGGTTCCTCGGCGTGGACATGTTCTTCGTGCTGAGCGGCTTCCTGATCGTGACTCTCCTGCTCCGCGAGCGCGCTCGGACCGGAGCGATCTCGCTTCCGAAGTTCTACGCGCGGCGCGCGCTGCGCATTTTCCCGGCCTACTACGGGCTCCTGGCGGCGATCGCACTGGTGTTTGGATCGTTCAGACAGAGCAGCTCGTTGGCCGGCCCGTTCTTCGCCGAGCTCCCCTACTATCTCACTTACACCGCGAACTGGGTCGAGCTGCACACGATGCTCGCGATCGCCTGGTCGCTTGCGGCAGAGGAGCAGTTCTACCTGGTGTGGCCGCCGATCGAGAAGCTCGCGGGCCGGATCGCGATCCCCTTGTTGCTCGTGATCATCGCGGTCAACCAAGCAGTGAACTTCCGACTGTTGGACGCGTGGATCTTGTCGCGGACCGGACTCGATGCCGCAGGGCTCCCCATGCTTCAAGCGACATTCACGCCGATCTGTCTGGGTGTGCTCCTGGCCCATGTGCTCCACTCGCGCCGCGGCTTCGGCGTGGCGAGCCGAGCGTTCTCCTCCGCCTGGGCGTCGCCGCTGTGTCTGGCCGTCGTCCTCGTGCTCGCTGACCTCCGATCGCCGGACATCTCCGGGTGGCAGCGATTGCTCATCCAGCTGTCGATGACGGCGTTTCTCTGCTCTTGTGTGGCGAGAGAGGATCACGCTCTTCGGCGCGCGTTGATCTTCGCGCCAGTCGCCCGGATCGGCGTGATCAGCTACGGCGTGTACCTCTTCCACCCGATCGCGCGACACGCGGCGGACCTCGTGCTGCAGAAAGCGTCGCTCGACTTGCCCCTCCTGCTCTTCGCGACCTGCCTCTCGTTCACGATCGTGGCGGCAGAGATCAGCTACCGGTACTACGAAGCGCCGTTCTTGCGCATGAAGGATTGGTTGCATGCGCGCAACGGATCCGGGTCAGCCTGACGTTTGGGCGGGATCACCGCCGCGCCCGCGTGGTGCTGCGGGTGGCGTCCGTCACAGAGTGGCGCCCTGGAATACCGAAGAGTCGGGCGTCGGCAGCTCTGCACCTGCCGAGGAGGCGCCGACGTGGAAGGATCTCTGTTCATGAAGAATCGAATCGGACTCTTTCTGTTCGCCGGGGCGCTGGCCCTGATGCCGTCGCGCGGCTTCGCGCAGACGTGCACCCTGGGCCCGTTCACGTCGGCGACGCCCCTGTCGACCATCAACTCTCAAATCAGCTCTGCGCAAAGCGGCGCGATCGTCTGCCTGCAGCGCGGCCAGGTCTGGAGCGCGGCCAGCGGCTTGAGCATCAGCGCGAGTCACCCGGGCGCTTCGCGTGTCACCATCTGCGCCTCGACCGGAACGAGCTGCACGGACTCAGGCGCGGCGAATCCGCGGATCGCAGTCACCGGAACCTGCGTCTCGCTCAATGGGGGAGCCGGCGGCTACAACATCTCGAATCTAGACTGTTACAACTCCGACGCGAACAACGGGGTGAAGGCTTGGGGCATTGACCACGGCACACACGACGTCACGATCTCTGGCGGCGTGATCGACGGCTTCTGGCAGGCGGCTTACTTGGACGGTGGAAGCGGAGCCGACGCGGACAAAATCAAATGGGGTGTCTGTGGCCATCCCGTCGAGATTCGCGGCGGGCCGGCCTTGACTGACCGCGACCGCTCGGTGAGTTGGGGCGGCTTGACGAACAGCTCGATCAGCCTGTGGATTCATGACTTCAACGGGCCATCGAGTGGATCGCACTCCAACACGAGTCACTGGATCGACCTCGCGCAGAACGGGAATCTTTCGCCTACGACCAGCAGTCACGACGTCACGTTCGAGTGCGGCCTCTACCAGTTCACGAATTCCTCCGCGGGCACTTCACTGCTGAAGATCAATCGCGGCTACCACATCGTGTTCCGCGACAACACGTTCCAAGTCGTCGCCGGGAAAGCGTCGACTTCGGTCATCTCGCTCGCCGACCATGCGGCGGGCGGCACAGAGGGCATTACCGGCAGCGGGGTCAACTGCGCTGGCGCCGAGATCTACCGCAACAAGTTCCTGGGTGGAAGCGCGATATTCAACGGCATCGGCGCCGACATCTGCGTCTACAACAACATCTTCGACTGGACGAACTCCGGTGACGCAATGACCGGGGTCATGGCGTTCCACTACGAGACGGCCGCGGCGGGCGACACACCGATCTCGAACGTTCGCATCTACAACAACACGATCTACAAAAACAGTGGGATCGAGTCCTTTCCATCGCTCGTCAGAGACAATCCAGGTACGCCGACTCGCACGCTGCCGTCGAACAATGCGCTGTTCAACAATCTCGTCTGGGATACGACCCCGAACTCGCTCAACGCTGCCGTCTGGGGCTCGAACTGCGGTACCTTTGGCGCGAACGGCGCGAACATCAAGAACAACTTCGTCTACACGCCCAATGACTCGACGCCCGGCATTTGGTCTGGCTGTTCGGCCGCGAGCGGAACCAATTCGGCGCCGTACAACACGGACCCGGGGCTGGTCGACGCGAAGAATGGCAACTTCGCGCTCGCGACGGGATCGGTCCTCGCGGGCAAGGGCATCGCGGCAGGCGCGCCGTCGAACGGCGACTTCCTGCAGAACGCGCGTCAGAGCCCTCCGTCGATCGGAGCCTATGAGGTGGTGAGCGGCGTCGCGCCGCTCCAGCCGCCCGTGCTAATCCAGATCACGACGAACTAGCGCGCACGCGCAAGGTTGCGGCGTCTGAAGGCCTCAGAGACACTGCCCGAGCGGTGTGGGGCCAGATCCGACCGAGAAAGTCATGACGGCGGAGGCGATGCCTACGTCGCTCCTTCGCAGCGTCGGCGTCGTCGTCATCGGGCGGAACGAGGGCGAGCGACTGCAGCGCTGCCTGGCTTCGTTGCCCCAGGGTGTGCGGGTCGTCTACGTCGACTCCGGCTCGACCGACGGCAGCCCCGCACTCGCCGCGCGCGCGAACGCAGCGGTCGTCGTGCTCGACCCTTCCGCCCCGTTCACGGCGGCGCGCGGCCGGAACGCCGGGCTCGAGAGACTCCGCGCGGAGTACCCGGAGCTCGAGTTCGCGCAGCTCATCGACGGTGACTGCCTCCTGTCCGCGTCGTGGCTCGAAGCGGCACTCACCGCGCTGCGTGCGGAGTCGCGGCTTGCCATCGTGTGCGGGCGGCGCCGGGAGCAGCATCCCGATGCGTCGGTCTACAACCGGCTGTGTGACATGGAATGGGACGCTCTGGTCGGCGAGACGAACGAGTGCGGCGGCGACGCGCTGGTTCGGGTCGAGGCACTGGCGGCGGTCGGCGGCTTCCGCGCAGCCATGATCGCCGGCGAGGAGCCCGAGCTGTGCTTTCGGCTGCGGGCAGCCGGCTGGAAGATCCGCCGCATTGCGGCCGAGATGACGCTCCACGACGCCGCGATCCACCGATTCGGGCAGTGGTGGACGCGCCAGGTTCGCGCCGGCTACGCGTACGCGCTGTGCTACGCGCTGCACGGCGGCTCGGCTGAGGGCTTCCGCGCACGCGAGCTTCGCTCGATCCTGATTTGGGCGGCCGCGCTGCCCTCGTCCGCCTTGTTGCTGGCAGCCGGGCTGGGTCTCACAGGCCTGTTCCCGCTCGCTCTCTATGCCGTTCTCTATCGACGCGTGCGCGCCGCGCGTCTGCGCCGTGATCCCGACGCTCGTCACGCGCGCCTGGATGCGGCATTCTGCGTGCTCGGCAAGTTTGCGCAGCTCTCGGGACTCACGCGCTTCGCGTGGGCCCGACTGCGCGGCAGGCGCGAAGAACTGATCGAGTACAAGTGACTCATGTGCGGAATCGCAGGCGCCGTCGGATTCGTCGACCGAGGAGTGATCGAGGCGGTCGAGCGCATGAGCGACGCGCTCGTGCACCGAGGACCCGACGGCTCGGGCTTCTGGTGCAGCACGGCGGAGATGCAGCGGCCTGGGGTCGTCCTCGCGCACAGGCGGCTCCGCATCATCGACCTCTCCGAGGGCGGCCGGCAGCCCATGGTCGACCCCGAGACGGGCGAAGCGATGCTCTTCAACGGCGAGATCTACAACTATCTCGAGCTGCGGCGCGAGCTCGAAGCGCAGGGCAGCCGTTTTCGCACCCAGTCCGACACGGAGGTGTTGCTGAAGGCGTGCGAGCGCAAAGGCGCTGACGCGCTTCGCGATCTGCGCGGGATGTTCGCGTTCGCGTGGTGGAGTCCGCGCACCCGTCGCGTCCTCCTCGCGCGCGACCGCCTCGGAATCAAGCCGCTCTACTGGACGACGCTCGAACGCGCCGGCCAGCGCGTGCTCTTGTTTGCCTCCGAGGTCCGAGCGCTGCTCGCGAGCGAAGAGCTCGAGCGCAAGATCGATCCAGTCGCCCTCGAGAGCTTTCTCTGGAACGGCTTCAGCGTCGGACCGCGCACGATGGTCGCGGGCGTACAGCTCCTGCCGGCGGGAAGCTTTCTCGACCTCGATCTCGATGCGCGGCCGCGCGCGCCGGTGAGCTTCTGGCGCCCCTCCGGCGCGCTGGGTCAGTCGAGTGACTCGGACCGGCTGCGCGGCGAGCTTCAACACGCGATGCGCATTCACCAGATCAGCGACGTTCCGCTCGGCGTCTTTTTGTCGGGCGGCGTCGATTCGAGCGCGATGACGGCGCTGGCCGCGCGCACCTCGCAGGGCTCGGTTCGTACCTTCAACATCAGCTTTGCCGAGAGTGAGTTCGACGAAGCGCCCTACGCTCGCGCCGTAGCGGCCGCGCTCGGCACCGAGCACACCGAGATCAAGCTGACTGAAGCCGACTTTCGGCACGGCCTCGGCGACGCGCTCGGCTGCATCGATCAGCCGACGTTCGACGCGCTGAACACCTACTTCGTGAGTCGCGCGGTCCGAGACGCTGGAATCACCGTCGCACTGGCCGGCACGGGCGGCGACGAGCTTTTCGGCGGGTACCCGAGCTTTCGCGACCTCCCGCGTGCTGCGCGGGCGGGGCGGGCGCTCGGCTGGCTTCCTGACGGGGTGCTGCGCGGCGCAGCCTCCGGACTCAACTCGCTCCTGCGGAATTCCTCGGGCGGAGTGCCCGCGCAGACCCGTTGGGGCAAGCTCGGCGATGCGCTGTGCTCGCGCGGCGATCCGCTCGCGCTCTACCAAATCGCGTACGGGCTGTTCACATCGGACTTCCTGCGCCGCCTCTTTCCGGCACTGGGGCGAACCGTCTTTGGTTTGCCGGAGGAGCGCGCGGCCGAGCTCCGCGAGCTCGCCGGCGACGAGACCTCGCTACCCGCGATCTCGCGCCTCGAGCTGGCGCTGTTCCTGGGTGAGCGGCTCTTGCGAGACACCGACGCCGCGAGCATGGCCGTGTCACTCGAGGTGCGCGTGCCACTCCTCGACCATCGAGTCGTCGAGGAGACTCTCGAGCTCGACGAGACGACCCGCTTCTCGCCGCTCGGGCGTAAGCAGCGCCTGCGCTCCATCGGGCTCGAGGGTCTCGACCCCGCGCTCTTCGAGCGGCCGAAGAGCGGCTTCGTCCTGCCGATCGGGGTTTGGTGCCGGCGCCATCTGAGCGGCGAGGTCTCTGCGACGCTGAATGACACAGACATGTGTCGCGACCTCGGCCTCGACTCGCGCGTGGTCGCGCAGCTCTGGAGCGCCTTTCAGGCCGGCTCGCCCGGGGTCTACTGGTCGCGGGTCTGGGCGCTGTTCGTGCTGCTGCGTTGGTGCCGCCAGTATCGTCTGTCGCTGTGAGCGCGCTTGCCCGCGCTCTATCCCCGGCCCAGTGCTCTCTTGGCGAGCTGACTCGCTTGCGCCCGAAGACCGCGGACGGCGCGCTTCACGCGCTCGGCGGGCATCAGCACGTAGCGCTTCAGGTGCTCATCCGGGCGCGCGCGAAAGATCGTCGAGTGCTCTCGGGATGCGCCGGCGGGGGCGTCCTCGGTGTAGTAGTAGAGCGCAAAGGAGCGCCGCACGACGTCGGGCGGACACTCGAGTGCCGTGACTCCGTGGAAGCTGACCTCACTCGTCTTGAAGATCACGCAGCGGTTCAGCACCGGAGCGAACGACTGAATGCAGTCGCGGACGTCCCGATCCCAGAGCTCGAGCCGCCCGCCCCAATCGTCGCGCCAGGTCTCGTTCAGAAACAGCAAGAGGTTGACGCGGCGATACCAGCCTCTGCCGTACAGCCGGTTGAAGTCCACGTGGACGTCGAGGCGGCCGTGCGCGCGGGTCTGATGCATTCCGCCGCCGACGAACTTCGGGTCCCAGAGCAGGTTCGGGATTCCGGTAACCTCGGAGAGGACATCGCGGAACTCCTGACTCGCGCAGTAGTCCGCGAGCCGGCCGACCGGTCCCGGAAACCGGGAGCGATCCTCGATCTGGGTCTTGCCCTTCTCGTTCACCGCGTCGTAGGAGCGACTCGGGCCCTGCAGCGACGGCGGATACGAGCGCGCGACCTCGAGTGCGAAGCCGGGCTCGAGGAAATCGTCGATGCAGATCGACGGGAACGGCCGAGCGTTCCTGAAGCTCTCGCTCCATGCTCTTGTGTCGAGGCTGCGAATCATCGCTGCGATACCGTACCCGGGGAGGTCATGCCCGTCGATCGGCGGATCTCGCGCCGCGCTGAACGGATCCCGGCGCAAGACCGATCGACACAAACATGAGCTCGCTCCCGTACGCCCCCGAGTCTCTCGAGCCCGGCGCGTTCGACGTGTTGGTCGTCGGCACCGGCATGGGCGGAGCGACTGCGGGCTACGCGCTCGCGCAGCGCGGCTGGCGCGTGCTCTTCCTCGAGCGCGGGCACTTTCTCTTCGGCGACTTCGACCGGGGCACCGGTCGGATTCCGGACGACGCCGAGGACAGCCCCGAGGCGCGTCTGGATCGCGCTCATTGGCCGCTGCCGATCGAGGGCACGACCAGCTACGGCCCGCTCGAGTTCTTCGCGCCCCTGGGCTGCGGGACGGGCGGGTCGACCAGCCTCTACGCCGCACAGCTCGAGCGCCTTCACCCGGGAGACTTCCGCCCGAAGGCGAATCATCCGCAGGCTCGAGACACCACGCTTCCCGACACCTGGCCGATCGCATACGACGAGCTCGTGCCCTTCTACCGCCAGGCCGAAGCGCTCTTTCGAGTGACTGGGACCCCGGACCCGCTGAACCCGGACCCGGAATCGCGGCTGCTCGATCCGCCGCCCCTCAGTGCGCGCGACCAAGACCTCTACGACTCCTTCCGCGAGCTCGGACTGCACCCGTATCGCGCGCACGCGGGCCTTGGCTTCCTCCCCGGCTGCGACGGCTGCCCCGGCGCGATGTGCCCGCGGAGCTGCAAGAGCGACGCGGGGCGCATCTGCCTCATGCCTGCGCTGGAGAAGCACGGTGCGCGCATCCTCACGGACTGCGAAGTGCTCGGGTTCGAGGCCGACGCGTCCAACGTGCGCGCAGCCCGGTGCAAGTGGCAGGGGCAAGAGCTCCGCATCGCCGCGAAGCTCTTCGTGGTCGCCGCGGGCGCGCTGGCCACGCCAGTCCTGCTGCTCAACTCCGCCTCGCCCGCCTGGCCGAACGGCCTCGCCAATCGCTCGGGATACGTGGGTCGGAACCTGATGTTCCACGCAAGCGACTTCATCGCCGTCCGCCCGCGCCGCCGCAGCTCGGGGGTCGGCCCGAGGAAGGCCCTCTCGCTCAATGACTTCTATCTGCACAAAGGCGCAAAACTCGGCACGTTCCAGTCCATGGGCATCTCGGTCGATCCGGGATACGTCCTCTACTACCTTCGCTCCGTCTTCCAGAAGGCTCCGAAGTGGCAACGAGCTCTCATCGGTCCCTTCCTTCGCGTGATCGCGCGCCTCGCGGCGCTCTACTTCGCGGGCGCGGCGATTTTCGCGTCGATCGTGGAGGACCTACCGTATTGGGAGAATCGCGTGATCCCGGATCCACGCGCGAAGAACGGGCTGCGCTTCGAGTACCGCTACCCGGACGAGCTGCGCGAGCGGACGCGGCTCTCCCGGCGCGCGCTCAGCGACTCACTCAAGCGGCGCCATCGCACCATGGTATTGAGCGGCGAGAACAACCTGAACTTCGGACACACCTGCGGCACGTGTCGCTTCGGGAACGATCCGGCGACGAGCGCGCTCAACCGCGACAACCGCGCGCACGACGTGGCGAACCTGTATGTGGTCGACGCGTCCTTTTTTCCGTCGAGCGGTGGCATCAATCCGAGCTTGACCATCGCCGCGAATGCGCTGCGCGCCGCGGAGGCGATGCATCGCCAGCTCGCGGCGCCGTAGGCGTGCGCGGGTCGGTCTGACACATGCCGAAGCGTCGCTACGTGCTGATCGCTCCGTGCCGCGACGAAGCGGAGCACATGCGTCGAACCCTCGACAGCGTCGCCGCGCAGACCGTTTCCCCCGCGCTCTGGGTGGTCGTCGACGACGGCTCGACGGATGAGACTCCCCTGATCCTCGAAGAGTACGCAGCCAAGCTCGAGTATCTGCGCATCGTAAAGCGCAAGGATCGCGGTGCGCGGAGCGTGGGGCCGGGAGTGATCGAGGCGTTCTATGCCGGGCTCGAGACGATTCGCCTCGAAGACTTCGACTTCGTGTGCAAGCTCGACCTCGATCTCGAGCTGCCGCCCCGGTACTTCGAGACATTGATGGAGCGCATGGAGGCGGAGGAGCGGCTCGGCACGACTTCCGGAAAGCCGTACTTCCATCATCCGAAGAGTGGCGAGCTCGTCGGCGAAGTGTGTGGCGACGAGATGTCGGTCGGCATGACCAAGTTCTACCGCGTCGATTGTTTTCGCGAGATCGGCGGCTTCGTCCGCGAGGTCATGTGGGACGGGATCGATTGCCATCGCTGCCGGCAGATCGGCTGGATCGCGGAGAGCGTCGATCTGCCGGAGCTCCGCTTCCTGCACCTGCGCCCGATGGGCTCGAGTCAGCAGGGCATTTGGACCGGCCGACTGCGCTCGGGCTACGGCCAGTACTACATGGGGACTGCGCCGTTGTATCTCGTGGCGAGCGCGGTGTTTCGACTCGCGCAGCACCCGGTGCTCTACGGCAGCGTCGCGATGATCTACGGCTACGCGCGAAGTATGTGGCGCCGGTTGCCGCGCTACGGCGACGCGCAGTTTCGGCGCTTCCTCCGGCGCTACCAGCGCTCCTGCCTGCTGCACGGCAAGCGCGAAGCGACGCGGCGCATCAACGAGCGACAGGCCTCCGTCTGGCAGGCGAGTCATGGACTCCGAAGCGCGAACTGAGCTGTTCGACTGCGCGTTCGATCGCGTGACGATGCAGTCCGCCGTGGAGC
Organism: bacterium; assembly: GCA_041498295.1. Lineage (GTDB taxonomy): Bacteria > Myxococcota_A > UBA9160 > SZUA-336 > SZUA-336 > VGRW01. The sequence goes on along the minus strand of JBGQIB010000016.1, from coordinate 18,707 downwards.
GCTGCGTCCAATGGTGCCGCGCGCCGCGGACCCCGCACACGGTGCTCACCGCGAACGCGGCCATCCTCTGCATGAAACGGCGCGACCGCGCGCTCGACGCCGCCTGTCACTCCGCCGATCTAGTCGTTCCCGATGGCGCTTCGGTCGTCTGGGCCTCGCGCCTCGCGGGTGCTCCGCTCCCCGAGCGCATCGCCGGGGTCGACTTCATGGCGGCGCTTCTCTCCGCAGCCGGGCACCACCGACTGCGCGCGTACTTCCTGGGCGCAAGACACGAGGTAGTGGCGCAGCTCGCCGAGCGCTGCGAGCGCGACTATCCCGGACTCGTCGTCGCGGGCTTCCGCGACGGTTACTTCGGCCTGGCGGAGCACCCCGCGATCGTCGAAGAGATCCGCAAGAGCCGCGCGGACTTCCTCTTCGTGGGAATGCCGACCCCGTTCAAGGAAACCTGGTGCGAGCGCCATCGCCGCGCCCTGGACGTGCCGGTGATCATGGGCGTCGGCGGCAGCTTCGACGTTCTCGCCGGATACATCCGGCGCGCGCCGCGGGGGCTCCAGCGGCTCGGCCTCGAGTGGTTCTGGCGGCTGTGCATGGAGCCGCGGAAGCTGTGGAAGCGTTATCTGCTCACGAATACCGAGTTCCTCTGGCTCACTCTCGGTCTCGTCGCGCGCCGACGTCTCGGCTTGCGAAGCGCGCGCGGGCTCGCGCGATGAGCGCGAAGAGACGCATCGCCGTATTCATGGGCACCCGGCCCGAGGCGATCAAGATGGCGCCGGTGATCGCGGCGCTGCAGAACTCGAGTGACTTCGAGTGCACGGTCGTGGCCACCGGGCAGCACCGCGAAATGCTGCGTCAAGTCGCCAAGCAGTTCGGCTTCGCGGTCGATGCGGATCTCGACGTGATGCGACCGAACCAGTCACTCGCTTCACTGACCGCGAGGCTCATGGAGGCCATCGACAATTGGCTGGCGTCGGGCCAACCGGAGTTGGCGCTGGCTCAGGGAGACACGACGACCGTGCTTTGCACGGCTCTCTCCTGCTTCTACCGCCGCATCCCCGTCGGTCACGTCGAGGCCGGGCTGCGCACGGGCAATCTGTTCTCGCCGTTCCCCGAGGAAGCCAATCGCAAGCTCGTGTCGGTGCTGGCGGCGCTTCACTTCGCCCCTACGGAGTCGGCGCGGCAGGCTTTGCTGCGCGAAGGCGTCCCGGATGCGCAGATTGCGGTCACCGGAAATACCGTGATCGACGCGCTCATGCTGGAGATCGAGCGACAGCGCGACGCCGGCGTGCAGCGGGCCATCGACGCCGCGCTTCGGGATCTGATCGGCGCGGACTGGGGAACGCGGCCCTTCGTCCTGATCACGGGTCACCGGCGAGAGAATTTCGGCGAAGGGATCGCGCAGATCTGCGACGCGATCACGGCGCTCGCGTCGGAATTCGCCGATCACCGCTTCGTGTACCCGGTGCACATGAATCCCAACGTGCGCGAGCACGTGGTCGAGAGACTCGAAGGTCTCGACAACGTCTCACTCATCCCGCCGCAGGACTACCAGACTTTCGTCGCGCTGATGTCGCGGTGCCGGCTCGTGCTGACAGATTCGGGCGGCGTGCAGGAGGAGGCGCCCTCGCTCGGCAAGCCGGTGCTCGTGATGCGAGACACCACGGAGCGGCCCGAAGGGACGAAGGCCGGCACGGCTCTGCTGTGCGGGGCGGACGCCGAGCGCATCAGCTACGAGACTCGGCGCCTGCTGACGGACTCGAAGGCGTACGCGGCGATGGCGACGGCGAAGAATCCGTTCGGAGACGGCCGGGCCTCCGCGCGGATCGTCGAATGCATCCGCGAGCACTTCGGCCCGCGGTGATCCAGCGGAAGTGATTCCAGAGCTTCGCCGACTCACTCCGCTGCTTCTCTGTGGAGCCGCTGCGGCCGGGATCGGAACCCTGGCGACGTGGTGCCTGCTCGGACGGCCTTCGCCGGGCATCGATGACGCGTACATCACGCTCGTCTACGGCCGCAACCTCGCCCTGGGACACGGGTATGTGTACACGCCGGGCTTCGAACATGTCGAAGGCTCGACGTCGCCACTCTGGACGCTCGTGGCTGCCGCTGCCGCGGGCGTCAGTGCGCATCCGGAGACACTCCTTCTCTGCGCCTCCATCGCCGCTACGGCGGTCGCCATCGCCGCGTTCGTCCTCACGGTCGACCGACTAGTCGCGCTGCGCGCACCGCAGAAGCGCCGCGCGGCGATCGTGCTCTCCATGCTGTGGGTGATCGCTCAACCGGATTTCTTTGCGTGGAACGCGCTCACCCTGATGGACAGTGCGATCTGGTCCATGCTCGTCGCGAGTGCGGCGCTGCTGCTCTCTTCCGACGCGACGCGTGAGCGTCTGCCAGATAGCGGAGTGTCTCCTCTGATCATCTTCTCGGCGATGGCGCTCGCACGCCCCGAGTCGTTGGCGCTGGTCCCGTCGATTCTCGCTGTGGCGGCGCTCGCTCTCCCGCGACCCTGGTCGTTCCGCGCGGTCCTGCGGCGCTATGGCCCGGGCGTCGTCGCCTTCGCCCTAGTCGAGGCCGGACTCACGCTGTCTCGGATCGCGTACTTCGGCTACCCCCTGCCCAACACCTACTACGTGAAGGCACCTGCGGCCCCGCTCTACGCACTTTGGAAGGGGCTCGGCTACCTGGCATGGTTCGCGCGAGAGCGTCCTTGGGCGGTCCCGCTCTTGGGCCTGACGATGCTGACCTTTGTGAAGCTCGTCCGAGCCGTGATTCGGCCAAGAGGGCTCTCGTCCAGCTATGAACGCGGCCTGTTCGTCGTAGCGGGCACCGTCGTGGTCGGGCTCGCGCTGCCACTGCCGACGGGCGGCGACGGCTTCGGTGCGTTCCGGTTGCTTCAGCCCTTTGTTCTCTTCTTCTCCGTCCCGGCGATCCCGCTGCTGCTCGCGACGGAGCGGGTCGAGTCCGTCTGGCATCGTTCTCGCGGCGCTCGGTTGGCCACCTGCGCTTTGCTGGCCGTCGGCCTGGTGGGAGTCGCGCATCGGTTCCGGGCCGACAACCTGCTGTCAGGCGAGTTCGCGGCGGCGCGCGAAGGACAGCGGGCCGGAGCAGTCCTGGGGAAGGAAGCCGCGCGATATGCACCCGCAACGACAGTGGGCGTCATTGCAGCAGGCGGCGTTGCCTGGACGTATCCTGGCCGAGTCATGGACTTGCTCGGGCTCAACTGGACGAGGATGGCGCACGCCGCCGGCCCGAGAGAGGGGACGCGACACGGACATGGTGCGTTCCAGGCCGACGTCTTCTGGTCCGAGCCTCCCGACATCCTCGTCCTCGACATGGGCTCGGCGACCAAACCCGTCGCGCGGGAAGAGGAGCTTCGGACGGACTTCGTGACGGAAGTCCTGAAGGGCCTGCCGGACAGCCCGCGCTTCGCGGAGGCCTTCGTGCCCGGCTGTCTCTCGGACGGAGCTCTGCTGGTCAGCGGCTATTTCTCGCGCGCCTGGCTAGCGCGCGTCCAGCCACGGGCCTATTCGCCTCTGCCGTGCCCGGCGCCGTGACTGCGCGTCGGCGAATCCTGTTGGTCAGCCCGGGCTGGCCGCGCGCCGCCTTTGCGAACGGCATCGTCTCGTACGTCGACAACATGAAGCGTGGCTTCGAGTCAGTGGGGTGCGAGGTGCGCGTGGCCGCGTTCGCGACCGCGCCCGGCGGCGACGATGCCGCATTGATCCAGGGAGCGCTCGCACGCCTCGGGGGGCCGGCGAGGTTTGCGACGAGGGCGGCGTGGAAGCTCGTGCCGCGAGTCGCTCGGCGGATCTTCGGGCCGCTCGACACGGTGATTGCGTTCCGCGCCGCGCATCGCGCGTGGCCTTTCGAGATCGCGGAGATCGAGGAGTCACGAGGCGTGTCACTCTGGGCCGCTCGCGCCACTCCGGGTCCCGTCGTCGTGCGCCTGCACGGCCCGTGGTTCTTGAACGCTCCGGCGCGCGGAGTGCGCGAGGACGCGGCGTTCCGGAGTCTCGTCGCGCGCGAAGGGCGGGCGATCGCGCGCGCGGAGGGACTGTCTTCTCCGTCGCGAGACGTGCTCGAGCGCGTCCGGAGCCGCTACGGACTTCCGCTGCGCGACGCGGTCGTGATTCCCAATCCGGGACCGGAGCCGCAGGCGCGGAGTCTGTGGCGGCTCGAGAGTGTGGAGCCGGGCCTCGTCCTCTTCGTCGGAAGGTTCGACCGCCACAAGGGCGGAGACCTCGTCGTCGACGCGTTCGTCAAGCTCGCCTCCGATGGGCGGCGCGGGCGTCTGGTGATGGCCGGGCGCGACGACGGTGTCGTCGACGACACGGGTCGGAGCTGGTCGTTTCCCGAGTATCTCGAGGCGCGCGTGCCGCCGGGCCTGCGCGCGTCGATCGCCTTCCTCGGACAGGTGGATCCGGAGAAGCTGAGCGAGCTTCGCCAGCGCGCGAGCGTCGTCCTATTCACCTCGCGCTACGAGAACTTCCCACTCACTCTGCTCGAGGCCCTCGCCCAAGGGTGTCCGCTGGTGTGCGCGGACGCGGGGTCTTGCACCGAGATCGTCGAAGACGGCCGCAACGCACTGGTCTTCCGCGCGGGAGATTCCGGCGCGCTCGCCACGCGGATCCAGACGCTTCTCGACCACCCCGAGCGTGCCGCCGCGCTCGCTGCGCAGGGGCTCGCCGACTACCGCGCCCGCTTCCTACCGGAGCAGATCGCGCGGACGACGCTGGAGTTCTACGACGACGTCCTCGCTCGACGACCGAGATCGCCCAGATGAATCGGACGGATCCGCTCGTCGCCGTCGTCACCCCCGTCTACAACGGCGACAAGTATCTGCAAGAGACGATCGATTCCGTTCAGGCCCAGACCTATCCGAGCCTCGTCCACGTCGTGCTCGACAACGCGAGCGCCGATCGCACGGCCGAGATCATCGAGGCCAACCGGGGACGCAAGGTCCAGATCGTGACCGCGCGCAATGCGGAGCTTCTGCCGCTCTGTCACAACTGGAATGCGGCCATGCGTCTGGCGCCCGCCGAGGCGAAGTATCTGCGCCTTCTCTGCGCCGACGACCTCATGCGCGACAAGTGCATCGAGCGAATGGTCGACGTGGCGGAGACCGACCCAGAGATCTTGGTGGTCGGCGTCGGCACCGTGCGGGAAACCGAGTTGAGCTTCTCTTGGCCGGCCGACCGGATCTCGATGGACGGCGCGGATCTCATCCGCGGCTTCTTCCGCAAGGAGCTCGGGTTCTACGCGGTCCACACCATGATTCGCCGCTCGGTGCTCGAGTGGCGCCCGGAGCTCTTCGACTGCACGTACTGGACCGGCATCGACTTCGAGGCGGTGCTCGCGATCCTGCGCCGAGGCAAGCTGGGCATGGTGCACGAGCCGCTGGGCTGGGTGCGCGTGCACGAGGAGTCAGAGACGTCTCGGGTGATGCTGCGCAAGAACACTCACTTCGTGGACTATCTCCGCGCGCTGTACCGCCACGGACCGCACGTGTTCTCGAAGCACGAATTTCGCCGGATCGCGAGGAGATTCGAGCGCCGCTATCTGCGGCTCCTGCTGCGCTGGCAGTACGAGCAGGGGAAGCCCGCGGTCCAGCACCACTGGGACGTGCTCCGACTGGAGAGAGGCCCGATCACGGCGCTCGACTTCGCAGACGCGGCGCTCGACTGGGCGCTTGTCCGCCTCGGCGTTCGCGAGAGGTGGAACGGCTGGCCGTGAGCCGAAGCGTTCGCCGCGCGACGGTCTTGCTCGCGATCCTAGCCGGGCTGGGCGGCGCGGCGCTGTTCCTCTGGCGACACGGACTCCCGCCTCGATCCGTAGCCTTCTCTCAGTCCACGAACGATCTCGAGGCATATGACTTCGTCGAGATCACTGCCGAAGTCTCGGCTCCGCACGCGCTGAACCCGTTCACCGATGCCGCTGTTCGGGGAGCGTTCGAGACCGCCGCCGGCAAGCACTGGCAAATCGAGGGATTCTGCGACGCCGAAGACGGAAGCGTGTACCGCGTCCGGTTCATGCCATCGACTCCCGGTGACTACACCTACTCGATCGAGTACCAGCAAGGCGGGTCGACGACCACCTCGACCGGGACGTTTCACGTGCGCGCCGCCGGGCGCCGCGGCCCGATCCGGGTCGATCCCGAACATCGTTGGCACTTCGTGTGGGAGGGCACGGGCGAGCACTATTTCTTCAACGGAACGACGGCGTACTGGCTCATGGGCTGGCGCGACGAGGGGGTCATCCAGTCCAGCATCGAACGACTGCATCGCTTGAAGATCAGTCGGATGCGAGTCACGATTGCCGGCAGGACGAGCCTGTTCTACGGCGAGCCAGTCATGGTGGGACCGAGCTGGTGGCCATTCCTTACTCCGTGGCGGACCGGCGGAGGCGTTCCCTTCCTCCACTTCCTCGGACGTTCCGGGCAGCGCTTCGGATTCGGTCTGGCACGCAACGCGTCCGACGCGCTGGCCGAAACGGGGCGGCCCGATGACATCTATCACCCCGGCTTCGACTACAGTCGCTTCGACGTGTCTTACTGGCAGAAGTTCGAACGCGCGCTTCGCTTCGCTCGCGATCGAGACATGATCTTCTCGCTCGTGCTGGACATGAACGACAGCCGCGTCCACCCGGCGCCGGGAAGCGAGGACGAGCAGCGATTCATCCGCTATGCCATCGCGAGATTCGGCGCATTTTCCAACATCACCTGGGACCTCGGGGACGACCTCGACTTGTACCGCGACGAGCAGTGGACCCACGCGACCGGAACTCTGCTGAAGCAGTGGGACCCGTACCGGCATCTGGCGACCAGCCACCCGACCGACAACGCGCACCAGGACCGGACCTCGGAGTGGTTCGACTTCACGTCGTTTCAGGAATGGTCGAGGGAGCAGCACGCCTTCATGCTCGCCGAGCGCAAGGAGCAGGAGCGCACCGGTCGAGTCATTCCGCAGACGAACGAGGAGTACGGTTACGAGGACCACTATCCGATGTGGGCCCACGGGCTCGGATCCGAGTCTGCCGAGACACTGCGCCGAATGGCCTGGGAGATCGCGATGGCCGGCGGATATCAGACCGCGGGCGAGAGCGCGCGACGCGGCACGAACGTGTGGCCCGACACGGGCGGCGGATGGATGAATGGTCGTGGAGACGACTCCATGACCATGTTCGAGGGATACGCGCACATGGTCGATTTCTTCACCAGCTTCGATTGGTGGGCGACCGAGCCTCATGATGAGTTGGTGAGCGACGGTGACTACTGCCTGGCGAAACCCGGAGACACCTACGCCGTCTACCTTCCTCATGCAGGTCGAGTGACTGTGCAGCTCCAGCCGGGCTCGTACCGTGCTGCGTGGTGGGACGCCGCGACGGGTACGCAGATCGCGCTGCCCTCCGTCAGGGTCACCACGGCCTCATGGAGCTCGCCAGCGGCGCCCGGACCAGGCGACTGGGCGCTGCTCCTCCGGCGACAGCCCTGACCTCAAAACCATCGGTGGCCATGACGACTTCGAAGACACGCTGGCATCTGGGCCTTCAAGCGATGCCGATTTTGATTTTCGTGACACTCCAGGCACTCATTGTCCTCATAGTTCATTTCCACCGAACCCTCTGGGCCGATGAGTTCAACCTGCTGATCACTGTTCGCCGACCCTTCGTCGAGGGTTTGCTGCAACTACAAGATTACTCGGCGCCCCTCAACCAGTTGATCCTGCGACCCTTCGTAACGAACGACACTCCGCCGGAGTGGCTACTGCGCGCGCCGACCTTCGCATTTTCAATCGCGAGCGTCGTCGCTGCGTGGTACTTCGTGAAGGCGCTCTTCTCGCGCAGGGCTGCGGTGATCGCGCTGCTCTTCATCATCCTGAATCCGGTGTTCGCGCTCTACTCCGTTCCAGCGCGACCGTACATGCTCTTCACCTTCTTCTCGATCATCTCGATGAGGGCCTTCTATTCGATCGTCACGACCCGGCCGACGTCCTGGAACATCGGGGCGTATGTCCTGAGCTCGATCCTGCTCGTCTACTCCCACTACTACGGATTCCTGGTGATCGCCGCGCAAGTCGTCTTTGCCGCGGTGGAGTTCGCGGGAGGCCGAAATTGGAGAATCGTCCCGCGGCTGGTTTGGGCATTCGGCGGCATCGGCCTAGCGACCCTTCCCGCGCTGTGGCTGATTTCGCGCTATGTGCGGAGCGGTGCCGCAGGAGCCGTCGGCTGGATCAGCCGGCCGGAGCGTACGGACCTGTTGTTCATGAGACAGGCCGGTGCCCTATTCGGTGACGAGATACTGTGCGTGGTGCTCCTGCTCGCTGTCGTCGTCACCGTGTCTCACGGTGAGTCGGACAGTCGGGATGTGACTGGGTCGCCGACGTGGTGGAGGTGGTGGTGCGAGCGCCGGGCCGCGATGCTTTGCCTTTTGTGGATAGGTTTCGGGCTCTACTTCCTGCTGCTGGTCTCATACTCCGTCCGTCCGATATACGTCGCGCGCTACGGCCTTCCCGTCGAGGTGCCGCTGGCGGCGTTCCTCGGTGCCGCGCTCTCCCGCATCAAAATGCCGTGGCTACCACTCGTCGTCGGCGCGCTTCTGACTCTTCCTGCGGCACGACTCTTTCAGCGCGATCTCCGTGAGGACGCGCGCGACTACACTCGACTCATCGAGACGCTTCACGCCGAGCAGGTGGAGCCGACGTCCCTGTTTGTCGGCCATCTTCCGTATCTGGAGGATTTCCGCAATGCGGAGGTCTACGGCCTGCACTACTACGGCTACGACACGGACGAGAGCGAATTGCTGCTAACCATGGTCCGCAATCCCAACGGTGAAATTGCACTACGCGACGGCAACATCCTGCCGCAGGATCGACGCGTCTTCGTCGTGACCGCGGTAGGCGAATCCGCTCTCGAGGCATATCTCCAGGGTGAAGGTCGGGCCTACCGGCGATTCGAGTTCGGTCATCTCATGCTCTTGGAGCTCGAAAAGGCCGGAGCGCGCGGGCAGTGGCTCGCGGACGGACGACAGAGTGAATAGGCGCAGCCGTCAGGCCGTCGGCGCCAGTGACTCGGGCGCCTCCGCCCGCTCCAGCCACAGCTCTCGCCAGTAGCTGTAGAACGCGCGCGGACAATTGAGCCGGCAGCGGGCGTATTCCGCATTGCAGACGACGCCCTCGAGGATGATGCACGGCTCCTTCATCTGCCGCATCTTGCCGGTCGCCTCGTCGACGATTCGCGTCACGCAGCTGTGAACGCGATACGTGCCGCCGCAGTAGGGCGCCATCTCCTCCGGATCGAAGGACAGTCCGCGATTCTTCGCGGCCTTGTCCAGAGTTTTCTCGATCTCGGCCTTGTCCTTGACGCGAACCCTGTCACCGACCTTCAGGTCGAGCCGGCCGCTCGGCGTCTTCTCGCAAGGTTGGATCGTGGTGAACAGCGAGGGACTCCCGCGGCCCGTCAGGAACCAGTGCAGCCACTCGCTGAAGCGACGCAACACTCCGCGCACGTAGCGAACGCCCTCGACGGAATTTACCAGCGCCCGCAGCGTCGCCAGCCCAGTCACTCGGAGCACGTGACCCAGGGATTGATTCCCCGACACCACGTCGAACACGTACTGGCGCAGGTCCCACCAGGCGAGCGGCACGGTCGCATCGAAGATCTTGGTCGCCTGGCAGGAATAGAACTCCGGCTGGACGCTCGACCGCGTGTGAGCGAGAAGCTGCGCCTCGCTGAACAGCGGCGGCGCGGAGCGCGGCGAGTCACTCGGCTCGACGCCATCGACCGCCGGCTTCAGCCACACGTCCTTCCAGAACAAGCTGCATTCGGCCTGACAGCCGCCGTGGGCCGAGCCGTCGCAGCGAAGATTGCCGAGATGCACGGTAGACTGGAGGCGTCGGCCCTGACCCGACTGGAACGCGGTCTCGCAAGTCTTGTGAGCGAGCGCGCGCACCTGGACGCGCTGCCCACAGAACCGGAGCATTTCCGGCTGGAAGGGCAGGCCATCCACGCAACCCTGCTCGTCCAGGGTCGCCAGGATCTCCTCTCTGCTGAGGACTTCCACGACGTCGCCGGCTCGGAAGCGAGACAGAGTCCAGGTCATTCCAACCTTCCCAGACGTGTGTCGGCAGGCGGCGGCGCGAAAATGAAGCTAGTCGCCATCCGCGCCGTCGTCGGCTGCGTCGCCCTTGGCGCCACCGCCGATTCGACAGGCGGTGAGCCGCGGATGGGGCGTGACCATGCCGCGCACCTCGGGGGCGCCGGTGACGAAGAAGGTCGCTGCCGACAGCCAACTGTCGTACGGCCGGTCGGTGAGATAGCGGTGCAGGTACGCGTTGACATGGAAGGTACCTTCCGCCAGCACGACATCGAGCTCGAACGTGCACTCGAGCGTCTCGTCGGCCTCGAGCGTGATCGCGCCGGCGCCTAGCCGCTGCGTACAGGTGTCGAAGATCGGGTACTGATTGTCGTCGACGACTTGGATCACCAGGGTCATGTCCTCGTGGCGCGTGCGCGCGCGCGCGCGGGCCGTGACTCGCATCTTGGAGCCTGACTCGAACTCGACTCGGCTTCCGGCCTCGTCGTGCGTGATCACCTCGGTGATCGCCACGCCGCGATCCGCGTCGGTGGAGCGCGCTTGCTGCCCGCGCAGGTAGTAGGCGCGGATGACTTCTTCGGTCGGGCCGACCATGTGCACTCTGCCGCGTTCGAGGAGCAGGCTGCGCGGACACAGATTCGCGACGGCCCGCAGGTTGTGCGAGACGAAGATCACCGTCGCTCCGCCGGCGATGACCTCGTTCATGCGATCGACACACTTCCGCTGGAACAGGTAGTCGCCGACGCTCAACACCTCGTCGACGAGGAGCACGTCCGGGTCGACGTGCGCGGCGACCGAGAAGCCGAGGCGCGCGAACATTCCCGACGAGTAGCGCTTTACCGGCGTGTCGATGAACTCCTCGAGGCCGGAGAACGCGACGATGTCGTCGAAGCGGCGGCGGATCTCCTCGCGAGTCATGCCGAGGATCGCACCGTTCAAGTAGACGTTTTCGCGGCCGGTCAGGTCGGGATGGAAGCCGGCACTGACTTCGATGAGCGCGGACACGCGGCCCGCGATGCGAATCGAGCCGCGCGTCGGGCGCATGATGCCGGTGAGCAGCTTGAGCAGCGTGCTCTTGCCCGCGCCGTTTCCGCCGATGATCGCGAAGGCCTCGCCGCGCTTCACGCTGAACGAGACGTCTTGCAGCGCCCAGAAGTCGCGCCGGTCCAACTCCGCCGGAGCCTTTCCGCGCACGAATCTCTGCACGACGGCAGGCACGAGATCGCGCAGAGAGCTGAACAGCTCGCCGCGCCGGAACTTCTTGAATACGCCGTCGACCTCGAGAATGTCGTCCGCCATCTCGACTCTCAGATGCTCTCCGCGAAGTACGGCTCGAGCTGCTTGAATGCCTTGAGTGCGAGCGCAAACAGCACCCCGGACACCGCGCAGCTGTAAGCGACCCACGGTAGCGATGGACTCGCGTGCTGGATCACGACGGTCGAGATCCCCTCCAGCAGCGGAGACACCGGATTGGCGAGCAAGAGCGGCGCGTACTTTCCGAACAGCGCGGTCTCGTAGAACACCGGCGTGAAGAAGATCGCGAAGGTCAGAAACACTTCGACGATGAACTTCACGTCGCGCAGGAAGAGGCTCGCCGCCGAGAACAGAATCGCGAGCGACGTCGCGAGAACGACGAGCGCGCCGAGCAGGAGCGGCAGCCAGAGAAGCTGCACGCTGAGCCCGGCGCGCGCAATCACGAGGAAGACGGTGACCGCGCTGGCCGCGATCGCGAAGTCCAAGAGCTGCGAGAGCACCGCGGCGAGCGGAAAGATCAGCCGCGGCAGATAGATCTTCGTCACCAGATGCGCGCTGCTGACCAAGCTGCTGGTGCCGAAGCGCAGCGCCGAGACGAAGAACGCCCACGGCGCGGCCTTCACCGCGACGGCCGTCAGATCCGTCATCACCACCGGCTTTCCCGAGACACTCGACAGCGCGAAGCGCACGATGAAGCCGGAGCAGACGATCACGATCGGCATCAGTACGGCCCAGAGCATGCCCATCACGGACTGCTTGTACTTCACCTTGATCTCGCGCCCCGTCATGATCAACAGCAGGTCGCGGCGCTGGAAGAGCTCTCGGATCGCGCCCACCATCAGCCGGCGCTCCGGAAGCCGAGCACGAGCTTGCGCGCATAGAACGCCTCCGCGTAGCGCTCCGGCGCGGCGGCCTCCATGCCCCGCAGCCGCGCGAGAGAGCGGAACGTCTCGGGTTCGAACCAGCCGCGGCCTCTCTGCGTCCCGTACTCCGCGAGCAGGATGTCGATCTTGCCCTGGACGTGGCGCTCCGTGAGCGGCACGTACGCGTTCGGATTGCCCAGATCGCCGTCCCACTTCGGGATCTCGTACTCCAGAATCAACGGGCCGCGAAATGTATTCCACGTGAGCTCGGAGACCAGGCGATGGTCCTGATGCAGGTCGTGGCGGTAGTGAGTGAGGATTACGTCGGGCGCGAACTCGGCCTTCAAACGCTCGAATTCCTGCTTCACCTCGGCCCCGTGATACGGCAGGAAGCCGTCGCGGAACTCGTGGAGCGTGACGCGCTTGTCGGGCTCGCGGCCCAGGAAGCGGCGGGCGCTGGCGCGCGTCTCGGCCGCGCGCCGCGCATCCGACGAGAACACGGCCCAGCGCACGTCCAGCTCTGGTCGCTCTTCGAGCCAGCGCAGCAGCGTGCCGCCGCAGCCGATCTCGATGTCGTCGCAGTGCGCGCCGAGGCAGAGGATCTTCTGGGGGGTCACTTCCCCGGCGCCGAGAGACAGCGGGATCAAGTCACTTCCAGACCTGCCACGGGGTCGTACCGTTGGCGACGAGCTGCTCGAACTGCTGCTTGTCCTTGAACGTGTCCATCGGCATCCAGAAACCGTCGTGCGGGTAGGCGACCAGCTGGCGCGCCTGGATGAGTCGCTGGAACGGCTCGACCACCAGCTCCTCGCCTTCGCCGATGTAGTCGAAGATCTCGCGGCGAAATGCGAAGAAGCCGGCGTTCATGCGCAGCTCGGAGCTGCCCACGTGCTCGATGCTCTGCACCACGCCGTTCTTCTCCGCATGAATCACATGGACCGTCTGCGGCGCGGGAACGCTCAGCATGGAAGCGATGCGGCCGTGCTCGCGGAAGTGCGCGAGATAGCGATCGAGCGGGAGATCGGAGAGCCCGTCCGCGTAGTTCGCGAGAAACATCTCTTCCCCGGCGAGATGGTGGCGCACCGCGCGCAGCCGCATGCCGATGTTCGCGCGCAGCCCGGTGTCGACGAACGTGATCGTCCAGTCGTCGATGTCTCGGCCGAGCAGCTCGACGTCCGCGCCGCCTTTGCGCAAGACGAAGTCGTTCGAGAGCCGCTCGTCGTACTGCAGGAAGTAGTTCTTGATCGCCTCGGCGCCGTGACCGAGACACAAGATGAAGTCACGATGCCCGTAGTGAGCGTAGTACTTCATCAGGTTCCACAAGATCGGCCGTGGGCCGACGGTGACCAGCGGCTTGGGGAGACTCTCCGCGTGCTCGCGCAAGCGCATGCCCATCCCGCCGCAGAACAGCACGACCTTCATCGCACTCGCACCTCCGGGATCGGAATCACGAATTGTCCCTGCCAGGACCGGACGATCGCCATCTGCTCCATGATCTCGTCTTGCAGGTTCCACGGCAAAATGAGCACGTAGTCGGGTTTCGTCCGCTCGATCTCCTCGGGCGCCTTGATCGGAATGTGCGTCCCGGGCAGGAATCCCCCCTGCTTGTGGGGGCTGCGGTCGACCGTGTAGTCGAGAAAATCGGTCCGGATTCCGCAGTAGTTGAGCAGCGTGTTTCCCTTTCCGGGAGCGCCGTAGCCGACCACGGACTTGCCCGCGCGCTTCGCGGAGATCAGAAACTCGAGCAGCTTCCACTTGGTCTCGCGCACGCGTTCGCCGAAGCGCGAGTAATAGGCGAGCCCGCGCATGCCGCGGCCGTCTTCGACCTGAAGCAAACGGGTCACGCGCTCCGTGCGCAATGGCTGCTCGCGTTCCGCGTGGCGCGCGTAGACGCGCAGAGAACCGCCGTGAGTCGCCAGCTCGTCCACGTCGAAGATCTCGAGGCCGTGGTGCGCGAAGATGCGCTGCACGGTTCCGAACGAGAGATACGAGAAGTGCTCGTGGTAGATCGTGTCGAACTGGTTGTGTTCGACCAGCTGCATCAGGTGCGGGAACTCCATCGTCAGCACGCCGTCCGGCGCGAGCAGGATCGCGAGGCCGGAGACGAAGTCGTTGATGTCCGGTACGTGCGCGAGCACGTTGTTCCCGAGCAAAAGCGACGCGCGGCCGTGTTGCTCGACGACGTCCCGCGCCGTGGCCCCGCCGAAGAAGCGCACCAGCGTCGGCACGCCCTTGCGTACGGCGGCCTCCGCCGTATTCGACGCGGGCTCGATGCCGAGCACGGGGATGCCGCGGCGCACGAAGTTCTGCAGCAGATAGCCGTCGTTGCTCGCGACCTCGACGACCAGGCTCTTCGGGCCGAGCCCGAAGCGCTCGCTGACGAGCTCGACATACTGCGCCGCGTGGCGCAGCCAGGAGTCCGCGAACGACGAGAAGTAAGCGTAGGTTCCGTCGCCGAAGATCTCCTGCGGTGGCACGACCTCCTCGATCTGGACCAGGAAACACTCGGAGCAGACCCACGCGTGCAGCGGGTAGAAGGGCTCCATCTCGGAGAGCTGCTCGGGCCGGAGATGGCGCTGACACAGCGGCGACATGCCCAGATCGACGAACGTGTGCCGCAGCGGGGTGCGGCAGAAGCGGCAAACGGGTTCGTGGGCTCGGCTTTCGGTCGTCATGACACCTCTCGCGGATGGACCCCGGGTGCCGCGGGGGACGAGCAAGCCGCATGCCCCGCTTCGGTCGGCCCTACGCAATAGAGTGTCAGTTCGCGATCGGCGCCGCGGGCTTGCCCCTTCCGTTGCCGCGCCTCACGAGTGCGCAACTCGTGTGGGCCCAGCGTGATTTCGCTCCGCAATAGGGGAGCGCGGCTCCGCTTTGGAGAGGCAACCTCCATCGGGCCGCGCATCTAAAGACTCACCAGGGAGACGCGCCAGAGCCCGCGGACGTCCGGCGCAGGTTCGAATCGAGCCAGCCGGACTCGAGCAGCCGGACGATGCGTCGGATGCGCACGTAGCGGTCGCCCTCGAGATCCTCGGCGGTCATCAGCTCGCGCCGGAAGGCCGCGTGCAACTCCACCACGCCGTCCGCGACGGTCCAGCGCGGCTTGTAGTCGGGCAGGGTGCTCTCGATCTTCGTGAAGTCGACCCGGTAGCAGCGGGGATCGGGGCCGGCGCCTTCCGCGAAGTCGATCCGGCTGCCAGTCACCTCGTGACTCACGAGCTCGGCGACCTGGCGCACGCGGTAGTTCTCGCCGTTGCGCCCGACGTTGAAGGCCTGGTTGTGGATCAGGTCACGCGGCGCGCGCAACACGCACAGGAACGCGTGGCAGACGTCCTCCACGTGCACGAGCGGGCGCCACGGGGTTCCGTCGCTCTTGATGAACACGCGCCCGGTGGCGAACGCCCAGCCCACGAGATTGTTCACGACCAAGTCACCGCGCAGCCGCGGCGACGCGCCATACACCGTGGCGTTTCGCAGGTAGGTCGGGCTGAAATCGTCGTCGGCGAGCTTCGCGACGTCGGCCTCGACGCGCACCTTCGACTGCGCGTACGCGGTGATCGGCGAGAACGCCGAAGTCTCGCCGAGCACGTCGTCGGGGCTCGCCGCGCCGTAGACGCTGCACGACGACGAGTACAGGAAGCGCTGCACTCCGGCGCGCTTGGCGACCCCGGCGAGCCGGACGGAGGCCTTGTGGTTGATGTCCCACGTGCAGCCGGGGTTGAGGTCGCCCAGCGGGTCGTTCGAGATCGCGGCCAGGTGCACCACTGCGTCGAAGCCCTCGAGGTCGCCCTCGTCTAGGTCGCGAATGTCGCGATTCAGGACCTGCTGTGGCGCTTGGTAGAGGCCGAAGTCGCAGCCGTTGAAGAGGCCGCTGTCGACGCCCACGACGTCGTAGCCCGCCGTGTCCAGGACGCGGGTCATCACCGCGCCGATGTAACCGCCGTGTCCAGTCACCAGTACCCGCATTTGGCCGTCTCCTCCGCGCTCCGCCCCAAGTGCGGCGCGCTCAATCGCATTCCTGGATCAGGTCATGGCGCTCGAGCAGGGTAGCCGCCGAGCGCACCACCGCGAACCCCAGGCCCGAGCGCTCGGCGGCATCGACGAGCGTGTGCTCGCCGTCGGCCAGGGAGAGCACCCAGAGCATCGCGAGCTGCAGGGCCTCGGGATCGCTCTCTCCGCCCATCGCCCGGTAGATCCCGCGCCGGCCGAGCTGCGGCTCGCCGTAGGGCGAGAGGCTCCGGAAGCGCGCGTTGCCTTCGAGCACGTCGAGGATCGCGAGCACCGACTCGTACGCCTCGACCAGCTGCGGCCCGCGCACGAAGCCCAGGTCGTCCGCCGAGGTGTGGTACTCGTCGAAGCGCCCGTGCCGGCCGCGCATGAGCGAGCCGACCGGGATGCGGAAGCCGGGCGAGTTGAACTGGCGCTCGTCGTAGCCGTACGGGAAGAAGTCGATCGACTCGAACGGACGCCCCGAGGTTGCCAACGCGAGCTGCGCGGCGCGGTCGATCTCGGCGCCGCCGCCGAACGAGCGCTTGTAGGTGAGTCCGCGTTCGTCGCCGAGACACACGAGCGTGAGTCCGCCGCGAATGAGCGCGACGCGCTCGCGGTTGCGTGCGAGCCAGGTGAGTGAGCCGATCGTGCCCGGGATGAACAGGAAGCGGTACGACCAGCGGCGGCGAGCGCGCGCCGCGAGCGCGCGCGCGACGAAGCTCGACACCGCGATGCCGGAGAGGTTGTCGTCGCAGAGCGAGGGATGGCAGACGTGCGCGGAGACCAGGATCTCCTCCGAGCGCTCGCCGGGCAGGAAATACTCGCCGTACGTCAAGTGACCGGGCGCGAGCGTCGAGTCGATGCAGACTTCGTACTCCGCGTCGCTGAGTGACTCGAGCTGCTTCTCCGAGACGCAGAAGCCCCAGCTGCGCTTGTAGTACGAGGTGCGATAGGGAATCCAGTCGGGGTGCTCCGGCAGCGAGTGCAAGTGCTCCACGAGCTCGGCGCGCGAGATCCAGCGCGGCGACAGCGGCTCGCTGTAACTCACCAGGTGCAGGTTGCAGCGTCGGAAATCGACGACGCGCTCGCCCGCGCGGTTCTTGATCCACGCGTCGCGCACGTTCCACTCGTCGGGCACGGTCCAGTCGAGGACTGGCGTACCGCTCGGGACCTCATGTCGCTCGAGCGGCAGCTTCTGTCCGACGAGGCGCAGTGTCTCGCGCACGCCATCGCCGGTGATGCTGCGGCAAATCGGATAGAGCGACTCGATCAGCTCGAGCATCTCGCGCTCCAATCCCGCGGGCGACGCCGGAGTCACGAGCCGATCTCCGCGAGCGCAGCGAGGTCGAGATCGGAATAGCTCGCGTCGCGCTCGGCGATCACCTGCGGGGCCTTCGGCCAGGCGATCGCGAGCGCGGGGTCGTTCCAGCGCAGCCCGCGTCCGGCCTGCGGCGCGTAGAATTCGCTCATCTCGTAGAACACCTCGCTGTTCGGCTGCAGCGTGATGAAGCCGTGCGCGAAGCCCTCGGGGATGTAGAACATCCGCCGGTTCTCGGCGCTGAGCTCGGCGCCGAACCAGCGCAGCCGCGTGGGCGAGCCGCCGCGCAGATCGACGATCGCGTCCCAGATCGCGCCCGCCGTGCAGCGCACCAGCTTGACCTCGCGATGTGGCGGCATCTGGAAGTGCAGGCCGCGCAGGGTGCCCGCGCGCAGGTTGAACGAGACACTGCTCTGCACAAAGCGCGCGGCGAGCCCGCGCTCGGCGAACTCACGCACGCAGAACGTGCGCGCGAAGAAGCCGCGCGCATCGGTCATGCGCTCCGGCTCGATCAGCAGCGCTCCCGCGAGCCCGGTTTCCTCGAAGATCATCGCGGCTCCACCACGCAAGCATCGTGCCACGCAGCCGACATCTGAAGACCCCTAGGGAGCCTGCATCGGCCGCAGGTAGAGGTCCGTCATTTCTGCAGTTCGCGGCAGCGCGAGCGCGTTCACGATCGCCGCCGCGACGTCTGCCGGTTGAACGAGCTTCTCGGCTCGATAGGCCGCGCCCTCGGCGCGATGCACCTCTTCCTGCATCGACGAAGCCGTGCGGCCGGGAAAGACGGAGAGCACGCGCACGCCGCGCGCATTCACTTCTGCGCGCAGGCTGTCCGCAAGCGCGCGCAGCGCGGCCTTGCTCGCCGCATAAGCAGCCACTCCCGCGCGCGGCGCGATCACCGCCGTCGAGTTGACGAATACGATCTCGCCCTGGCGCGCGAGCAGGCTCGGCAGCAGTCGCTGCGTGAGGAGATACGGCGCGCGCGCATTGACGCGCAGCTGTCGATCGAACGCCTCCACGGGCGATGTCTCGAGCGGCCCGGATGCGTACGCTCCCGCCGCGTGGACCAGGATGTCCACGCCACCGAACTCACCGAGTGCGCTGCTCGCGATCCGATCGACTGCGGCGTCGTCCATGAGATCCGCCACCAGCGCGCGGAGCGGCGCGCGCCCGCGCACTCGAAGCGCGAGCGCAG